>JAEDNL010000021.1 GCA_016302505.1 Bacilli bacterium
TATGATGAATATAGGAAAATTCTTAATAAAGAAGCTAGTGTAGTAGTTGGTGCTAGAAGTGCTATTTTTATGCCTCTTACTAATCTAGGTTTAATAATTGTTGATGAATGTCAAAGCACTACTTATAAACAAGAAAATAATCCTAAATATAATGCCATAGACGTAGCATTTAAAAGAAGTGAATATAATAACTGCAAAGTTCTTTTAGGAAGTGCCACTCCTTTACTTGAACAATATGCGCGTGCTAAAAAAGGAGTATTTCATTTAATAAGTCTTACTAAAAGAATTAGTAATAGTTTACCTAAATATGAAATAGTAGATATGCAACAAGAAGCTAAAAAACATAATTATATTATTTCATCTGTTTTAGATAATGAAATAAAAAAGACAATTTCTCATGGTGAACAAGTTATATTATTATTAAATAGACGAGGTTATTCAACATTTTTATCTTGTAATAGTTGTGGTTATGTTGTTAAATGTCCTAATTGTGATATATCACTTATATATCATAAAAGTAGCAGTAATTATTCTTGTCATTATTGTGGATATAGAACATTTAGTAGTAAAATATGTCCAAAGTGTCATGAGGATGCGATTAGAGATTTAGGTCTTGGTACAGAAAAATTACAAACTATTATTGAAAAGAAATATAATGTCGGGGTTCTTCGTATGGATGCTGATACTACTAGTCGCAAGAATGCTCATCAAAAACTTATAAGTGAATTTTCTAGTGGTAATTATAAAATACTTATTGGTACTCAAATGATATCAAAAGGTCTTAATTTTGAGAATGTAACTTTAGTTGGAATAATTAATCCTGATAGTAGTTTGTCTATTCCTGACTTTAGAAGTGCTGAGAAAACATATGAACTTTTAAGTCAAACAAGTGGTAGAGTTGGTAGATTCAACTTACCTGGTAAAGTAATTATTCAGACATACAATAAAGATAATTATGTATATAACTCAGTTATTAAGAATGACTATAATACTTTCTTTAACTATGAAATGAATATTAGAAAAAAACTTAATTATCCACCATATTTTTATATATGTAGTTTAATGATTGTAAGTGATAAATTTGAAAATGCGACAATAATATCTAATAAAGTTAAAAAATATTTGGATAATAATTTAGATGAGTCATATATTATACTTGGTCCATCTATTAATTCTATAGTTAAACTTAATAATAAATATAGATTTAATATATTAATTAAATATAAAAAAGATGATAAGTTAAGAGAAGTATTAAAAGAAATAAATAATATGACATTTAAAGATACTACTGTTGATATTAATATAAACATTTAATATAATGAAAAAGGTGATTTTATGAAGGATAAAAAAGTAGTTTTTATGGGGACTCCTGAATTTAGTGTTCCAGTTCTTAAAATGTTAATTGAAAATACTAAAGTAGTTATGGTTGTTACTCAACCTGATTCTTATGTGGGTAGAAAGCATGAACTTAAATATAGTCCAATAAAAGAGATTGCTTTGAAATATAATATACCTGTTTTTCAACCTGAAAAAATTAGAAATGATTATGAAAAAATATTAGAGTGTAATCCTGATATTATTATTACATGTGCATATGGCCAAATAATACCAAGTATATTACTTGATACGCCTAAATATCATGCGATTAATGTTCATGCATCACTACTTCCTAAATTAAGGGGAGGTAGTCCATTACATAGGGCAATAATGAATGGGTATGATAAAACAGGAATAACTATTATGTATATGGCACCTGGTATGGATGATGGGGATATAATAACTCAAAGTGAAATTAAAATTAATGATACTGATGATGTATCTATTATTCATGATAAATTAAGTTTACTTGGTAGAGATTTGCTTTTAAAGACGCTTCCTTCTATATTTAATAGTACTAATAAAAGAATAAAACAAGATGAGAGTGAAGTTACATTCGCATATAATATTAAAAGAGAGGAAGAAAAAATTAATTTTAATAAGCCTGTTAAAGAAGTATATAATCATATAAGAGGGATGTATCCATTCCCTGTTAGTTATGCTGTTTTAGATGGTCAAATAATTAAAATATGTAAGTCTAGAATTGGAAAGAATAATAAAGGTATACCAGGTCAAATAATAAATATATATAAAGATGCTATAGGTGTTAGTTGTATTGATGGAGAAATAATAATTACTAAAATTAAACCAAGTGGTAAAAAAGAAATGTTTGTAAGCGATTATTTGAATGGTAAAAAGAAAGAAGATTTATTAGGAAAAGTATTCGAATAAAAAATATGACTAGTTTTGTCAAAATGAATGAAATTATATTCTTTATATAGTATTATTTATGTGGAGGTGGGCATATAAAGAATATAAATAAGTGTTTTAAAGAGTTCGATAATATACTAGATGAGGTGATAATTGAATATATTGGCAAACTTTGATGGTTTGCTTTTTTGATGATATTGACTTATCTATATCTTTTGTAGTAAAATTATGTTGGAAGAGAGGCTAAAAAGTATGTATGATGATAAAAAGTTTCTAACTGCTAGGGAAATACTTGAAAAGGATTTTAAAATAGATGCTAGAGGATATAGACCACAAGAAGTAGATCAATTTTTAGATTTAATTATAAAAGATTACATTGATTTTGAAACAACGACTAAAAGATTGATAACTGAAATTAAAGCATTAGAGTCTGATAATGCTAAATTAAAGGCAGAGATTAGAAACTTAAAGTCATCGCTTGAAATAGCTAAATCTACAAGCCCAAAGGGTGTTACTAATGTTGATTTATTGAAAAGAATCAGTGATTTAGAAAAAGTAGTTTATGGAGAAGAATAATTTTTTAGACAAACGCTGCATATTTAATATGTAGAGGAAAGTCCATGCTCACTCATGCTGGAATGTATGAAAGTGTTCGTGCTAAGGGAAAAAATAACCTTAGGTAGTACAATGTACTAACGGCTGCGAAATAATCAAGACCTGATTAGATTAGCTATAAAAGTGCCATAGTGACGATGACTCTTAGGAATAAGAGTAGTGGAACGAGGTAAACCCCACGAGTGAGAAACCCAAAATTGGTAGGGGAACTCTTACGAATGAATAATAAAGGAGTAAGGGAAGGAGTAATCCTTAGATAAATGTTTGTCACCTTTTTTAAGGTACAGAACATGGCTTATTAAAAATTATTGTTTTTTTTATTTTATGGGAGAGTAATGTGAAAGAAATAGGACAATGCTTCAAAGAAGCAAGAGAAAGTATTGAACTTTCTAAAGAAGAAGTTTTAAGAGACTTAAATATTACTGAAAGTCAACTTGATAATTTAGAAGATGGAAATGCCAATGCTTTTAAAGATATATTTTTTCTTAAAGATTTAATTAAAAAATATACTATATATTTAAATCTTGATGAAGATGAAATAATGGATAAATTTAATGATTTTATATTTGGATATACATCTAGAATACCTGTTAATGATATATTAGAAAAAACCAAAGAAATGAAAGTTATAGAGAAAAAGCAAGAAGAAAATAAAGTAGTATCACCATACACATCACCTAAGAAAAAAAATAATTATAAATACATTGTTATATATTTAGTTTCAATAATTGTGATGATAACATTAATGATATTAATAGTTCATTTTATTAAAAATAGTAATGTAGATAATTTATCTATTGTATTTGATGAGATTGAAAGGAGATTTTAATATGAATGTTCCAAATAAAATAACTATAGGTAGAATATTTCTTTCTATTTTATTAATAATTCTTATGATATTTCCTATGAATAGAATAGGAATTGATTTTCCTGAATTTCAAATTAATGGAAAGATAATTATAAATAGTAAATATATTATATGTGGTATTATTTTCTTAGTAGCTTCATTGACGGACTTTTTAGATGGACATTTGGCTAGAAAACATAATTTAGTTACTGATTTAGGAAAAGTTATGGATGCGATAGCTGATAAAATACTTGTTAATGCTATTTTAATTATATTAGCAGTTAATGGATACATAAGTGTTGTTGTTCCGGTTGTTATTGTTTCAAGAGATATAATAGTTGATTCTATTAAAATGGTTGCTGGACAAAAGTCAGGAGCGGTTGGGGCATCTAAAGCAGGTAAAATTAAAACTGCATGTATGATGTGTGGTATTACATTATTGTTCTTTTATGATTTACCATTTTCATTAATAAATATTAATCCTGCTAGAACATTAATTATGATAGCTACAGTTTTATCAGTTATATCTGGCGTAGAATATTATGTTAAAAATAAAAAATATATATTGAATAATTAAAATAAAAAAGGAATAAATTTGGTTTTATTCTTTTTTCATTGATAAATAATAGTTATTATTGTTAGTTAAATAGTAAAAAATAATTATGAATAAACTTTTAGAATAATATTTAGTTTTTTATATCAAACAATTGTTTGTAAAAAAGTATTGACAAAGAAAAATATTTAGTTTACAATTAAATTATCAAAGGAGAATTAACTATGAAAAAAGACAAAGATAAAACTTTAGATCAAGTGCTTGCTGACATTGAAAAACAATTTGGTAAAGGCGCTATTATGAAATTAGGAGAAAAAGGTGTTAGAAATGTTGATGTAGTATCAAGTGGTTCTTTGATGCTAGATAGAGCATTAGGTGTAGGTGGTTATCCAAAGGGAAGAATAATTGAAATATTTGGACCTGAATCAAGTGGTAAAACTACTATTGCTCTACATGCTATTGCCGAAGTACAAAAGACTGGTGGAAGAGCAGCTTTTATAGACGCTGAGCATGCTTTAGATCCTGTATATGCTAAAAAATTGGGTGTTGATACTGATGAATTATTATTATCACAACCTGATACAGGTGAACAAGCATTAGAAATAGTAGAAGCTTTAGTTAGAAGTGAAGCTATGAGTATTATTGTAATTGATTCTGTTGCTGCCTTAGTTCCTCAAGCTGAAATAGAAGGTGAGATGGGAGATAGTCATGTTGGTTTACAAGCAAGGCTTATGAGTCAAGCATTAAGAAAATTGGGTGGTATAGTTAATAAAACTAATACTATCTGTATATTTATAAATCAATTAAGAGAAAAAGTTGGAGTTATGTTTGGAAATCCTGAAACTACCCCTGGTGGAAGAGCACTTAAGTTTTATTCAACAGTTAGGTTAGATGTTAGACGTGGTGAACAAATTAAAGTAAATGGTGATGTTCTTGGTAATAAAACAATTATTAAAGTAGTTAAAAATAAAGTTGCTCCTCCATTTAAAACAGCTGAAGTTGAAATTATGTATGGCGAAGGTATTTCTAAAATAGGAGAAGTTATTGATTTAGCAACTAATATTGGAATTGTTGATAAGAGTGGTGCATGGTTTAGTTATAAAGGTGAAAAAATTGGTCAAGGAAAAGAAAATGTTAAACTTGTACTTAAAAATAATAAAGCTTTATATGATGAAATTAGTAAGAAAGTTAGAAATGATTTATTTAATGTTACTGAGGAAGAAAAAATTAAAAAGAGTGAATAATTCATTCTTTTTTGATATAAAAATGGAATTAAATAATAAAATATGGTAGAATCATAAGAGAGGTGAGTATTGTGTCATTTAAAATTTATAATACACTTGGACATAAAGTAGAAGAATTTATACCATATAATAAAGATAAGGTAACTATGTATACTTGTGGTCCTACTGTATATCATTATGCTCATATTGGTAATTTGAGATCGTACATTTGTGAAGATGTACTTGAAAAAGCACTTAATTATTGTGGATATAATGTTAAAAGAGTTATGAATATTACAGATGTGGGACATTTATCTAGCGATGCTGACACTGGTGAAGATAAGATGCTTAAGGGTGCTAAAAGAGAACATAAAACAGTATTAGAAATAGCTGATTATTATACTAAATGTTTCAAAAATGATTGTGATAGGTTAAATATTAAATGGCCTGATATAGTTGTTCCAGCAACTAGTTTAATAGATGATTATATTAAATTTATAGAAGTTTTGATGGAAAAAGGATATGCTTATTTTGCTAATGGTAATGTTTATTTTGATACATCTAAATTAAAAGAATATTATCAATTAACTAATCATAATGAAGAAGACTTAATGCATGGCGTTAGAGATAGTGTAGAAGAAGATACAAATAAGAAAAATAAGACTGATTTTGTACTTTGGTTTACTAAATCTAAATTTGATAGTCAAGAATTAAAATGGGAAAGTCCATGGGGTATTGGATATCCTGGATGGCATATTGAATGTTCATGTATTTCATTAAAATATCTTGGTAAAGAGTTAGATATACATTGTGGTGGGGTTGATAATATTTTTCCACATCATACTAATGAAATAGCACAAACTGAAAGTTATATAGGTAAGAAATGGTGTAATTATTGGTTCCATGTTGAACACTTAAATGATAAAAGTGGTAAAATGAGTAAATCTAATGGTGAATTTTTGACTGTTGATTTACTTATTAAGAAAGGTTTTAATCCTTTAGCATATAGATTATTTTGTCTACAATCTCATTATCAAAAACAATTATTATTTACATATGATTCTTTACAAGGAGCACAAAATACATATGAAAAATTGATTAGTAGAATTAAAACTATTAATGAAGATGATAGTGAAATTGACAAAATTGAATTTGATAAATATAATAATAAATTTAAAGAAACATTATGTGATAATTTAAATACATCTAATTCATTAACTGTACTATATGATGTTCTTAAAAGTAATATAAATAATAATACTAAACTTGAATTAATTAAATCATTTGATAAAGTACTATCACTTGATTTAATGAAGGAAGAAAAACATGATGAAGAATTAATTGCTTATATAGAAGATATGATTTCTAAAAGAAAAGTTGCTAAAAAAGAAGGTAATTATGAACTAGCTGATTCTATAAGAAATGAATTATTAGAAAAAGGAATTGTTTTAAAAGATACAAGAGAGGGAACAGTGTACGAAATAAAATAAATCCATTGTGATTTATTTTTTTCTTTTATATGTGGTATAATTATATTGGTGATAAAATGATTGTTAGAAAACTTAATTATTTAAGATTAATTTCTTTTATAGTAGTTTTATGCTTGATAATATTTGGTATTATTAAATTAGTGACATTTATTAATTATAGAGCTACTAGTGAATATAAGCTATCAAATATAGGATACAGTCAAAAAGAAGTGGATACACTAACAAAAGAATTAACTAAAGATGAAATTAACAAGTTATTAACATTGAAAAAGAACAGTGATATAGTTAGTTTATCTAAAGAAAAGTATTTTTTATTTAAAAATCTTGATAAGTATTTAGAATATAAAAAAGAAAATAATAGTAAAAATAATGGTGATATAGTTGCGATTATAAATACAGAAGCTAATGTTGATTGGTTAGATAATGAAAAGGAAGCTGATACATCTAAAGGGGATTTAATACTGGTTAATAGAATATATGGATTATCATCTGATTATGAACCTGATGATATAGTTGATATTCCATCTCTTTATGCATATGCTGGCAAAAAGATAAGCAATAGTATATTAAATGATATAATAACTTTGATAGAAGCAGGTAAGGAAGAAGGATATATTTTTGTAGTATCAGATGGTTATAGGAGTTATAAAGAACAAGAAAATATTTATAATAATTATAAAAATAGTTTTGGAGAAAGTGAAGCTGATATTTATGTAGCTAAACCTGGACATTCTGAATATCAAACAGGTCTTTCATTTGATTTAATGCCATATAATAAAGTAATAGATAATCCTAGCGAATCTGAAGAATACATATGGTTAAAAGAAAATGCATATAAATATGGTTTTATATTTAGATTTCCTAATGATAAGGAAAATTTAACAAAATTTAATTCTTCAACATGGAGACTTAGATATGTAGGTAGTGACGCATCAACAATAATATACAATGAAAATTTATGTCTAGAAGAGTATCTAGCATATTGGGGGAAATAATGGATAAAAATATAGTGGTATTAGGTGGAGGAACAGGACAATCAGTATTATTAAAAGGACTTAAAAGATTTCCTTTTAATATTACTGCAGTTGTTAGTGTATCTGATGATGGTAGAAGTAGTGGTAAAATAAGACAAGAACTTAATTTGCCAGCAGTAGGAGATATAAGAAGCGTATTAATATCGCTTGCTGAGACTGAAGATATAGTTGAAAAAATGTTTAATTATAGATTTAAATCTAATGGAGATTTAAATGGACATTCATTAGGAAATTTGTTAATTGCTGGATTAACAGATGTATATGGAAATTTATCAAATGCTGTGCTTCAAATAAGTAAAATATTAAATCTTAAGGGAGAAGTATTACCTCTTACAAATGATAATGTTGTTTTGATGGGCAAAATGACAGATGGATCAATTATCGAAGGTGAGCATAATATTACATCAAGTGATAAAAAAATTGAAAAAATATATTATAAAATAAATCCTAAAGTAAATAAAACAGTTATTAAAAGAATTAAAGATGCTGATGCGATTATATTAAGTATGGGAAGTGTTTTTACAAGTATTATTCCTCATTTGTTATGTAAAGAAGTTATAAAAGCAATAGATTCTTCTAATGCTAAAATAATATATATATGTAATGTTATGACGCAACCTGGAGAGACTGATGATTTTTCTGCGAGTGATCATATAAATTTATTAAATTCATATTTAGGTAAGAGAAAAATAAATACAGTTATTACTAATAGTAAAAAGGTATCAAAAAAGACTCAGAAAATATATGAAACACTTGAGCAAAAAGATTTAGTTTTTATAGATTCTAAGAAAATTAAAATAGAACATATAAATAAACCTTTAATTAAGGTGGAGAATGACAAAATTAGGCATGATAATATGAAATTGGCACTTGAAATCATGAATATTTTAGCAAAATAATTAAATATACTTGACATAAAGTAAATATTTATGATAATATTTATATGCTTGATGTTTATCAAGTGCCTACCTAATGGGGAATTAGCTCAGTTGGCTAGAGCACCTGCCTTGCACGCAGGGGGTCGCGGGTTCAAGTCCCACATTCTCCACCAATTAGGTTTATAAACCTTCTTTTGAAGGTTTTTATTTTAATTTAATTTATGTCACTTATGTGTATATACTTAAAAATTCTATTGAACATAGTAATAGTGGAAACTTTGTAGAAATAAATTATACTAAAATAAAGTATATTCTAGAATAGTAATTAGAGATAATGGATTAGGAAAAAGCAAAAAAAGAATTACCTCATATATTTGAAAGATTTTATAAGGGTCATAATTCAAATAAGACAGGAACTATATTCACAATAAAATATTTTGAATAAAATATTAAGGAGGATTTATGGATAGATTTAAAAGTACTAAAGTAGCTAGTGTATTTGGAATAATTGGTAACTTATTTTTACTTATTATTAAGGGAATAGTTGCAATTTTGAGTGGTAGTCAAGCTATGATTGCGGATGCATTTAATAGTTTTGGTGATATATTTTCATCATTAATGACATATGTTGGAAATAAAATATCAAGTAAGAAGGCTGATGCTGATCATAATTTAGGTCATGGTAAGGCTGAATATATTTATTCTATGTTGATTAGTATATCGATGATATTAATGGCAATATTAGTATTAAAAAACTCTATAGTATCATTGTTTTATGGAAGTGAATATTCATTTTCTATATGGTTAATAGTTGTTTGTATAACAACTATTATAGTTAAACTTTCATTATATTTATATACAAATAAACTTTATAAAAAACATAATAATTTATTAATATTAGCTGCATCAAAAGATCATTTAAATGATACCATTATAACAAGTTTAAACTTAATATCATGTATTTTATTGTCATATAATATATTTTTCTTTGATGGTATAGTTGGTAGTATAATATCTATTTGGATAATGTATACTGCTATTAAATTATTTATTGAGAGTTATAATGTTTTAATGGACAAATCTATTTCAATTGTAACTAAGAATAAAGTTTTAAATATTATAAAAAAGGAAAAACAAGTTAAAAAAGTAATTCATTTTAATTCAACTCCGGTAGGATATAAATATCAAATATCATTTACCATTTATGTTGATGGTAATATGTCTACATTTGATAGTCATGAGATAGCAAATAACTTAGAAGAAAAAATAATAAATGAGATTGAAGAAATATATTTAGTAGTTATACATGTTAATCCAATGTAAATAAGATATTTACTTATAAATTTATTTGTTATATATTAATAATAGAGGTGTAATATGGAAAAACAAAGTAAAACAAAAAAAGATATTGTAAAAATGCTTTTGAAAAATAAAGAACTTGAAAATGAAGATGAAGAACAATTAATGGAAATACTATTTAATGAACCGATTGCTATAGATGTTGATAAACAAGCAGAAGAGAATGAAACATGGAGTGATAAACTTGCTGATAAAATAACTGAGATAGCTGGTAGTTGGTCATTTATAATTATTTTTATAATAGTTTTAATATCTTGGATGGTTATAAATTATTTACTAGCAATAAAGGCATTTGATCCATATCCATTCATATTACTTAATTTGTTTTTATCATGTGTTGCGGCATTACAGGCTCCGATTATTATGATGAGTCAAAATAGAGCTGCTAAAAAAGATACTTTAAGAGGTAAAAATGATTATAAAACTGATTTAAAAAGTGAACTCATATTAGAAGAATTACATGATCAAATGATAAAATTAGCTGCTAATCAAAATAAAATAATTAAAATGTTAAATGAAAAAGAAACTAAAAAATAGAATATAATGGAATAATTCTATTTTTTATTATAATAAAATATAATAATAATTGTTTTTAAATATTTATTATGCTAATCTAGTAGTAGAGGTTATATGGAAACATATTATAGTTTAAATGAAATTATTAAATCAATGATTCTTAAAAATATGTCGTTAGAAGATATATGTAAAGAATTAAATTTTGATAGAAAATATATAATTACAGTATTAAAGGGTATTAAGAGTGATATTTTGATGTCTTATAATTGTAGTGATTTTTATATGTTAGAACTTATTGATAAAGTATTATATAAAAATAATAAAATTAGGTATACAGTATGTTTTATAGACAATGAAAAAAGAAATCAAATATTAAATCTTATTAATAATGGAATAAATGGAGTAGATATATTAAACATATTAAATATTGATGAGAAAGAGTTATTATTTATATTGAAAAGTATTTATTATGAATCTATTAATGATAAACATAATACTATTGATATTAATTTAATTAAAAAGACTACTTATGATATTATAACTTATCTTAAATCAAGAAACTTTTCTAGAAATAAAAGTATCATTACTAAAAATAATGAAAATATGATACTTGAATATGATGGTAAAATTATTAATACAAATTCTATGTGTCAACAAGTATTTGAAATAAATGAGGAAAATGAATTTAAGTTTATAGTTATTTCTGATACTCATTTTGGAAGTGTTTTTGAAAATATAGAATATTTAGAACATGTATATGAATATGCATCTAAAAATAATATTAAATATATTTTACATGCAGGTGATTTAATAGAAGGTTCATATGATGACTTTGGAAGGTGTAAAAGTGAATATAGTACAATAGATTCTCAAGTAAATCATGTACTTAAGGATTATTGTTATGAAAAGAATATTAAAAATTTGATATTACTTGCTAATCACGATGTTTATTCGATATATCATTATGGAATTGATATTGCACCTTTATTAACAGAAAGAAAGGATTTTGAAATTTTAGGATATAGATCTTCATATTTAAAAGTTAATGATAAATATATATCTTTAAAACATGAAATATCAAGACTCAAAAATAGTATAAAAGATTATATTACTCTTATAGATTTTGTTGGTCATTCGCATCAATATAGATGTAATTATAATAAAACTAATACGAGAATAAAAGTACCAACATTATCTGATATGAAAGGTAATTATATTGTGAATAAAGGATTTTTAGTGTGTAGTATAAGTTCTAAAGATTTAAAAGTTAATAGTTTTAATCTTAAATACATTGATTTTGAACATCCTAAAAGAGATATCGTTTTAACTAGAACATTAAAAAAGTAGAGAAATCTCTACTTTTCATTTGATATTAAAATCATTGGAATAATAATTGGTCTTCTACCAGTTAATTCTATTACGTAAGAATTTATTTCAAGTATTATTCTATTTTTTAAATCAGTAAGACTAAAATAATCTTTTTCAAGTTCATTTAGTGTAATGATACTTGTTTTATCTTGAATTTTTTTAATTAAGTCTTGATTTTCATTAACAACAACAAAGCCTCTTGTTGTAATATTTGGCTCTATTAACATTTTTTTGTTTTTTAAATCGATGTTAAGTATTACTACTAATACACCATCTGTAGACATTATTTTTCTGTCTTTAATTATTGAAAGACCAACATCTCCAATTCTATTACCATCGACATATATATCATTAATTGGTATATTTCCTTTTCTATAAACATTACCATCTTTTAAAGCAAGTATATCACCATTTTTAAGTACAAATGTATTTTCTTTTGGTATATCACATAAATGGCCAAGAGAAGCATGAGATGCGAGCATTCTATATTCGCCATGCATTGGCATAAAATATTTTGGTCTTATAAGTCTTAATAATAATTTTAATTCTTCTTGTTTAGCATGTCCACTTGTATGCACATCATATTCACTAGTATTTGTATATACTTTAGCACCTTTTAAATATAATTTATTTATTATTCTATTAATAGACATTGCATTACCAGGTATAGGGGATGATGAGAATATAACAACATCATCAGGCATAAGAGTTATATTTCTATCATTACCATTAGCTATTCTTGATAATGCCGCTAGTGGTTCACCTTGAGAACCTGTACATAACAAACAAACTTTAGATGGGTCTAATTTATTAGCTTCATCACTAGTTATAAATATATCTTTATCTTTAATATAACCACATTCAGTAGCTATTTCTATACTAGTATTCATACTTCTTCCAAATAATGCTACTTTTCTATTATTTTCTTTACAAGTTTCTATAATATGAGTAAGCCTATAAATATTACTTGCAAATGTTGCTAAAATAATTCTTGCATTTGGATTAGCTGAAAATATTTCACCAAGTGCTTCATCAACAACAGATTCACTATTAGAAAATCCTGGTACTAAAGCATTAGTAGAATCACTTAATAAAAGAGTAACACCATCATTACCAATAGCAGCCATTTTACCCATATTAGCAACTGGTCCAATAGGAGTTAAATCAAATTTGAAGTCTCCTGTTTCAACTATAGTTCCATTAGGAGTTTTAATTGCCATACCAAATGAATCTGGAATAGAGTGAGTTGTTGTAAAAAATTCAATATTAAAATATTTAGTTTTTATATTTAACTCTTCATTTATAGTAACCATTTTAGGACATGGAACATTTCTTTCACTTAATTTATTTTTAATTAATTTTCCTGCAATATTAGGTGTATATATAACAGGAATATTTATATTTTGTAAAAGGAAAGAAATACCTCCAATATGGTCTTCATGACCATGTGTGATAATTAATCCTTTAATTTTTTCTTGCATATTTTTAAGAACTGTATAATCAGCTAGAACATAGTCTATTCCCATTAAATCATCTTCTGGGAACATTACTCCACAGTCTATTATAAAAAGTTCTTCTTCATGTGCAACAACATACATATTTTTACCAACTTCGCCTAAGCCACCTAAAGCACAGACTAAAGTCTCTTTATTTTTGCTATTCATTATATCATCCCTTCAAAAAAAGTTCTTTTGTGCATTTAATTATAACAAATTTTTTTTGATTTGTCTAGATAGTTAGTGTATAATAACTTTAGGTGATTATGAATGGGATTATTTAGTAAAATTAAAAATGCTTTTATAAAGCAAGAAGAAAAAGAAGATAAAAAATTAACTAAAATAGAAAAAGAAGAAAAAATAGAAACAGAAAAATATGTAACTGGACTTTCTAAATCAAGAGATAATTTTGTTAATAAATTGTCATTATTAGGTATTAAATATACTAAAATTAATGATGAATTTTATGATGAATTAGAAGAAATATTAATTACAGCTGATGTTGGTATAAATACAGTTATGTCATTTACTGATAAATTAAGAAAAAGAGTTAAGAGTGAAAATATAACTAACTTTGAATATTTAAAGGAAGTAATAGTTGATGAACTTTTGATGATATATGTAGGTAATGATATATTAACATCAAAATTAAATTTAAAAGATAATGAATTAAATGTTGTACTATTTGTAGGAGTAAATGGTGTTGGTAAAACTACAAGTATTGCTAAGATAGCAAATAAATTAAAAAATGATAATAAAAAGGTTATGGTAATAGCAGGTGATACTTTTAGAGCAGGAGCTGTTAATCAGCTTAAAGAATGGGCAAATAAACTTGATTTATTATTCTTTGGAGATGATAGAAAAGACCCTTCTGCTGTAATATATGATGGACTTTTAGAAGCAAAAAAAGAAAATGTAGATGTTGTTCTTATTGATACAGCGGGAAGACTTCAAAATAAAGTTAATTTAATGAAAGAACTTGAAAAAATGAATAGAGTTATTAAAGATATAGTGCCAAATAATCCTATTGAAACATTACTTGTTATCGACGCTACTACTGGACAAAATGGTATAAGTCAGGCTAAGAATTTTAAAGAAATTACTGATATAACAGGAATAGTACTTACTAAACTTGATGGGACAGCTAAAGGTGGAATAGTACTTGCTATAAAAGAGAACACAAATATACCAGTAAAATTTGTAGGACTTGGTGAAAAAGAAACTGATTTAATACCTTTTGATATAGAAAAATATATATATGGTTTATTTAAGGAGTTCTAATGGTAGAAAGAGAATATATTTTAACATTATATGAGATTTATAATAAATTGTTAACAGAAAGAGAAAAAAGTTATTTTGAATATTATTATTTTGAAGATTATTCTATGCAAGAAATAGCTGATTTATATGAAGTAAGTAAATCTTATGCGAGTAAATTTTTAAATCAAATAGTTGATAAACTTGATAAATATGAGTCATTGCTTTTATTAAATGAAAAAAATAATAAAATAAAAGATATAATTAAAGACTTACCTAGTAATATAAAAGATAAAATAGAAGAATTGCTCTAAAAATAAAAATATTATATAATTAAGAAGGTGAATGAGTATGAATAAAAAAGGTTGGGGACTAAGAGTAGAATTAGTAATTATATTATTATTTGTAATATGTTTAGTTATAGTATCTATTGGCTTAAATAGAATTGGCTTATTAGGAGAAAATCCTAATGCTCCGATACAAAATGTTGATAGAGAAACTTTTGATTATACATCACTAGAAAATAAATTGATTGAATCTACTAAAAAATATTTTCAAAAGTATTATGAATATGAAATGAATGAAAATGAAATGATTGTTAGACTTTCTACTTTAAAATATAATGGATATATTAGTGATTTACTAGATGAGAATGGTAAATCATGTAGTGGATATGCTAAAGTTGTTAATTCTGGTTCTGGTATTGTTTATGTTGGATATATTAAATGTCCTAAATACACTACACAAGGATATGAAGGAAAAAATGATTGGTAAAATAGAATAGTAGTATTATTATTCTTTTTTTATGATATAATTTAAATAGAAAGGAGAACTTATGTATATGGAAATAATTATAATAGCTATTATTGTAATCATAGTTTTAAAAAGTATAGTACAAGTTAATGAATATGAAAGGGGAATTAAATTCAATTTTGGTAAATTTAATACTATAATGAAACCAGGATGGAATTTTGTAATACCTATTTTTCAATCATATAAAAAAGTAGATATTAGAACTAAAGCAGTTGATGTACCAGAACAAGATGCGATTACTAGAGATAATGTTTCAGTAAGAATAAATGCAGTTATTTATTATAAGATCTTTGATGCTAGTAAAGCTATATTAGAAGTTGAGAATTTCTATTATGCAGTTAGTCAACTTGCTCAAACTACTATGAGAAATGTAGTAGGTAGTGTATCTTTAGATGAACTATTAGCTGAGCGTGAAAAATTATCTGAATCTATTTGTAAAATAATAGATGAAGCAACAGATCCATGGGGAATTAAAGTTGAAAATGTTGAGCTTAAAGATGTATCTTTACCAGAAGAAATGAAAAGAGTAATAGCAAGAGCTGCAGAAGCTGAACGTGAAAAAGCTGCTGTTATAACAAAAGCTCAAGGTGAAGTAGAAGCTGCTAAAAATTTAGCTGAAGCCGCAAATACAATGTCAAGTACACCAGGAGCACTTCATTTAAGAACATTATCTACAATTAGTGATATTAGTAGTAATCAATCAAATACTATACTAATGTGTTTACCAATGGAAATATTAGATGCATTTAAAGCTGTAGCTAAAAATCCAGAAGAAGTAGTTAAAAAAATAACAAAGAAGTAGTAGAAATACTGCTTTTTAATTATAAAAAAATATTAATATCATATAGTTAACTAGGTGATATAATGAAAAAATTAATGATTGTTTTTTTAATAATACTGATGTGCGTAAGAGTAAATGCTAGTGTTGATTTGGCTAAATATAGTAAAGAAGCAATTCTTGTAGAGGCAAGTACTGGTAAAGTCTTATATGAAAAAAAATCTAATGAAAAAAGAAGTCCTGCGAGTATGACAAAAATAATGACTCTTTTACTTACTATGGAAGCATTAGATAGTGGTAAAATTAAATTAGATGACCAAGTTTTAATATCTAAGAATGCTAGTTCAATGGGAGGAACTCAAATATTTGTTGAAGAAAATACTAAAGTATCAGTTGAAAATCTTATAAAAGGAATAGGTATAGCTTCTGCTAATGACGCAGCAGTTGCTATTGCTGAATATATTGGAGGAACTGAAGAAAATTTTGTTTCAATGATGAATGAAAGGGCAAAAGAACTTGGATGTAAAAACACTACTTTTAAAAATCCACATGGTCTTGATGAAGATGGACATTTAACGACTGCAAGTGATTTATCACTAATCGCAAGAGAGTTAATTAAATATCCATTAGCTCTTAAAATAACTAGTACATATGAAGATTATATAGATGTATCCGGTGAGAATCATTGGCTTGTTAATACAAATAAAGTCGTATATAAAAATTACTATAGTGGATAATTGCTATAGTGTTTTTACTTATATAATAAGGCTTTTAAAAAAATTAACATACAAAATAAATTTGTTTGTAAGTGAATATTGCTATAGTATTTTTGGAATATTTGGAAACTATATTCGTATAATTAGATGAAATAAGTTAAGAAAAGGAGGCTGATATATGACTTGTTTATCTAAGAATAAAGCCATCGAAATTATGAAGTTTTTCTTAAATACTAGTGTTCCAAAAATTTTAAGTGAAAGGGCATGTATTACTTCTAATTAGGAAGGAGTAGTGCATAAATTATGAAGACAGCAATCTATTGCAGAGTATCTACTGAAGAACAGGCTACGGAAGGATTTAGTATTCATGCTCAAAAAGATAAATTAACCAAATATGCGAGCATTAATGATTGGGATATAGTAGATTATTATGTTGATGATGGTATTTCTGGTAAAAATTTGACTGAAAGACCAGAAGTATCAAGATTAATTGAAGATGTTAAGAAAGGTAGAATTAAGAATGTTTTAATTTATAAATTAGATAGACTTACTAGAAGTGTTAAGGATTTAATTTATTTAATAGAACTATTTGATAAGAATAATTGTACTTTTAATTCTCAAACAGAAAAAATAGATACTTCTAATGCTGTTGGAAGAATGTTTGTTAAGATTATTGGAATATTTGCAGAATTTGAAAGAGAAAATCTAGCAGAAAGAGTTACTTTTGGATATGAACAAAAAACTAAAGAAGGTAATTATACTAATTGTAATGGAGTATTTGGTTATGATTATTTAGTAGGTATTGGAAAACTTAAAGTTAATAAAAATGAAGCCTTATACGTAAAGAAAATATATAACTGGTATTTAGAAGGCGAATCTATGCTTAAAATTGCTAAAAAGTTAAAAGACTTAAATGTTCCAACTAAAAGAGGAGGACATTGGAATCAGTCAACTATTTATTCAATACTTACTAATCCTCTTTATATTGGTAATGTAAGATATGGAGTAGGAAGAAAAAATGGTTTTGAAGTAAGTGGTAAAAATATAACACCTATTATTAATGAGAACTTATTTAATAATGTTAGTAATTTGATGAAGAAAAGAAAGAAATTTCATAATAAGAAATACTCTTCTGATGATACTTATTATTTTAGAGTATTAAGATGTAGTTTATGTGGAGGGAAATATCATGCTAGGCAACAACTTCAAAGTGGTAAAAAATATATTACTTATCAGTGTAATGGGCATAACAACAATAGCTGTAATGCTCCAGGATTTTCTCATATTAAAATAGAAAATGTTTTTATCAATTATTTAGAGAATATTAGAGATTTAGAATTTGATAAAAGTATTTTAAAGAAAGAAAAAGATAATACAGATAATAATACTTTAGAACTACAAGAACAAATAGATAAATTAAATAATAAGAAAAAAGATATGACAGAATTATTTAGTATTGATGAAATTGATTACGATACTTTTAAAGAAGTAAAAAGTGTAATTGATTCTAAATTAGAGGTGTTAAATAATGAGTTAAATAAAATTAATAAATATTCAAATGAAGAAGATCTAACTAATGAAGAAATTATTAAAGAAGTTATAGTTAATTTAAAAAATAATTTTATTCATTTAAACAATCATGAAAAGAAAATGTTTTTAGAAAGATTTGTTAAAGAAATAAAAGTAAGAAAGGAAAGTAATTATGTAATAATTGATGAGGTAATATTTTAAATGGTTCACTTAGATGTGAGCCTTTTTATATGAAATAGTTTTAATTTAGAAAGACGGATGATTTAATGAAAAAAAATTAAAGGAAGTGTTTGTTATAGATAAATATGTTTTGGTATATGTTTATGTACCAAATGCTATTCTTTTAAGTACTTTAATAAAATTATTATTTCCTTCTACAAATCCATTATGATAATTGTTATTAAAAGTATTATATATTTCATCTTTAAATAAATATAAAAAAAGCCTCTTAAACAAATTAAGAGACTTTTCATTTAGTATAAACGGATAACGCAACTAATAAAAGTTGCGCCTCCAGGACTCATATAGCCCTTGGTCATTGAGTAATTAAATTGTAGCACAAATTTTCTTTAAAGCCAATTCATGGACATTTTTGTACCACATTATATAGTATTTTCAATAATAAATTATTATTCCTAATAGTAATAAATACTATTTTGTTTTAAGTAATTTCTTTTGTTCTTTAGAAGAAGATTTATCCAAACTAAATAATTCAGAATATAAATACATTTTTCTAAAAAAATTAGGATCTTTTGAACATCTTTCTTCAATTCTTTTCTTTATGCCATCAGATAGAATTTCTTTAGGAATATTAACAATAAATCCGCAATGTGGACATAACTGATAATATCTATAAAGTGAGTCTTTTGGATCAACAAATATTTCCTTTTCATTTACATAAAATGTTTCTCCGCATGGTTTTGTATGTTCTGGTCTTATTAGTTTAGTCTCAATCATTAGAGGAGTGTATTCTTCTTCAATTTCACAAACTTTTTCTAAATCACAAGGCAATTCATCATGATATGTAAGATAAATATCTTGCTTTTCTTGTTCTGTTAGAATAGAAAAATTATAATCATAATGGTTTGATCTATTAACTATAAAATTAACAAAATTTCCACTTTTAATTCCTATATCTTCTTTATCTCTTCTAGGTTTTCTTTCATTTTTTGGTAATACAGCGCTAAAGCTTGAAAATTTATCCATATCCTTAAAGTTAATTGAAAAACCACTCGTCCAAATTTTTCCATCATTTTTATATCTATTAATTCTAAAATATTCATCTAGTGCAATTAATTTTTTTTCTTTGTTTTTTAAATCACCAGATTGTTCATTTATAAATTCTCTTACTCTTACTAAAAGTTTCCAAGAATCTAATTTTGTTTGAAGAAGCATATGTTTTGAATTATCTTTTTCTAATAAATTTAATCCAGTTTTGACTTGAATTAAAAAATCCGGGCTTTTCTTTTTTTCTTCTAATTCAACAAACAATTTACTTTGATTAAAAGGAGTATCACTTAACAGAAAAGATTCTAAATCTAATAGCAAGTCACTTGGTAATTCCTTCAAATATATTAATAAATCATTTGAAGTAAATGGGCGTTTTTTATATTCTTTTCTGTATTTTTCATTTAATTTGTCTCTTTCTTCTTCAGTTTGTTGATACATATAAGGTGCTAAAATATATAATGCATTTTCATAAATATATTTGTATCTATTTATTAATTCTTGTTTTATTTGCTCTTTTTCCATTAACAAAACCTCCCTAAGTGTTTTTATTATACAATATTTTTTCAATTTTTTCTATAAATTGACATAAAAATATATATTTATTTAATTAAATATGCTATCACTATTTTAGTGATTAGTTGTTATCAACTATTCTTGAAGTTTCGGATATACTATTTATCCGTACCAGAGCATTTTTTATCTAGAAAGGATTTATCTTA
>JAEDNL010000022.1 GCA_016302505.1 Bacilli bacterium
CCACATGGACAAGGATCATTTCTTCCTACTTTTTTATCAACTTTCTTAGGTTTACTCTTAACCCCTTCTTTACCATCATTGGTTTTAATATTTTTAAATTCTTCTCTTTCGATATTTTGTCTAACTTCAGCATTAAGTAGAAAATTAGATATTTCAGCAGATATATTAGCCATCATATTATCAAATAAATCAAATCCCTCTAAAGCATAAACTTGAAGTGGATTACTTTGAGCATATCCACGAAGGCCAACACCTTCTTTTAAAGCTTCCATAGCATCTAATTGATCCATCCAATTTTTATCAATACATCTAAGTGATATTGACTTTTCAAAATCATCTTGAATATCTTTTGGTACATCATCAAGTTTCTTATTATAATCATCAACTACTATGTCATAAATAAAATCAATTAATGAATTAGTGTCTTTATTAAAATCTTCCTTTTTAAGTTTTCTTTTCTTTAAATATCTAGCATTAAATAATTCCATTAAATTATCTATATCATTATTTGTAAGTTCTCCATCAGTTAAATGTCCATTAACTTGATTAGAAACAAATTCTTTAAATGTATCTAGCACTCTGTCTCTTATACTATCATTATCAAGAATTTCATTTCTTCTATCATAAATAATTTCTCTTTGCTTACTAATTACATTATCAAAATCTAATAACCCTTTTCTTCTATCAAAATTAAATCCTTCTACCTTCTTTTGAGCTGATTCAATATTTTTAGAAATCATTTTATTAGAAATTGCTTGATCATCTTTAATACCTAAAGATTCCATGACAGTTTTCATCTTTTCAGAACCGAACTTAATCATTAAGTCATCTTCCATTGATACGAAGAATCTTGTAGTTCCTGGATCTCCTTGACGACCTGCACGTCCTCTTAATTGATTATCGATTCTTCTTGAATCATGTCTTTCTGTACCTAATACAAATAATCCACCTAGTTCACGAACACCTTCACCTAATTTAATATCCGTACCACGACCAGCCATATTTGTTGCAATAGTAACAGCATTCTTCTTACCTGCATTTTCTATAATATGAGCTTCTTTTTCATGATTTTTAGCATTCAATAATTCGTGTTTTACTCCTGCTTTAGTTAATAATTGACTCACAAGTTCACTTGTTTCTACAGAAGCAACACCAACTAATATAGGTCTTCCAGTTTTATGTATTTCTTTAACAGTTTTAACAACTGCATTAAATTTTCCTTTAAGTGATGAATAAATTAAATCAACTTGATCATCACGGATAACAGGTTTATTAGTTGGAATACACACTACATTAGTATTATATATATTTTGAAATTCTTCTTCTTCAGTTTTAGCTGTACCAGTCATACCACTAAGTTTATTATACATTCTAAATAAATTTTGAAATGTAATTGTTGCTAAAGTTTTAGTTTCTTCATTTATAGTTACACCTTCTTTAGCTTCTAATGCTTGATGTAAACCCTCACTAAATTGTCTACCATGCATAAGTCTTCCTGTAAATGTATCAACTATAATAACTTTATCATTTTCAATAACATAATCAACATCTTTTTTAAATGCATAATTAGCAGTTAATGCTTTATCTAAATTATGAACCATTACACTATTACTAATATCATATAAATTATCTAAATGTAACATTTTTTCACAATTTTTAACTCCATCTTCAGTAAGAGTAACTTTTTTAGTTTTTTCATCTACTACATAATCATCTATTTTAAGATTCTTTGCCACTCTATCTGCTTCTTTATATATATTAGCAGACTTAGCAGAACCTCCTGATATTATTAATGGTGTTCTAGCCTCATCTATTAATATTGAATCAACTTCATCTATAACAGCAAAATTAAGTCCCCTTTGAGTTCTATTTTCTTTATGAACAACCATATTGTCTCTTAAATAATCAAACCCAAGTTCATTATTAGTAGTATAAGTAATATCTGCTTCATATGCTTCTTTTTTCTCTTTAGGTGACTTATCTCTAGTATTAATACCTACACTAACCCCTAATAAATCATAAATTGGTCCCATCCATTGTGCATTACGTGTTGATAAGTATTCATTTGTAGTAATAACATGAACACCTTTTCCACTTAAAGCATTTAAATAAGCTGGTAATACCGTTGTTAATGTTTTACCTTCACCAGTTTTCATCTCAGCAATATTTCCTCTATGAATAGCAAGACCACCTATTAATTGTACCCTAAAAGGTTTTTCACCTATCGCTCTATAACAAGCTTCACGAGCTAAAGCAAAAGCTTCGACAACTATATCATCTAAACTTTCCCCTTCTTCTACCCTTTTTTTAAACTCTTCTGTCTTAGCTTTAAATTCAATATCTTTTATACTCTGCATTTTTTCATCCAAAGCTTCTATTTCATCAACAATTTTATCTATCCTTTTTAATTCTTTTGTTTCATAGTCAAATATGCTTTTTAATAATCCCATGTTAACATCATCTCCACATGTTTAATTATAGCAAATAAAAAAAAAAAAGTGAAATATTTTCACTTCTCTTAACTAATTAGCTTCTATTATTCCGTAATCAGAATCACTTCTTTTATAAACGACATTTATTTTATTTGTATCTACATTCTTAAATACAAAGAATGAATGTCCTAAAAGTTCCATTTGTGTAATAGCCTCTTCCTCATCAATTGGCTTTAAAAATACTTCTTTACGTCTTACTATTTTTTGATCCTCTTCCTCAAATAAATCTTCTATTTCAGGAATATATTCTTCTTTTACTCTTTTAGTATTTAATTTACCTCTATATTTTTTAAATTGTCTTTCTAATTTATCTATAACTAAATCTATAGCAGAATATAAATCAGAATTTACAACTTCCGCCCTTATATTATATTTTCCACTCCATATAGTAATCTCAACTTTTTGATCATGTCCTTTAGCAGAAACTATTGCTTTTGCTTCCACTTCATCATTATCATCAAGATACTTTTCTAATTTTGAAACCTTATTTTTAATGTAATCACTTATAGCTTCTGTAACATTAATTTTGTTACCTCTAATGTTATATTTCATAATCATTCCTCCTATATATAGGATACCATATAGTCAATACTATTTCTATAATTCAGCCAAAATTACACAAAAATTTTACATAAAAAACACACTTAAGTGTGCTTTAATTAAACTACTGTTAAGTTAACTTCTCTAACATTAATAGCTTGGTTTCCTTTAGCTGTCTCTACTAATGTAAATTCAACTAAATCACCTTCTTTTAATGATTTGTAGCCCTTTTGATCAATTGCAGAATAATGTACAAAAATATCTTCATTTACTAAACCTTCATATTCAATAAATCCATATCCTTTGTCATTATTAAACCATTTAACACGACCTCTACTCACATTAACACCATCCCTTCTTAAAATAATGGTAACACTTACAACTGCTGCCGGCATTAATAATGTTAGCAAATATTCTTATATAAAATATATATTTGTCATTAAAAGCAATAAAAATGTCATAAAGTGAAAATAATATAAAATATTTTTAAAATTTTAGTCTTTTAAACAATTAATTATTATGTTTATGCAAATATTAAAAAAATAAGTATGTTTTGTATTATTATAAACGTGAAAGGAAAAAGTAATGAAAGAAGTATTTTTAAATAAGACAATTAATAATATTAAAAAATATAATAATTATTCAGATACTAAATTAAAAGAAATAAAATATGGTCTAGAAACTATATATTTAACAATTTTCAAAATAACAGTAATTATTATTATAAATATATTATTAAGTTCTTTAAAAGAATTATTATTAATATTTTTATTTTATGGCCTACTTAGGTTAACAGGATTTGGATTACACGCTAAAAAATCTCTACACTGTTGGGTAGCCTCATTATTAATGTTTATAATTCTTCCTAATATAGTTAGTATAATTTCTATTCCTAAGACAATACAAATTATACTATCAACTATAGGTTTAATTTTTCTTTCAATATATGCTCCTTCAGATACAAAGAAAAGACCAATAGTAAATAAAGCAAAAAGAAATGTATATAAAGTGTTAACAGTTTTAATAACATTATTATATATTTTATACATAATATTAACTAATAATGTGTATTTAAGTAATATTTTAATGATATCTATACTTATTCAAACATTTTTAGTACTTCCTATTTCTTATAAGCTTTTTGGCTTAGAATATAATAATTATAAAAAGTATGAAAGGAGGATAATATGAAATTATTAGCTAAGATAGCTGCTATTGTTGGGGCATTTGTAGCAACTACTGCAACTACTGGATGCATTACTGTTCTATTTGATGAACCTGAAATGCCTGAATCTTTATTATAATATAATAAAAAATCTAGTTAAAAAATGAAATGAATTCTATTTAGGAAACATCAAAATAAAACTAGATTTTTTTATTGTCAAATTTATATTGTAATACTGATTTCAGTAACAAACATACTATTTTCAACTCTTTGTACCATATCTAAAGATTCACTCTCTTTTATAAGTTTATTAGCAAGAAATAATCCAAGTCCTCTTCCTTTGCCCTTAGTTGAATAATATTGATCATTTAATTTATTAATATCAATTTTATTTTTAAATGAGTTTTCAATGTTAATATGTATTATGTTATTCATTTCATAAATCTCAATAAAAACAAATTTATCATTGCTTTCTTTAGCCGCTTCACAAGCATTATCAAGCACTATACCAAATATTTTACACAAAGATACATATTCCTTAGTTTCTATAATATCTAGAAGTGATTTAGCTCTTTTAGATATATTTATATTAACATTAATATCATAATGTTTCATATCTTCTATTTTATAATAAAGTACACCTTTTAATCCCGATGGTAAATTAGAAACATTTCTAATAGTTTCCTTACCATTCTTTTCATATAATTTTATTATATCATTTATAGTATCATCATATTTCTTAGTATTTTTATTCTTAAAACCTTTTAACATTAATAAATTATTTAACATCTCATGTCTATTAATTCTTTCTTCATCAATAATTTTTTCATATTTAGACATAAAGTTTAATAATGTTTCTATTTTCTCACTTTCTTTTTTAGCTTTGATATTATTCCTTACAGATATAAACATTAAACCAGTAAAAATTAATATTAAAATTAAGTTAGTAAAATAGGTCGTTGTATTAAAAGATTTTTCATATTTTAATACTAAAATTATCATAGTCATTGCAGATATTACCAAAAATATATTTACTGTAATATCTTTATTTGATGATTCAATAATTTTATTCAATAGTATATTGCATTTTTCATTTTTAATAATTTTTAATGTTAAAAATAACTCAACAAATGATACAATACATTTCAACAATACACCATTATTAAAATCATTAATATTTGTATACTTAAAATTAATCATAATTATAGATAATAATAATTCTATTAAAACTAATAATATATAACAAATTAAACTTTTAACTAGTGTTTCTTTTATAGTATCATTAAACATTAATTTATACATAATAGTTAACAATGTAACACTAATAATAATTCTATGCATACCACTACTTATTAAATAATTATTTACTATAAATAGACATCCAAATAGTAATAGAATCATTATATTTCTAAAATTAGTTTTAAATCTTATATTTAAAAGTTTTTCATAACATCTTCCATGTAACCAAGCAACTATTATTGATGATAATCCTAATATAATATAATCATTAAGAATCATTTTCATCAAGCTCCTTTTTATGATTTTTTGAAACCAAGTATCCATTTTTTCCATCTTTAAAATAAACTTTACAAGTATTCCAATTAATTTTTAATACATTTTTAGTATTAATCAAAGTACCTTTTAAAGATATAACAAAATAACTTGGTAATTCTTTTTTAATATCATTAATAGAAATATTTCTATAGTAAATATCATTCCTTGTTACTATTTTAGTTCTTCTTTCTTCTCTTTGAATATAATCTATATCTGAATATGGTATATTATAACCAATATTTTTATATGTAAATTTATAAGCACCAGTTTGATTTAAAACTCTTAATGATATATCAATATTTTCTCTAATATCATCATCTATATCATCACATTTACCTATAAAATCTAGTATTTGTAGTTTTTGTTTATAAATTTTATAGTACGAAGATGTATGAGCAGTTAAAATTATTATAGGGCTTACCCAATCATTAATTTGATATCTAACTTCTCTTGCGACATCAATTCCATCACCACCAGGCAATTCTAAATCTAAAATATAAACAGCATCTTTATTAGTTGTTTTTAAGAAATCACTCAGTTTTGCATCTATATTCCCAAATTCATGAATTTCAAAATCAATATTATTATTCATCATATATGAAAATATAACATCGTAAACTTTTTTTCTATGCATTCTATTATCGTCTACTATTACAAATTTAACCATAAGTTACTCCTTAGTGTATATCATTAATAATACCACAATTACATACTCTTTTCAATTAATATGAAATAATTCAGAAATTATTTCAATAAAAAATAAGCACATTCATGCTTACTCAAAATCACTAACAGACATAGTATACAAATTCTCAGGATCTAATGCATTGCCTTTATAATATACTTCAAAATGTAGCACAGTTTTATCAGATGACTCTAATGAAGATTTATTACTTGTACCTATAATTTCACCTTGAGATAATTTATATCCAACTTTAGCAGTAATGTTTTTAATATTACTATAGACAGATGTTAAATTATCATTATGTTTTATAGTCAATATTTTACCATACACATCATTATCCTCAATACCAACTATCTCACCTTCTAATACTGATACGACATCAAATTCTTCATCAGACACATAATCTACTCCGTTATTTTGCATATAAGTATTTTCATAAACTATTAAAGAATTCTCTTGTTTTTTAGCTTCTGCCTTATAATCATAAAAAGTCCTACCTACTTTTACATTATCTGAGACATATGGTTTTATTATTGTATTATTGCTTGTCTTATTAACAGGTTCCACTTTATCTTCAAATACTGAATCTAATGTGTATTTCACATTATTACTTTCATTAATATAATTTTTAATACCAGTTACAACTAACAAAATACTAACAACCATAACTGCAACTATTCCAACATAAAAAGTTGGTATTAATAATTTATAATATTTTCTCATAATTCACTCTCCTACTATTAGAATGAACTATTTTAATTTATTTATTCATTATTTTTATATCAGTATAATAATGATTTATAATATCACTATAATTATATCCTTCAAGCGCCATAGCATTTGCTCCATATTGACTCATCCCAACACCATGACCATGTCCTTTAGTATGTATAGTTATTTTATTATTCGAATTTTGAATTTCAAAATCAGTTGATTTCAAAGAAAGTAATGTTCTAAATTTAGTACCTTTAAATTTATGATTATTAATATAAATTATATCTACTCTACCATGAGGACCTCTTTCTATTTTAATATTTTCAATTTTAGAATCATTAATTCCTAATTTATTTAAAAATTCTGAAATAGAAAAATTTTTACTTGACTCTTTATAAGAATACTTTTTATCCCACGATGAATTAACACTTTTTAAATATGCCAATTTTTTAACAAATACATCTTCTGAATTTTCAGTATATCCATTAGATATAGAAAAATAAGCAGCATATATTGGCTTATTATTATATGTTATATATTTTCCCTTAGTTTCTAACACTGCTTTTTTAATCTTATTATAATTATCTTCATATTTATCTTTCCATCTAGTTTTTAATTTGTCCAAACTATAATAACATTGATCAGAAGTAGTACTAGATAAAACATAATTTTCATTGGTATCTATTTTATATAATGCGAAAGTTCTAGCAGCAACGGCCATAGCTTTTAATGCCTCCAATTCAAAAGAAGCAGGCATTTCACATGATACAACTCCAAATACATACTCCTCTAAATCTAAATTCTTAGTATCATTTTTATAATTAACTGCTACCATAATAGGCTCAACATCGTTTTCATCTTCTTTTGTTTCTTCAACTGTTAATACTTGATTATTAGCATTTACTAATTGTTTTTCCTTATAACTATAAATCATTATTATAAACACAATAAAAAATACTATGAATTTTTTCTTCATAGTATATTATATGCAATAAATATTAATTTAGACCATTTAACACTTTTTCTTTTTCTTTTTCATATTCTTCCTTTGTTAATACTTTGTCATCATATAGTTTTTTAAGTCTTTCTAAAATCACATATTTTTCATTATCCAAGTTATTAACATTAGTGTTAGCATTATTTTCTGTATTAAATAAATTATTAGTAACAACAAATATAAGACCTAATATACCAGATATTTGATTAATAAACAAGAATACTATTGTCCATATTATAATTGCTTCTTTATGCATTAATAATTCTTTATCTGAAAGATTAGAATAATCTTTAAATTTAGCACCACCTATTATCATAGGAATTCCAACAATCGCACCAAATATTGTTATACAACATATAATTCCAATTACTATAGATATAATACCAGATATTTTTAATAATGATTTATCCATTATTTTCCACCTCCTTTATTTCTCTTATTCTTCTTTTATGACGTTCTTCTTTTGAATAATCTGTATTTAAATAAGCATCTAATACTTCTTCAAGATTTTCTATTTTTTCTGATAATGCCATTACATTTGACATATTATGTTCTTTAGTTAATCTAGCCTCTTCCATATTATTAACTTTTCCACATCTAATAGATTTAAACTTATTAGCTGCAATACTCATACCTATTCCAGTACCACAAATTAATATTCCAAGATCACACTCTTTATTTTGTATAGATTTACATACTTTTTTAGCATAAACTATATAATCTACACTATCTTTAGTGTCCGTTCCAAAATTAATATATTCTATATTTCTTTTATCTAAATATGATATTATTCGATTTTTAACGTCAACTCCATGATGATCATTTCCTAATGCTATTTTCATTATTCACTCTTCTTTCTCTTTTTAGTTTTCTTTTTTTCTACAATGTTAGCTTCTTTTACATTTTCAACTTCTTCAGTATCATAAATAACTTCAGTGCGACCAACTATATCATGTAAACCGCGTCCATCTTGTCTAAATAAAATCATTATTATAGATACAAATACTAGTGTCATATCAATAAATTGAATATATCTACTACTTAATAAATAAATTGATTTACTACAAAATGATAATATTAATATTAATACAAATGATGATAAAATACTATTTATTATCAATGATCTTAGTAATATTTGATAAAATTTTATCTTTTTGCTATCTTTAGAAACAACTTTAATTTTCATCAATGTTTTACCTAAAGTTTTACCATTATTCAAATATTGAAATACTACAAAATATAAAACTGTAACAACTAAATTAATAATTTCTATTGATATTCCGTACTTACTCATATCATATGTAATATTAATTACTTCTTCATTATTTATTGAATTAACATCAGAAGTGTTTGAAATAATGGTTTTATATTGGTTGTATGTTTCTTCATATTTCTCCACATTTGGATTTAATGCTTCTATACCAGCAAATAAACTGCTTATTATTAATATTAACATGAGATCAATTATATAAGCACACGCTCTTTTTAACATTGGTTTATTCATTTTTTATCTCCTTTTTTATAAAATATTGATAGCAACGAACTTTTTTTCTTAATTAAACTATTTCCCTCAAATTTATTATTAATATTTTTAAATATTGTATTAGATAAATCATATAAACTACCCTCGGATAAATTATAAGAACTCTTTTTATATTGATTATCAACTACTATTAAAGGAACCCTAACTGAAAAATTAATTTTACAAAGTTCTTGCTTTTTGTTATACATCTCTTTCTCTATTCCATAGAAGGATGAAATAAACAAAGCTCCGTATGTTTCTTTAACATAAGTATCAAGTACACCTATAACAACATCTATTTTTTTCAATGCCTCTTCTATATCATCAACTAATTTACATTCACTTATATCATAATTAATTATTATTAATTCTTGATCTTTTTCTTTAATGAATGTTAATAATTTATCTTTATCATATATAAAATCATCATCAGTAGCAAAAAATTTCAAATCAGGATCAACAGTATTCCTAAGACCAGTTAAATAATAATTAATATGACCACACTTATTTTTTTTATCTAATACTATACACTTAGCATTTATACTCTTAAGTGATTTTAATGTGTATGTTGATGATACTGCAAAGTTATACATAAATGGTATTTTTTTATCAGATTTCACTGGAAATAATGAATAATATCCAATAGAATTATAATCTAAATTTTTGTATTTTTGAGCCTCAATTTCTTTTATTAAACCATCAACATTTATATTAGAATAGTTAAAGAATAATATTTGATCATTATTATCTAAAGAATAATCACTGTTTAAAATAAATGTTCTCATATTATTAGGCGTGGTTCTAGTATTAATGCAAGTATTAAATCTTTTATCTATATCTTTCCATTTTTCACCAACCATCGCTATAAATGATCTAACATAATCCTTTAATGTTAATAATTTGTTAAGATTGTTTTCACCAGTTATTAATCCAATTTTAACTTTAGATGATAAATCATAATTAATACTGTTAATATAAGGAAGCATTGTCTTATAATCATTTAAAGATTTTTGCGTTAATACTAAATGAAGACATATTTTTGTTTTAACATAAGGCATAATATATTTTAAAAATATGCTTAATTGCTCTATTGTCACATTGTTATCCCAATAACATATTATATGTAGTTTAGAATTATTGTTATTAACTTGTTGAATAGCATACTTAAATACTTGATTATTTTTATAATTTTCATTTGATATATTATTAGATATTATGCTGTATGATAACGGTATTTTTATACCTATACTAAAATTTCTATAACCATCTTTATAATCTAAATAATTACTTGATAATGTTGAAAAGAGTCCTTCTATTGTTAATCTATCTAAATTAGGCATTAATTCTTTTTTATAAACATTGTATGAATCTCTTTGTTCAACACCAAAACCATTAATCAATAGCAATATATTTTTCTTCATCGTACCTCCTGTAATATTATTTATTATTTCTTCTTCTATATTTATATAACTCTATAATTAATAATACTGGTACTGCAAGTATTATTAACATTACCATATGTAGATATGGAACATTATATGTTTGTAATAACATTGATAGAGACGGTACTTCCATTACTATTATTTGTAATAATATGGTTGATAGTATTGTAATTAATACAAAAGGATTTTTTTTGAATCCATTCATAAATACTGATTTTTCTTCACTTCTACAATTAAGAACATGTATATTTTGCATAAACACCATTAATGCTAAAATATATCCTCTTGCATGAGCAACTTCAAAATTTAATATATTTATCATTATAAACCAAGCATCAAATACTATTATTCCCATAAAAAGTCCAGATGCAAGTATTTGTTTTATCATTTCTTTTTCAAATAAACTTTCATTTGTTTTTCTAGGTTTCTGCTTCATTATTGTATCAGTTTCTCTTTCGAAAGATAATGCCATATCTTGAAGACCATCTGTTACTAAATTTAGCCATAATAATTGTATAGCAACTAATGGCATAGGTAAATTAAATAATATTGCTAATACAAAGAACAATACTTCAGCAAAACCACAAGATAATAATAAAATACTTATTTTTCTTATATTTGAATATGCATTTCTTCCTTCTTCAATACCAGCAACTATTGAAGTAAAATTATCATCTATTATTATCATATTTGCTGTTTCTTTTGCAACATCAGTACCACTTCCCATAGCAATACCAATATTTGCTGCTTTTATTGCAGGAGCATCATTAACTCCATCTCCAGTTACAGCCACAAATTCTTCCATTCTTTGTAAAGATTCTACTATTTTTAATTTTTGTAAAGGTGTGACTCTAGCAAACACTTTTTTATTTTTAATACATTCATCAAATTCTTTATCATTAATACAAAATTCTAATTCTTCTCCAGTTATTACTTCATCATAACTTGTGACTAAATTCAGTTCTTTAGCAATAGAATATGCAGTTAAAGCATGATCACCTGTTATCATTAATACTTTTATTCCCGCATCCTCACACTCTTTAATAGATGAAGCCACTTCTTCCCTAACAGGATCAATAAAACCAACTAAACCAACAAAATTTAAATTTCTTATGCTATCCTCATCATACTTTTTACCTTTAACTTTTCCATCACATAATGCAATTACTCTATAACCATTTTTTGCTAATTCTTCATTTTGCTTAAGTATTTTATCTTTATCTAATTTTACTTTTTTACCATCCACATAACTATGTGAGCAAAATTCAATAATTTCTTCTATTGATCCTTTCGCGGTACAATAAACATTATCATCTTTTTTATAAAAAACTGCTGAATATTTTTTTTCTGATTCATATGGTATTTCATATAGCTTAGTAATATTATCAATATTACAGTTTAATTTATATGCTAATGCTAAGAATGCAACATCTATAGAATCTCCTAATTTTTCAAAAGAATTATTAATTTTTTCTAATTTTGCTTCATTATTTATATATCCAAGTTCTGAAATATATTTAGCTGCATCAATATTTTTTCCTTCAACTTTACCTATATCATTATAACCATTTCCTGTTATGTTGTATTCATTTCCATTAGGCAATACTATTTTTTTAGCAGTTTGTTCATTAACAGTTAAAGTTCCTGTTTTATCACTTGCTATTACAGTACAACTACCTAGACTTTCTACTGCAGTTAGTTTTTTACATATAACATTTCTTTTTCCCATTTTATTAGAACCAATTGTTAAAGCCATTGTTAATGCAAGAGGTAACCCTTCAGGCATAGCAGAGACAGACAAAGCAACTACTGCTAAAAACACATCTAAGGGTTCATAATCTTTGTTAAATAATATAATTGCTATTATAAAGGCTATTACTGCTATAATTATAGTTATTTGTTTTGAAAATTTTTCCATTCTTATGGTTAATGGAGACAAAGATTCTTCAGTAGTAGTAACTTTTTGTGCTATTTTACCAACCTCAGTATTTGTTCCAGTGGAAGTAACTACTGCAGTTGCTCTACCAGTTAAAACAGAACATCCGGCATATAAACTACATTTAGCTAAATTTTTTTGAGATATTTCACATGATTTAGTTACAGCAATACTTTCACCAGTTAATATTGACTCATCAACTGTTAAATTATTTGATTCAATTATTCTTGCATCAGCAGAAATTTTACACCCTGGCTCTAAAATCAATATATCACCTGGAACAATAAGTGAAGAATCTATCTCACATTGTTCACCATTTCTTACTACTTTAGAATTTACTTTAATTAAATTTTTTAATGCTTCGGAATTTTTATTAGCTTTATATTCTTGAATAGTAGACATTATTGCATCAATCATTATAATAAATATAATTGCAAGAGCATCTAAAGTTTCTTTAACTATAAAAGATAGTATAGCACATACTATAAGAACATAAATAATAGGATCTTTAAATGAATTAAAAAATACTTTATATATTGGTTTTAGTTTTTCTTTAGGTAATTCATTATATCCATACTTTTCTAATCTTTCAGTTGCTTCTTTAGTAGTTAATCCATTTAAAGAAGTTTTAAAATTTTCTAATATTTCCTTATTTCTACTATTCATATTGTTCACCATTATAATAATTATAAAATATTAATTAACTTTTTTCAATATAAAAGAATAAGCTAGTCACTTATTCCTAATTTAACTTTAAATGTTTTTTCTTTTTGTCCCCTTATTACTTTAATATCAACCTCATTATTAGGTTCATATTTATACAAATAATATCTTAATTGAGCAACATTTTTAACAGTATACTTTCCAATACTTATTATTACATCACCTTTTTGAATACCAGCAACACCACTAGGTCCATCATTTGTAGTTGATATTACTATTACTCCTGATGTTATCGAACTATCTATATTAATTCCTTGTCTTGATAAATAATAATTTGAAGTTGATACATCAGCCATTTGTACGCCTAAGAAAGGCCTTTGTATTTTTTCACCTTTTACTATTTTATTAGCATATTGAAGTGCATCCTCAATTGGTATTGAAAAACCAATACCCTCTATTTCAGATTGAACTATTTTCATTGAGTTAATACCAATAACTTCGCCTGAAACATTACATAATGGTCCCCCACTATTTCCAGGATTTATAGCAGCATCAGTTTGCATGACATTCATAATCCAATCTTTTGATGAAGAAGAACCAACTGATACTTCAACCATTCTATTTTTACCACTTAATATTCCTCTAGTAACAGTACCAGAAAAATCAGAACTCATAGGAGAACCAATTGTAAACACAGTATCTCCCACTTTAGAATCGGAACTTTTTCCTATTTTAGCAATATTTTTTGCATACATTTTATCAATTTGTAAAACCGCAATATCAGCAAGATTATCACTTCCAATCACTTTAGATTCTACACTCTCACCACTAGTTAATGTAACTTTTATTTCATCTGCTGAATCTATAACATGATGATTAGTCATTATATATCCATATTCAGAATAAATAAAACCAGACCCGATACCGACAAGTTGTCCCTTTTTATAATTTTCAACTACCACTACTGCATTATAAATATTATCAATACCAGAAGATATACCTTCTTCATTAACATTAACAACTTTTTCAACTTTATTTTCAGTTTTAACTATTGTATTTGGAAAATAATATATTATCATGTACATTAATCCACATCCTACAAATATTGATAATATAATAGTAACTATATATATTAATTTTTTATTCATAACATCCTCCTATTCTAAGTAAGATAATTGTTTATAATTTTCTGGAAATCCCATTCTAAATAATACCTTGTTTACATCTATTACTTTTAATTTACTTGATAATTTATCTATTTCATAACATATTTCATTCATCATCATCTTAAAGTCATCAGGTGTTAATAATTCTTTTAATATTATTAGCAGTGCAAAAATATCATGTTTTCCATAAATATACTCATCATCTACTTTTGGTATTCCAAGTTGTAAATGAAAAGTAGTATCTGCTATGCACTTTTGCGTTTCATGATTAAATAATATATCCTCATGAGCACACAAATTTCTATAATTAGCAAGTATTGACATATAATTTTCTATTTTATCTGGATTTAATCCATAGTAATTAGAAATATCTTTTCTATCATCGTCTTTTAATATTGTAAATAATTCACTCATTAAGCCAAAACTTAATACTTTAACACCAACCCACATAGGAATATATCCGTAATTATTGATGTAATGACTAGTAGCTTGATGTTGATAACCATTAATTCTAATTTGCCTTTTCAATTTTCTTAACAAATCATTTATTTGTCTATTTTTTTCTTTACTTCGATCAAAATTATTAATATTTAAATAATCTTTTTCTTTATATCCATATTTTTTACTAAGTACATAACTATAAATAGACTTGTAATTATTTTCTACTATTAAAATATTTTTAAAAATAATATTTCTAAAAAATCTATCGAATGTAAATAATGAATATAATTCTTCAAATGTTGTTCCTTCAATAAATCTTTTAGTACCGTTCATCAGAAATGGAGATCTATATCCATTTAAAAAAAAGTAATTTTCTCTTAATAGTACTTCTCTTGCTTTATCATAATCTTCAAATATCATACCCTTACTTCTTAAAATTTCTATTTGCTCATCGATTGTTTTAAATATTTTAGCAGCCATCCCTATTACTCTCCTATGTTAAAATTATATCATAAATATTATTATTTAAAACTATTTTTTAATTAAATTTACAATATATAACTCCATTATATAATAAAACAAAAACTCAGCAATAATACTGAGTCTGTTTTATTATCTCTTACTGAATTGAGGTGCTCTACGAGCTTTCTTAAGACCATATTTTTTTCTTTCTTTAATTCTAGCATCACGAGTAATCATTCCACTAGTTTTTAATACTGGTCTATTTTCACTATTAACTAACATTAATGCTCTAGCAATACCCAATCTTATAGCACCAGTTTGTCCAGAAAAACCACCACCTCTAACAGTAATTTCGATATCGAATTTCTTTAAAGTGTCAGTTAATTCTAGTGGTTGGATTAAATCCATAACTAATGTTTCATAAGGCATGTAATCTTTAACATCTTTTCCATTAACAGTGATTTTACCTGTTCCATTAATTAAAATAACTTTAGCAACGCTTCTTTTTCTTCTACCTATTGCAGTATATTTCTTTTCTGCCATATTATCTAACCTCTAATCTTTCTGGTTTTTGAGCTTGATGTTTATGTTCACTTCCAGCATAAACAAATAATTGTCTATAAATTTGTCTACCTAATCTATTTTTAGGAAGCATACCCTTAACAGCTCTTTCAACCATTTCAACAGGATATTTTTCAATCATGGTTCTAGCAGTTCTTTCTCTTAAACCACCTGGATACCCACTATGATTATAGTACATTTTCTTATCTAACTTATTACCAGTTAGAGTTACCTTTTCAGCATTGATAATAATTACGTTATCTCCACATGCAACATGAGGAGTATAAGTTGGTTTGTTTTTTCCTCTTAAAACAGAAGCAGCTAAAGCAGCAACTTTACCTAAGTTTTTACCTTCAGCATCAATAACATACCACTTATGTTCAACGTCTTCTTTTCTTAACATAAATGTTTTCATATTTTTTTCCCTTCTTTAACTTTAATGCGGCCGTATTTGCAACTACGACATTTCTATCCCACAGAAACTGCATCTCCATTAAAATGTACCGGATATATTATATAAAATGTAATTTCAAATGTCAAATGTTTTTAATATATTTGTCACAAAAAATTTTTTATATTTAAATTGTATTCTTGACACATAGACTTAGTTAATTATATAATAACAATATAATATGGAGGAATAAATGAAAAGTAAAGGGTTGAAAATTTTATTAATATTTTTAGTGTTATTAACAGGCAGTATGGGTATGGTAGGGTATATGCAATCAAAAAAGCAACAAACAAATAAACCAATCGAAGATATTAATAAAATAACATATGAGTATTATTTAGAAGATGAGTTACAAGAAAAAATGCCAATAAATATGCCCAATGCAACTGATGAAAATGGCAATAATATTATAAGCGAACCTACATATCAATTTTCAAGATTTACTTGTACTAATGATTTGACTGGTGACTTTGATGTTGATAATTGGAAATTTATTCCTAAAGAAAATAAAACTAGCACTTGTAAATTGTACTTTGTTAAATCAAATTATACAATTACATTAACAATTACTAATGGTATAGAAGATGAAAATAACCAAAAAACAATTCAAAGAGAAAAAGATGGAAAATTTATAATAAAGCCTAATGAAGGTTATATTTTTAAAGCAGCAATGTGTTCTGATAATAAAGAAGGTTCTTGGGATGAATCAACAAACACCTTTACTTTAAATGCTATTATGAAAGATATTACTTGCAAAATAGATTTTGAAATTAAAAATTTAGAAGCAGACATCACAGTCGTAAATGGTAAAGGTAATACTACTGAAAAAGCTAATTACGGTGAAAGTATTACTGCTGTAATTGAACCAAATTTCGGATATGAAAAAGCTAAAATAGATTGTACAAATAATCAAACAGGTATATTTTCATCTAATAAATTTACAATTTCAAAATTAACAGATAATACTAAATGTACTATTACATTTGAAAAAACGCCAGTAGTAAAACATACAATAAATGTAATTATTGCTGATAACACAAAATATTCAATATTAAGCGGTTCAGAATCAATATCAGTTGATAATGGAAACACTGGCACATTTTCAATTAAATCTTTAGATGGAAGTGAGCCTACAATAAGTTGTACTATTAATCCATCAAGAGATAATATAATTGATTCTAATACATATAAATATACTTTCTTAAATGTTAAAAGTGATATAACATGTAATATAAAATAACGGTTTACTAATCGTTTTTTTATTGAAAAAAATACATAAAAATGATAAATTATTCATGAGGAAAAATTATGTGGAAAATAGGTAATGTTAAAATTAAAAATAGAATTGTATTTGCGCCTATGGCTGGAATATCAAATGAAAGTTATAGAGCCATCATAAAGCAAATGGGCGCTGGACTTATTTATACAGAAATGGTAAGTACCATGGGAATAATATATAACAGTAAAAATACAATGGATTTACTTAAAATAAATGATAGTGAAAGACCTATAAGTATACAAATATTTGGTAGCGATACAAATAGTTTCATTAAATCTGCTAAATTTGTAGAAGAAAATTATAAACCAGATATTATTGATATTAATATGGGATGTCCAGTTCCAAAAGTTGCTATTAAATCACAAGCAGGGTCAGGATTGCTTAAAAATCCTGAAAAAATATATGAAATAGTATCATCCGTTGTAAAAACAGTTAATATTCCGGTCACTGTTAAAATACGGGCAGGATGGGATAGTGAAACAATTAATTGTATAGAAGTTGCTAAAATGATAGAAAAAGCAGGAGCTAGTGCAATAGCAATACATCCAAGGACAAGAGTACAAGGATACAGCGGTAAAGCAAATTGGAATTTAATTAAGCAAGTCAAAGAAGCTGTAAGTATACCAATTATTGGTAATGGAGATATTACAACTATTTATGAAGCAAAACAAATGCTCGAAAAAACACATTGTGATGCAATTATGATAGGAAGAGCAACACTGGGTAATCCATGGTTCATTAAAGAATGTGTTGAATATATTGAAAATAACAATATAATTAAAAAGCCATCATTTGATGAAAGAATTAACATGTTAATTAAACATTATCAATTATTAAAAGAAAACACTGGAGAAAGAAAAGCAATTCTAGATATTAAAACACCAGCATTATATTATCTAAAATATATACCAAAATCTAAAGAACTAAAAAAAGAATTATCACTATGTAAAAACGAAGAAGATTTTATATTATGCTTAAATAAAATTAAAGAGCATATTAAAAGTTTAGATTGTGAAAAATAACAAAAATACTAGCTTATTCTTGTAAAGTTAGTATTTTTTGTTATATAATTAGATTAAGGAGGAATAGAAATGAAAAAAACAGGTTTATTTAAAATAATCATGTTTACACTGCTTGGTATTTTATTATTAACTTGGATTGTGCCAGCTAGTTATTTCACTGATGGGAATTTATCTAACTTAGGTATGTATAGAATAGGATTCTTTGATTTCTTTCAATTACTTTTTGGTACATTCGAGTTTACTTATTTCATTCAAATCTTCATTTTATTAGTTTCTATTGGTGCATTCTATGGTGTACTTGTTAAAACTGGTAAATATGGAGCATTAATTGAAAAAATATCAAGTAAATTAAAAGGAAAGGAAAAAGTATTTTTAATTGCAGCTGCCTTCTTATTCGCAGCACTAACATCTGTATTTAGTTATGGGTTATTATTATTTATATTCATACCTGCTATTATTAGTATTATATTAGCAATGGGTTATGATAAAATAACTGCATGTTTAACTACATTTGGTGCTATGTTAATAGGTACAATAGGTACAACCCTAGGTCACAATGTTGTTGGTGTTATCAACGAACAAATTAACGGTACACTTACAACTGCACTAGTATACAAGATTTGTATGTTTGTATTATGCTTTGCAGCTTTAGCAGTTTATTTATTAAAAAATAATAAAGCTAAAAAGATTAACAAAGAAGATGCTAAAACAATTGATATGTTTGCTGGTGAAAAAATATCTAACAAATATTCAGTTGCACCAATTATTGTAATTTTCTCAATATTATTTGTATTATTAATAATGGGATGCACAACTTGGAATTCAACATTTGGAGTTAGCGTATTTGATAAATTTAATACATCAGTATCAGAAGTATCTATTAAAGGTTTTGCTATCTTTGATAACCTATTGGGTAATATCAATGCCTTAGGTCAATGGTACTATGCAGAAATGTCAATCATGTGCTTATTAGCAGCATTGTTACTTGGAAGATTCTATAGAATGAAACATTCAGATATGTTTTCTTATATGGCACAAGGTGCTAAAAATATGATCGCACCAGCATTAATGATTGTACTTGTTTATGCAGTAATCTATTTTGCTGGTAACACAATGTTCTTTCCAACAATAGCTGACTTTATATTAAAAGCTACAAGCAAATTTAATATATTTTTCAGTACAATTGTTATGATACTTGGTTCTGCATTACATGTTGATATTCTTTACGTAGCAAACTATGTAATACCACAAATTGCTGGTCAAGATGTAAATACAACTGTAATGGCTATCTTAACTCAAGGTATTTATGGTGTTACCATGTTTATTGCTCCAACAAGTGCAGTACTAGTTCTAGGTCTTTCATATCTAGGCATTCCATACAAAGAATGGATCAAAAAAACATGGAAACTTGTATTAGTATTATTAGCTATTGTAATTATTGCTCTAATTATAGCTGCATTAGTATAATAAATACTATAATTTAAAAGAATGTTAAT
>JAEDNL010000002.1 GCA_016302505.1 Bacilli bacterium
TGCAACTTAATATATGTTTTAAAAATAAATTGCATTTAACTTTTTAATTAACAATATGCTCGCTATCTATTGAAATAGTTAGTTTATTTTGATATAATACTCTTGCTTATGGCGGAATTGGTGAAGTGGTTAACACGGCGGATTGTGGTCCCGTTATGCATGGGTTCGATTCCCATATTCCGCCCCATAAGGAAAATTAATACACAGTTATGTCTGTGTATTTTTTAATTTTTAATAATATTTTGCTTAACAAAGCTATCTTAAATTAATTTATATTATTATTTTTTGTTATTAATCTTTTACAGTATATTAACTTTATAATTTATGATAAAATATGTTTAATATTGATTTGCAACTAATAATTGACAAAAAACAACTGAAAATTGGTAGTTCGCAACTGGCTACAATTGTATAATTATGTTAAGAAAGGAGTTAATATGAATTTATCTGAAAATTAAAAAAAATATAAACAATTATAAATTAGCTAACTATGATAAATATGAAATATATTTCTATGGTAATAAAGAGAATTTAGATTTAATTAAAAAGCGTGCAGATAGTTATTGTAATGGTCTTGAATAATACTATATGGTGAAAATAAATATTACCTTTTTTAATATTTTTATATTTTTTTCACAAATTATTAACATTTTGATTCTACAATTATATTGAGGTGTTGATATGAGAAAAGAAAATAATGTAAAAGAAGCAAAAATAATTGATAAGGAAAAAGAAAGCAAAGTTAAAGAAAAAGAAAATATTCAGGTTGTTAATAACATTGAAAAGAAGAGTAGTGATGAAAAAAGATTTAATTATAATATGACTGATAAAGACAAAAATATTGTTATTACAATTATATTAACTTTTACTTGTTGCTTATTAATTTTTGGCATTTTTTATAAATTTTATTTAAAAAATTTGGTAGTTGAAACAACTAAAGTACAAAAAGATGTTACTGTAACTGATTTGGGAATTGCTGATGCGGTTGATAAAGTATATGACTCTGTAGTAGTTATAGAAAATTATATTAATGATAGGGTTATTTCTTCTGGTACTGGTTTTGTATTTAAAACAGATGATAGTTATGGATATATATTAACTAATTATCATGTTGTTAGTGGTTCTAAAAAAATAGTAGTTACGTTTACAAACGAAAATAAAATTGAAGCTTCGTTAATTGGTACTGATGAATATTCTGATATTGCTGTTTTAAGAGTAAATAAATCAAACGTAATAAGTGTTGCTGAAATAGGTGAATCTGATAATTTAAGAGTAGGTGATACTACTTTCACAGTTGGTGCTCCTCTTGATTCTAGCGTATATTCATGGACAGTTACAAGAGGTATATTATCAGGTAAAAATAGATTAGTAGAGGTAACTATTAATAATGGTAATTCTGTGATGGAAGTATTACAAACAGATGCGGCTATTAATTCAGGAAATAGTGGTGGTCCTTTATGTAACTCTAATGGCGAGGTAGTTGGAATAACTAATATGAAAATAGCAAGTTCTACAATAGAAGGTATGGGATTTGCTATACCAATTGATTCTGCTATAACAACGGCTAATACTTTAATTGAAGGTAAATCAGCATCAAGACCATACTTGGGAGTAAGTATTTATGCTGCTAATGATAATATGTATTCAAATAATACTAGTATTTATGTTGAATATGTAGAAAACAATTCTGTGGCTGATAATGCTGGTATTAAAAAAGGTGATAAGATACTAAAATTTGATGATAAAAATGTAACAACTACTGCACAATTTAGATATCAATTATATAAGCATAACATTGGAGATAAGATTACTCTAACAATAGAAAGAAATGGAAGAGAAATAAAATTAGATGTAACTTTAAGTAGTGCAAATGGAATAAATTAATATTTTAAAATTCATAATAAAATTTATTACAAATATAGATTTTTATAAATAATTATGGTAGAATTAAAACAATTGATTGTGAAGGAAAGAGATGGATATCTGATTTATAGAGAGTCAATGTTTGGTGTAAATTGATATGATGATACTTGAAAATGGTTCTGGAGTCAAATCGTGTGGTTTCGTTAACAACTATTAAGAGCATGATAATCATGAATTAAGGTGGTACCGCGGAATTTATAATTTCGTCCTTAGTTTGTGGTTTTTTTATTTAGGAGGTTAAAATGGAAAAAAAGAAATTTTATATAACAACGCCAATATATTATCCAAGTGCTGACTTTCATATTGGACATTGTTATACTAGTACAGCTGCAGATGCAGTAGCAAGATATAAGAGATTAACTGGTTATGATGTTTATTTTCAAACTGGGACAGATGAACATGGTCAAAAAATAGAAAAGAAGGCTTTAGAAGCAGGTTTAAGTCCTAAAGAATATGTCGATCCTATTATTGAAAATGGTAAAGATTTATGGAGTAAGTTAAATATTTCATATGACTATTTTATAAGAACTACTGATGAAGATCATATAAAGAGAGTTCAAAAAATATTTAAAAAAATGTATGATAATGGAGATATTTACAAAGGCGAATATAAAGGACTTTATTGTACTCCTTGTGAATCATTTTGGACAGAAAGTCAACTTGATGAAAATGGTATGTGTCCAGATTGTCATAGAGAAGTTCATGAAGTTATTGAGGAAGCTTATTTCTTTAGATTATCTAAATATCAAGATAAATTAGTTGAATTTTATGATAAAAATCCTAACTTTATTCTTCCAATTTCTAGAAAAAATGAAATGATTAATAATTTTATAAAACCAGGATTAGAAGATTTATGTGTGTCAAGAACATCATTTACATGGGGTGTTCCGGTTAATTTTGATAAAGGTCACGTAGTATATGTTTGGGTTGATGCCTTAACTAACTACATTACTTCATTAGGATATCCTGATGAAACAGAAGAATTTAAAAAATATTGGCCTGCAGATATACATCTAGTTGGAAAAGAAATAGTAAGATTTCATACAATTATTTGGCCATGTATGTTAATGAGTTTAAATTTACCTTTACCTCATCAAGTATTTGGTCACGGTTGGTTAATTATAAATGGTGGAAAAATTTCTAAATCCTTAGGAAATTATAAAGATCCAAGAGAATATATCAAATCATACGGAGTTGATGCAGTTAGATACTTTTTACTACGTGAAGTACCATTTGGAAGTGATGGGAATTTTAGTGAAGAAGCATTAATTTTAAGAACAAATACGGATCTTGTAAATACATTAGGTAATTTAGTGAATAGAACTTTAGCAATGAGTAAAAAATATTTTAATAGTGTTGTTACTAATCCAAAAATTAATGAATCTGTTGATGATAATATTATTAGTTATGCTACTAGTTTATCATCTTTAGTGGAAAATAAAATGAATTCTTTAAAGATTAATGAAGCTTTAGAAGATATATTTGAATTATTAAAAAGAAGTAATAAATATATTGATGAAACGATGCCTTGGGTATTGGCTAAAGATGAAAAGAATAATGATAGGCTTAAAACCGTTTTATATAATCTTTTAGAAAGTATAAGAATTTCTGCTGTATTATTAAGTCCATTTATTCCAGATACTAGTGAAAAAATATTTAAAATGTTAAACACTAAAAATACTAGCTATGAATCTATTAAAAATTTTGGAATGTTAGAAACAAATATTAAATTAAATGAATCTGAAATACTTTTTAATAGAATAGAAACTAAATAAAATCTCGAAAGAGATTTTTTATATTGTGAATTGAAAAATAAATAATTTAATGTTAGAATTAGTTTATAATATGGAGCAAAGGATTGTAAATTATATGGAAGAAAATAGAAACATAAAAAATAAAAAAATATTTAAATTAATCATTAAAATATTTAATATTTTTTTTCTAACAATAGTAAGTATATTTTTAATATGTTTATTGTTTTATGTTATTAGTGGTAAAATAGCTGAAAAGAAGGGTACTAATCCACTATTTAGTTTTTATACAATAATAAGTTCAAGTATGGAACCATCGTTAAATGTTTATGATGTTGTTTTAGTAAAAAAAACAAATACTAATAAATTAAATACTGGTGACATTATTACATTCTATTCAACAAATAGTTATTTTGGAGATACTCCTATCACACATAGAATAGTAAAAAAAGATGACACGGAAAAAAACTCATTTATTGTTAAAGGTGATAATAATCAAAGTGAAGATAAAGATAAAGTAAAGTCAAATAATATAATAGGCAAGGTTATATTAGTTATACCATCATTAGGTAAATTACAATTCTTCTTAGCTTCAAAAAAAGGTTTTGCTTTTGCTATAATTATACCTGCTTTAATAATTATTACATATGATATTTATAAAATCATAAACGCAATTATTTTGAAAAATAAAATGTCTAAATTAAAAAATAAAAACGGTAATATTTAGTTTAAATAAACTAAAAAGCATTTTGAAAAATTATTCAAAATACTTTTTGTTTTCTTGTAATCTTTGATTATTTGGATTTTCTTCTATTGCTAATTCTAAAAATTTTAATCCTATTTTTTTATGTCCTAAGTTGAAAAAGCATAAACTTAATATATCGTAGACATATTCATTTCTTGAGAAGTTTTCACTTATATAGCTTTTATTTTTATTGTTTATTTGAAGTGTTTTAATTCCATAGTTAATTGCATTATTGTAATCATTTAATTCATAATATAGAATCATTAGTTCGGCATAACCTTCTTTTAAATATGGAGCTTCATTTATAGCATTTTTATACCATAATAATGATTCTTCTATTTTATTTAAGTGTTTATAACTTCTAGCAATAAATCTCATAGAGGCAGCTCTTTCATCTTTCCATGTAGCATTCTTAAGTTTTAAATGATTTTGCAGTGTATCAATACATTGATTCCATTTGCCATAATACATATATTCTCTACCTAAATAGTGCATATTTCTATCATCGTTAGGATCTTCTTTAACTGAAAGTTCTAGCAAAGGTAAATATGAACTTCTTGATTTTTTAGAATCTGGATAATGATCAATTATAAGATCGTCTATTAGTATTTGTTCTTCTTTTTCCTCATCATTTATTGAAAGTATTTCATGTACTGGATGTGTCCATTTATATATTTTATTTTTATGGATTTTATTAGCATAAAAACTTATCAACGGATTGTTATTATTATCCAAACTCCAATTGTATGTGTATGATATTCTAGTTAAATTATCATTCCATTTTGATAGAATTTTTTCTTTCCAATTTGGTTGCATTACTTCATCCAAATCTAAGCATATACAAATATCAGTGTCATCAGGTATTAATTTTAAAGACTCATTTCTAGCATTATCGAATCTCCATGGATCAATTTTTTCTTCCTTTACTAATACTCCTAATTGCTTTAATTTATTTACAGTATTATCAGTAGAACCTGTATCTAATACACAGATATAATCAGAATCTTTAATAGAGTTATACCATCTTTCAACAAATTTTTCTTCATTTTTACTAATAGCATATACACAAGTTTTGTATTTTTTCATTTAGTAACCTATTTTATGCATTTTCATTGGCTCCAGTAGGTCCAGTAGGTCCAGTTGCTCCAGTAGGTCCGGTTGGTCCAGTTGGTCCGGTTGCTCCAGTTGGTCCCGTTGCTCCTGTAGGTCCGGTAGGTCCAGTAGGTCCAGTTGCTCCTGTAGGTCCGATTGGTCCAGTAGGTCCAGCGGGAATTGTAAGATTTAGAATAAAGTTTGGAGACGTTCCGGTAATGGAAGCACTCGCATCGCTACCAGCAGCTCCGGTTGTAACTGTTCCTATTGTTAAGATTGGGTTTTCAGCTGCAGTTCCGGTAGGTCCCGTTGCTCCGGTAGGTCCCGTTGCTCCTGTAGGTCCTGTAGGTCCAGTTGCTCCAGTAGGTCCGATTGGTCCGGTTGGTCCGATTGGTCCGGTTGCTCCTGTAGGTCCAGTAGGTCCGGTTGCTCCCGTAGGTCCAGTTGCACCACCGCTCGGTCCAGTAGGTCCAGTAGGTCCCGTTGCACCATAACATGTATAGTATGGTGGAAATACTTTTGGATTATTTCTATTACAATTTGACATTAAAATTCCTCCTTAATGTATTATATTTTTTAATTTATAAAATAAGTATACAATTATCATTCTTTTGTAATAAATATTATAAATTCATACATTATAATTGATATAATAATCAATAAAAATATGCCTGTCATAACCAAATTTAAATTAAATATTTGTGAACCGTATAGTATTAAGTATCCGATACCTGCCTTTGATGTTAAAAATTCTCCCATAATAACGCCTATCAAACACATTGAAATATTAATTTTTAATGTGTTTAAAATAACTTTTTTATTTTCGGGTATAACTACATTTATTAATATACTTAATTTTGATGCGTTAAATGTTTTAAAAAGTTTTATTTTTAATTTGTCTGTATTTTCAAAACCATTGTATATAGTTTGTATACTTACTATAATTGAAATAAGTATTGCCATTGTAATAATACTTTTAGTGTTAGCACCTATCCATATTATTATAATAGGACCTAGTGCTACTTTTGGTAATGAGTTTAATATAGTTAAATAGGGATCTAATATTTTTGATAATGTTTTAAAGTTATAAAGTAATATGGATATAATTAAAGATAAAATAGTAGTTATTATAAAAGAAATTACTGTTTCTTTTGCAGTTATCCAAATATGAAATAATAAATCATTATTTATATAAAGATCTTTTAAAGTAAATATTATATTTTTTGGTGAACTTGTTATAAAAGTATTAATAATATTTTTATCGGATAAATATTGCCATAATATTATAAACATTACAAATATAAGTGTTTGATATAACAGTATTTTAAATTTATTTAATTTTAATTTTTTTAAATATTTTTTTTGTTCATTTGACATCATTCATCAATTTCCTCCCATATTTCTTCATAGTATTTTGGAAATAATGATGACTTTCTATTTTCTATAGGTCCATTATTAGTTTTTAGTTCAATATTTATAACTTTTTTAATATAAGCTGGTCTTTTTGAAAGAACTATTATTTTTGAACACATTGATATAGCTTCTGATATATCGTGTGTAACGATTAAAACTGTTTTTTTTTCTTCTTTTATTATGTTATAAACGTCCTCACTAACTTTTAATCTTGTTTGGTAATCTAAGGCTGAGAATGGTTCATCTAAAAGTAAAATATCTGGATTTAGAGCGAGTGTTCTTATTAGTGCGACTCTTTGTTTCATTCCACCTGATAGTGAACTTGGATATTTATCTTTAAATTCATACAGGCCGTATTTTTTTAATAAATTAATTGTATATTCTTTTGTTTTATTATTTAATTTTTTTGAAATTTTTAATCCTAATAGTGCATTATCAAATACAGTAAGCCATGAAAATAAAACTGGTTCCTGGAACATATAACCTATGGAAACATTTTTGTTTAATATAATGTCTCCTTTATAGTCTTTATCTAGCATTGAAATGATGTTTAATATGGAACTTTTACCACAGCCTGATGGGCCCACTATACCAATAAAGTCATTTTTATTTATGGAAAATGATACATCTTCAATTGCGAGGGTTTCGCCTTTTTTTGAGTAGTATGTTTTTGACAAGTTATTAACAATTAATAAATTATTCATTAAATTCATTAGTAAACAATATGGATGTATCTATTTTTTTATCGATTGTATTTCCATGAAACATTATATCAATTAATCTATCATAATCTTCTTTAACTATAGTTGTATTGCTATACCATGAATCTATTTTTTTATATCGATCAACAAGTAATGTTAAATCTTTTAATGAAGTGTCTGGAAATTGATTAATTATTGACTTAGCAATAGTTTCTGATGAATTTTCTTTTACAAACTTTAATCCTTTGTTTAATGCTTTATTAAATTTCTTAATTATATCTTTATTACTGTTGATATAACTATCTTTTGCGTAAAATGCTGTATATGGTACAGTACCTGTAATGTTTCCTAGTGATGATAAAACGCATCCATAGTTTTCTTTTTCTACATTTAAAGCATTTGGTTCAAATAGATTAACAAATTCACCTTGTTTGCTTATAAATGCTCCAGTTAATGCTGAGAATTCAATAGATGTGTTAATATTTAATTCATTTTCATTTATATTAGATTCTTTTAAAGCATATTTAAACATAAGCAATGGCATTCCGCCTTTTCTACCAGCCAAGATTGTTTTTCCTTTTAAATCGTTCATTTTAAAATTATTTTTTAAATTACATGGTCCGACTATAAATTGTCCATCTTTTTTAGTTAAAGAAGCAAAAGTTAATAGTTTTTGTTTTGAATTATTATAAATATAAACAGTTGCTTCTGGGCCCGAGAAACCTATATTAGCATCTCCGGATAAAACTGATGTTGCTACTTTATCTGCACCTGGTGTTAATAATACTTCAATATCGATATCTTGTTCTTTAAAGTAATTATTTTCAATTGCAACATACCATGGTGCATAAAAAACAGAATGTGTAACTTCTGATACTACTACTTTCGTACTTCTATTATTTGTCTTCTTTAATAAAAAAGATAATATTATTATTAGTAAAAGAGTAGCAAATATTAAAATAATTTTTTTCATATATCCTCACTTTCTTTCATGTTATTATATTCATATATTTAATAAAAGTTACGTTATTGATATTTTGTTTATAGTTGAAAAATAATCAATATAGTATATTATATAGAGGTAAGTATGAAAGATGTGATTATTATGGAAAAATGTATAATTAGTTATTTAGAAAAAAATTGTAAGAAATTTGAAAACAAAATTAATAATTAAAACTATAAATGACTTTTCTAATGAATATAAAAATTTCATTTATAATATATTAAATACTTATCATAAAAGAAAAGTTGATTTAAAGAAAAATAGAATTATTTCTTATTGCATGATTTATAACTATTTTGAAGAAAATAATATATATTTAAATATTAATAACATATATTATTCTAATAGTGGTAAACCTTTACTAGAGGTTTTAAATTTAGTATTTCTAATAAAGATGATATATATGTTTTAGCTGTATCTGACTATGATATTGGTGTCGATATAGAAAAAGTAAAAAATTATGATAAGAGAATATTAAAATACTTCTATACTAATAATGAAAAGAATATTGTAAATAACAATTATGACTTTTTTAAAATATTTACATTAAAAGAATCATATATCAAGATGAATGATTGTTATTTTGATTCAATTAAATTAGATGATTATGTTAATTATTATAATAAAACAATTAATTATAAAGATTATGTCATTTCCTATGTAATATTTAAACGAAAATGACATATTCTTTTATTTTTATATTGAATTTTTTAAAATACTAATATATAATAAATTTGTATAGTGTAGTAGAGGAGGTAATAATGAGGTGCATAGCGAATGTTTTTTTGAAACAAAAAGCTAAATGCATTCTTAAAAATGTAGAAATACTTATTAGTCACGAAGTTACCCCATTTCCTAAGGACATAGAAGAATTTGAAGTTTGTATTGATAAATTTTATGAAGATTTTATGTTTGGAAGAAGGGATATAACTGTAGCTTTAGAAGAATACACTGATATTTTTGAAAAGTATAATATAACTAGTATCGTAACTAAAAGAATGCTTTTACTTATATTTGAGAATGTTGTTGATTATTTAGACTTAATTAACAATCCTGATTTATTTAATTGGTACTATTTAGTTGCTAAACTATTACTATTAAATTTAATATTTGAAGAGTATTCTAATTCAATTACTGAAAAGAAATATAGTTATGATGTAATAATAGATACGTTTACTAAAAGATATAGTACATTGTTTGATGATAAAATTAAAAATTTATTTGAAAATAATTATACTAAATTAATTAGAAATATCAATAAAAATAATAAGGCGACTGAGAAGTGTTTACATGAATTGCAAAAAAGTCCATTAAGAGTAAATTTTGAATTAATGGGTAAATATAATGATACTTTTCATTATATTTCAAAAATTAATTTTGATAAAAAAGTGTTTAATGGAATAGATATGAATCATGCTTTTGATGCTTTTCAAAAATATAATTACTCAGTTGAATTTAAATATATTGAGGCTGAGAATATATCATTTGAAGTCATTAAGAATGTTTTTGGTAATAAACCTAATACATTATACTTTATAAAACTTCCTTTTAATTTTTTTAGATTGAAAAGTAATATTACTAGACTGATAAATGTTATTGAAGCAAAAACTATTAAATATTTTGTGTTTTTAGTACCATATGATGACATAATAAATAAAACAACTAAGATACAAGAATTTAAGAATTTAGGCTTTAAAATTGGAGTCTATAATATGAAAGAAGCTGAAACAAAATCTATTAAATTAAAGGGTATTATTGATTATTTGTATCTAAGGCCATCTGAAGTATCTAATTATAATGAAATAATTAAATTTGCTAAATCTATTGATACAATTATAATAGAAAATGAGCAAAATAATTATAAAATCTATAAGTAGGTGATTTATGAGTAGTAATACTAGTGTTAAGTTAACTGCTGAAAAAGTATATAAAAAGAAAATGATTAATAGAATAATTAAACTTGGTGTTATTATTTTATTGTTACTATTTTCAGTTTTATATTTAATATTATATGTTGTTAACAGCAATGGATATTTTACTATTAAATTAGATAGAAATCTTAAGAGTGAAAGGCATATATTGATGTCTTCTGATTCTGAATTTTCTGCTGAAACTGTTCAGATTAAAGCTAAGGGATTAGAATACATGGACAATATTACTAAAGCTTGGATACCTGTAGAGGAAGTTATATCAAAAGAGGGTGATAATAGTGCTGATAACTATATTGCTTATACATTTTTTATTAAAAATGCTGGAGAGAAAAATGTTAGTTATAAAACTAAAATAGTTATCGAATCAGTAATAAAAAATGTTGATGAGGCTGTTAGAGTTGCACTTTATGTTAATGGTAAAGAAAGTGTGTATGCTAAAAAAGCCAAAGATGGTTCTGAGGAACCTCAAACAATACCGTTTATTTCAAATCATTTAATTATGCAGCAAGATAGGAATAATATTAAACCTGGAGAGATCGATAGATATTCGATTATTGTATGGCTAGAGGGAAATGATCCGGAATGTATTGATGATATAATTGGTGGCGAAATGAAAATGGCCATGATTATAACAGAAAAAACAGATTAATTTTTAGAAGGGAATTGAAAAAATGAATAATGAAAATGAAAACTCTTTTGTACAAGATGAAGTTACAGTAGCTGATCCTAATGTAAATGTTTCTCCTGTACAAAATGAAGTAAAAGAAGAAAAAAATGACAATAGAAAAAAGATTTTAACTGCTTTTCTTATGTTAATAGTTACAGCAGTTTCATTAACTACTGCATCATATGCATGGTTTACTGAAAATACAACTGTATCTGTTGAAGATATAGAAGTTACAGTTGATGCATCAAATGGTATTCAAATTTCAACTGATGCTCAAAAATGGAAAGCTAATATCACAAATGCCGATATTTTAGCTGGATATACAGGTGCGACTAACCAATTACCAAATAAATTATCTCCAGTATCTACTATTGGTGATGTTGATACTGCAACTGGATTTATGAAAATGTATAAAGGAAATTTGGTTGCTGATGCCACAATACCTAGTGGTTATAGATTAGAAGCTAACAGAAGTACTGAAGCAGCTGGAACTGCTGGAGCTGCTGGAACTACTGGTGATTTTGTTACTTTTGATTTATTTGTTTTAGCTACATCAGCTACATCAATTTACTTAACAGGTTCATCTGATGTTGTAACTAGTGGAGAAGATAAAGGGCTTAAAAATGCTGCTAGACTAGCATTCTTATATCAAGGTAGTACTACTGCTGGTGATTATGCTACAGCTAGAACATTAAAGGGTGCATCTTCTCATAGTGCTGGAACAACTTCAAATGTTTTCTGGGAACCAAATTCAACAACTCATACTAACTATGGTATTGCACAAGCTGCAAACTATGGTAAAACTATTTCAGATGGTACAGCTGTAACTCCATATTATGGAATTCAAACTGATATTACAGCTGAAAATAAAATTGATTATACTTCTACATCTGAGACTTATTTTAAAGCAGTTACACCTGATATTTTAACAACTGTTGGAAATGGTACTAATAATACATTACCATTTAATTTAGCTGTTGGTATTAATAAAATAAGAGTCTATGCTTGGATAGAAGGACAAGATTACGACTGTGAAAATAATGCATCTGGAACAAAAGTTATCTTTAGATTCCAAATTGCTAAAGCAAATGTTGGATCTTAAAAATAATTTGATGGAGGTATGAAATGAAAGGAAAAAAGATATTAAAAGTTGTTTTAAATGTAATAATATGGATTGTTATTATATTAGCAGCTACTGTGACACTAATTACACTAACCACACGTGAAAAGGGTGTTTCTAATATAATGGGATATGTACCACTAAATATACAAACTGGATCAATGGAACCTACAATTATGACTGGTGATTTAATTATTACGAAGAAATATGATGGTGAGACTAAATTAAAAGAGGGAGATGTTATTTCATTTTTTGCTCGTGAAAATGAGTCTACTATTATCAAAACACACCGTGTTAAAACTGTTTTAGATGTTAATGGTATGACTTCATATGTAACAAGAGGTGATAATAATACTGCTGATGATGCTCAACAAGTTGCTCCTGGAGATATTATTTCTACATGGAGTGGTACAAGAATTCCTGTTTTAGGTGATATATTATCATTCTTAAAAACAAAAACTGGATTCTTTGTATGTATAATCTTACCATTAGCTGCATTCTTTATATATCAATTATATAAATTTATAATGGTTTTATTAGATTATAAAAAAGTTAAATGATTTGTTAATATATAAGAAAGAGAAATCTTTCTTTTTTAATTGTTTTATGTTTATTTTTGTCAATATATATGGTAAAATTATAATAGGTATAATGAATAAGAATAGAGGTGTAGTGTGGCGACTTATATAAGGTTTCTGTATGATTTTATGGAACAATTCTTTTCTGGCATAATTAACATATTTATGGGAATTGTTAGGGGAATAGGAAAAATGTTTAACTTTAAAGCCTACTTGAAGATTTTGAAAGAATATTCTTCTGAATTTTCGATTGGACAATGGATATTAGTAGGTATTGCTGTTTTACTTGTTTTTGCTTTTTTAGCGGGAATTGTTTTTTTACTCATTGCATTAATTAAAAAATATTTGCGTTTTAGAAAAACTTTAGTAGAGCAAGAAAGTTTACTTGAAGAAGTTGCTAAGCTTGATAGAGATGTTATCAGACTTAATCAAGAAAAAGAAGAATTATATGCATTAAAAGTAAGTCAAATTGGTTTAAAACCTCAAGAGAGTGCCACTTTAAATATTGATGAGGTTAAAAATATAAATGGCGAAAATGAAGCAGAGCCTATTGAAGAAGAAGCTATTAATCCTGAAACTACTAGTAGATTCTTCAAACTTACTCAAATAGATGAAGAATATGATGGTAAAACACCAGAAAATTTTGGAAATACATTTACTCTTGAAGAATTGTGTGATACTTTTAGAAACTTTGCAGCAAGTAAAATGAAATTATACTATAAAGTTAAAATTATTAGATTATTTGTAGCGGCGCTTGGTGCTACTAGACTTGTTATTTTACAAGGTATATCTGGTACAGGTAAAACATCTCTTCCATATGCTTGGGGTAAATTTATTAGTAGAGATGCTACCATTGCATCAGTACAACCGTCTTGGAGAGATAGAACTGAGCTTTTTGGCTATTTTAACGAATTTACTAAAAAGTTCAATGAAACTGAGGTATTAAAAGCAATGTATGAAGCAAGTTATAATGATGAGATGTATTTAACGATTCTTGATGAAATGAATATAGCTCGTGTTGAATATTATTTTGCTGAAATGTTATCAATTTTAGAAATGCCATCTCGTGATGAATGGGTAATAGATTTAGTACCCAATGTTTGGCCTAATGATCCAAAACATTTACCAGATGGAAAATTAAAAATACCTGATAATATGTGGTATATAGGTACAATTAATAACGATGACTCAACATTCATGGTTACTGATAAAGTATATGACCGTGCTATGCCAATAGATATAAATGATAAAGGGCAAGTATTTGATGCTCCTATGACTGAGGGAATTAAAATAAATAGTTCTTATTTAGAAAGCTTATTTGATAAAGCCAAAACAGAGCATCCTGTGTCACAAGAAACATTAGATAAACTTGAAGATATGGATAATTATGTTATTGAACATTTTAGACTTGCCTTTGGTAACCGTATTGTAAAGCATATAAAGGAATTTGTTCCTGTTTATGTAGCGTGTGGTGGTACTGAACTTGACGGATTTGATTATATATTATGTAAAAAAGTATTAAGAAAATTTGAACAATTAAACTTATCATTCATTAGAGATGAGATAGATGGATTTGTTAAATTTTTAGATAAAACATTTGGAAAAGAGAATATGACTGAATGTAAAGAATATTTAGCTAGACTTAAAAAAGCAATGTAGAAAGGAATAAAAGATGAATAAAGAAAACTTATTAAATTTAATTAGTGATACTGATGAAAAAGCATTTGAACAATTTATTGGATCAAATGAATCAAAAGTAGTTATAGATTCATCTTTTAAAAGTATTGAATATGATTACTCTTGGATAAGTAAAATTGAAGATACTTTAGTATATTTAGATAACATCATAAGAAATCCTAAAAGGTTTATAATGCAAGAGGAGGAAATTGTTCCGGTTGAAAAAGCTAAAAAGATAAGCCAAGAAACAATTAAACATTTAGCTCAACATACAGATTTGATACAAGATGTTGATGAAGATGGTACAATAACACCAAGTAAAGTTTTAAATGTAAATAAAGAAGAAAGTTTCGATATGTACGAGAATAGATTTATCATATCTCTTCTTAATAATTTGAATTATTTTTTTCAATTAAGAAAAGAAGTTACTAAGAGCGGAAGTTTTGCTAATAAAAAAAGAGTTATGAGATACACTGGTAAAACTAAAATTGAAAATGATGAGGTTAATATAACGGTCGATTTAGAAGCAAGCTCTAGTGAAGATTTATCCGGAGTTTCTGGTGGAGGAAACATAGAGGAGAGACTAGCTAAGATTGAAATGGTTGTTTCTGATTTTTTAAAAACTCCATTTTGTAAAGAACTTGCAAATGCATTACCAGTAAAATCTCCAATTAGAAAAACAAATACAATACTTAAGAATCCTAACTTTCAAAAAGCTTTAGAATTATGGGAATTTATTGAGCAATATGATGTTAAAGATAAAAAAGAAGTTGATAGTCAAGATCAAAAAGTAGATGACTTGGAAACTAAGAAGTATTTAGATAGTTCATTTTTTATGAATTATGTTATTCTAAATCTTTATGATAAAAAGAAAATAAAAAAAGAAAGAATAATTAATAAATATGCTTTAAGAAAACTAATGGATGAGTTTTTAGCAAGCAATAGACAATATTCCTTAAAAGATTTTAAAAAATTATTAATTGAGGAATTTAAACAAGCTCAAAAGAAAGAAGAAAAAACTGATAAAGAAATTATAAAGAAGTTTGAGCATCTTATAAAAGAATATAAAAAGAATAAACAAAAAGCACTAGATAATTTGAGGTAATAATGAATAAAAAAACAAGCAAGAAAATTTATAGTACAATGATTAAACTTATAGCAATAATTGTTTCTATATTTGTTTTTTCTTATGCTTGGTTTGTTACAAATAAAGAAAATTATTTAGAAAATATTGAGATTGGTACAGTAAAATCTAATAATTTACAAATATCACAAACTGGTGAAGATGGATGGGGTTCTGTTCTTAGCATTAATTCTTTAAATGAATTTGTGTTTAACAATGAAGTTAGTAGTAATGGTATATCATTTTATAAAGCAGTTAACATAGATGATAGTGGTAATCCAACAAAATTAGTTAAAGCAATCTCTAATAAAGATTATTTTGATTTCGATTTATGGTTTAAGAATGATTCTAATGTATCAATTTATCTTGATAAGGATTCTTCTGTTTATCCTGAATGTTGTTCTAATATAAATGATGCTATATTGAATATAAATAACACAAGGGATGAAATAGTAAGAGTTAGTAGTTATGGGGACTTTAGTAGAGATTTAATAGCCAGTGCTGTTAGAGTCGCGTTTATAAACTATAACTATAATGAATCAACTAAAACTTATGAATTAGAAGATAAGCCTGTATATATATGGGCGCCTAATAAAAATTATGAGATATCATATAAAAATGGATTCTATGATTTTGATATAGATTCTATTAATTATGAAACTTATAGTTATATGAATGTAATAAATTCATCATCTTTTAAAGAAACTAAATTAACTAATGTTAAAGATGAAATTAATGCATCATATGCATCAAAAAGTAGTAATGGGGATCAAAAATTATTTGAAATTAAAAGTAATGGAGAAGAAGTTAAATCTGGATTAAAGGTCAGAATATGGGTTGAAGGTACTGATAGAGAGGCTGTTGAAGCATTAAAAGGCGGAAAGTTTAAATTTACTTTGTCTTTTGTAGGATTTACTAAAGAAGAAAATAATAATATTCCTTCTATAACAGTTGAAAATAATATTTTGGTTGGTTTAAATGAAACAATGGAGTATTCAGTTGATAATGGTGTTAATTGGATTGGTTATAAATCTGGTAGTGAAGTTACTTTAGATGATAGAATAATATTGGTTAGATACATGGAAACAGATGATACTCTTGCATCTTCCTATGTGACAGTAGGAGGTAATAATGAGTAAGAAAAGTATATTTAAAATTATATTATTGATTGCCTTTACTATTTTACTTGTAATATCTTCTTATGCGTGGTTTCAAGATAAATCAAATCCTCAAATATCTGTTTCAGACATTAAAGTATCAGCGGCTGATGGATTAGTAATTAAACTTGATCCTGACAGTGCTGGAAGAAAAACAGTAGACTTAAACTCTATACTTGATAGTTTTGATGAGTTCGAGCTTAAACAAGTGTCTTCAGTTGATGCGACTAATTTTTATACTATTGATTTTAATGAAGGTTTAGTATTAACGGATCCTGAGTTTGTATTATTACCTGCGACTAATGGTTCTATAACTCAAATGATAGAAAATGGTTTTATTGATTTTAATTTCTATTTGCAAACTGAAAATTATCCAAAGCATGTATATATTCATAAAGATACAAGAATAGATGGATATGCTTATGATGCTCTTAGAATATCACTTTCGTATGTTAATCCTAATACTAATAATTATACTACATTAATATTTGGAAAGACTGCTGAGAATGGGATAAGTGATGAATATACAACGAATGCTATTATAAAACCTGGTGCATTTAAATTTGGAAATATATCTAGTGATTTTTATACTACTCAATTAGTAAGATTGTTTAGTGAGAAAGATGGAGGTAGATCATCAAGTGATGATAATGAAATAAATGTTGATAAATTATTGTTTACAATACCTGCGAATACTAGAATACCAATTAACTTAAAAATATGGTTAGAAGGCGGAGATATTGATTGTACTAATGCTCTTGCATCAACGTTTCTTAATGTATTATTTAAATTTGGTTCTGCTAATGAATTATTACCAGCACCGACATTAACATTAAATGCTAATGGTACTATAAATGGACTTACAACTAGTATGGAGTGGTCATATACAAATGATGAGAGTTCAGAGTGGACTAAAGTTACTGATGTAAATCAAGTATTTACACAAAGCGTATATATTAGAATTGCAGAAGTGGTTGATGTATCACCTGAAAGTTATGCTACTCATATAGTTATAAATTAAGGGGGAATTATGAATAATAAAATAATATCAATGGTACTAAGTGTTATACTAATAATTATGTTAGCAATATGTACATATGGATGGATGCAAACAATGCCATCTAGTGGTGAAAATGTAGAATATAATAGAAACTTTTATATAACAGATAGTGATATAGGGGTTAAACTATATGCTCTTATTGATAATACTTACGTAGAACAAAGTCAATTGACAACTGACCCATTAATAACAATAGAAAATATGTATCCTGGAAAGATACAAAGATATAGATTTGAACTTACTAATATAAAGGAAGTTCCTTCAAGAGTTAAAATTGTATTTACTGAACTTGATGGCAATATCAACTTATTAAAATCTTATTTAAAGATAAATATTACTAGTCCGTACTTAACATCATTTACATTAAATGATAAACTGGAATTAAATGAGGACAATAATAGGTATTTCTTTAATTTTGCTGATAGTGTAACAATACCTGCGAATAGTACTTTAAACTTTTATTTCAATCTTGAAATAGATATTAAAGCACCTAATACATTACAGGCAACAAATTTTGAAGTAAAAAAGATTATGTTTATTAAACCAATGTAGGAGGAAATATGAAAAAGTCAATAATGAAAATATTTAATATTTTAAAAATGATATTGCTTGCGATATTAATTGTTTTCGTTATTGCAACTGCATATCAAAAAGTTATACCAAATTATCCTAGTGTTTTTGGATTTAGAACATTTTCAATTATAACCAGTAGTATGGAACCTAAACTTAAAATTGGAGATGTTATTCTTGTAAAAGAAGTTAAAACTAGTTCATTAAAAGTTGGTGATGTAATTACATTTAAGGGTATGAGTGGTGACCTTGCAGGGAAAATAGTGACTCATGAAATAGTTGGTATAACTAAAGAAGCTGGACGAAAGATATTTTATACAAAAGGTATTAAAAATATATCTAATGATCCGGCTGTATATGAAGAACAAATACTTGGAAAATATATATATAAATTTAAAATATTTAGTCTTATAGAGAAAATAATGAGTACTAAGATAGGATTTATATTAATAATAATTATTCCACTTGGATATATATATATTTATGAAATTAAAGATATAATAAGCGATGTTAAAAAAATAAAAAACAAAGAAAATAATTAAAAGGAGCTAGTATGAAAAGAAGTATTAATAAAATTTATAATACTATTGTCAATTATTTAATTGAATCTTTTCATATGTCTAAAAATAAAATAAAGAAAAAAATTAAAAGATTAAAAAATAAACTTAAGAAATTCTATTATTATGAAATAATAGGTATTGTTGCGATATCTGTGTATTTTTACAAAAGTGTTAAAAAATTATACGATTCTAAATATGTGGTTCTATTAAGAAATAATATTAAAAAGTATTATGAAATTATTAGAAATAAAGCATTAGAATACTTTAATAAATATAAAATATATTTAAATACTGCTAAGAAAGAGAATACAAAGAAGATTAAAGAATATAAAAATGAATATTCTAAATACATGACTAAACCTATACTTGCTAAAGCATTTGTTATATTAATTCTCAGTGTGTTTGTTATATATGATGCGTATTCTTGGTTTTACAGTGAATATCAAAGTAGAGGAACTAAAATAAGCTTAGGTACTGTCGTACATGAAATTACTCATTATGATAGTAGTGGTAAAATCATTGGTGAACATGGTGATACAATTACTGTTATTGAAGAGGATGATTTATCAAATACATTTAAAAATACACAATATATTGTTATCAAAAATACAGGTAGTTTAGATCTTGATTACAATTTATCTTTTACTCTTGATGGTACGATGTCTAATGCCGGTGTATTATATTATAGAGTACTTGATATTACAGATGAAGTTAATGCTCAGACAATTACTTCTTCATCTACTAAACTTGAAACATATGCTTTGAATAATCCTACTCCTGAAGCATTAGAAACTGATGCTGTAAATCCAGTATCTAATTTAACGACTATTCCACAACTAATTATTAAAGGTCAAATTGATAAAGATAAAGATGATGATGAAAATAATTACCGTTATTATAGAATAGACTATGGTATGTACCAAACAGTTAATTCTTCGTTATACTCTGGTGCATCTGTAGCTGTTCATGCTAATGTATATAGTACTCAAAGAGGAATTGATTATTCATTAAGTCAAGAAGGTCAAATATGGCTTGTTGAAAATGAAACTCAATTTAGAGATGCAGTATTGAATGCATTATCTGGTGATACTATTAAACTTGCTGATAATATTAAAGTAGATGGTTCAATTGATTTTGGACGTAGAGTACACATAGATACTGATATTTATAATCTTGAAATAACAGGAGATCTTGTCTATGATTTTGTTGAAATGGGTTCATTAAATATTAATACTTCTGCTGGTGGTAAATTAGATGTTGGTGCAAACTTATACATGAATACGCCTAAATCTAAGATACATTTTATTGGTACTAATAAAGATTATGATATATTTGTTGGTTCTAAATTTACTGTAAATGGTATTCAAAATGAAGAAGAAGACGGTGTTCTTATAGAAGCTACAAGAATAATTAAAAATAAAGCAGGTAATATTCCAGTTGATGTGTATGTTATGTCTAATACAAGGATTACAATTGCGCCTAATGTTGAAATAGGATATTTAATTGCTGAAAAGAATGCTACCAATATAGAAATATTAAATAATGGTACAATTACTCAAATACAACTTCAAGATATGAACTTGATAGATACATTCTCTAAGTATCAAATCTATGTATATAACTTAAATAAAATACTTGGTGTACTTGGTGGTTCTTCAATTATGTTACCTGAAAATTCTACTCCATATATCGGACCTAATAAAGGTAATACTTTAATAATAAAAGGTGTTTCATCAAATGATATTACTGTATCTGGAAGTGATAACTTTACTGATAAAGATATTAATATTGGTGCACCTGATGATTCTGTATTTCCAATTCAAGGTGAAGAAGATTCATACTATGTATACATCAGAGATAATAATGAAACGCTAGAAGGATTATTAACTGCTTATTTTACTGAAATAGATGAAAATACTGTTGGTGAAAAAATAAATAATATTAAAAAGTTAATTATATATACAATTAACTCAGCTTATTTTGAAAATGAAGATTTTGCGTATGTAAATACTTCATTACCTAAAATAGAGTATTTAGGCTTATCTAATGCTACTGTAATAGATGGTAAAACTATTAATAAAATAGCTGATAATACTCTTAGTAACAAGACTAGTTTAAGAACTTTAATTCTTCCAAAGACTGTTACTACTATAGGAAGTGGTGCTTTTGAAAATGTTAATTTAGGTAGAATTTATTCTGATAAAGCATTTGAATTTTTGACTATACCATCTACTGTAACATCTATAGGTTCTAATGCATTTAAAAGTACAAGATATGTAACGTTTGAAGGACAGGTTCCTCCGACTATAGAAAGCGGAGCATTTAATCTTGATATTAATGGCAGTAAATTTTTTGTACCTATGGGTGCGATTAAAGCATATGAAAATGTAGAAAATATTAACGCAGAAAATATTTATTATGAAGCAAAACTGTCTGATAATAAACAATATTTCTTATATGATTATAAAGATGGATATGGTATTTCATATTTCATAAATACTGTTTCAATTGGAGATAGTTTAACTATACCAAATACATTAACATTAAATTCTATTAATAAAACAATTACAGCGATTGGATATAATGCCTATAGGAATTTAAATACATCTAGTAGTGGTGCATCTATGACTATACCAACTACTGTAGAATTAATAGATTCATATGCATTTTATGAAGATAATATAACTAACATTAATCTTGATAATGTAAAATCAATAAATGATTATGCATTCTATAAAACTAAATTAACTATATTAGAATCAGATACTATTAATAAAATAGGTTCATATTCATTCTATAATGTTCCTTTAACTAAAGTTATGCTAGAAAATGTTTCTGAAATAGGAGCATATGCATTTTATAATAATACAACCTTATATGAACTTAATTTGGGTCAAGTTAAAATTATAGGAGATTATGCATTTTATAATTGCCCTCAGCTAGGTAGGGTTTGGTTTAAAAATACATCAACAGTTGTTAAAAACAATAGTGAAGAAATAGATTTAACAGTTGGTGAGAATAGTGTATTTACTAATTGGGGAATGTATTTAGATGGTCGTCTTAGAGTTTATGTTCCGAATGGTAGTTCAAAAGATGGATTAAATTATTTAGATGGTTACAAGAAGTTATTTCAAGCTAATGAGTCATTTATTTATCCGACTGGTACGATTATTGGTAGTTATAAACATGTTGCTATTCCATATGATTTTGGAGAATATTCTTTAAGAGCAGTTACTAAAAAGAATGGTGCTGGAGAAGATGTAACAGCATATGAAATAATAGAATATCATGGTGCTGATTTAACTAGTGAGTATCAACTTCCTGATGTAATAGTAACAGATGAAAATTTAAGTGCTACTATTAGTGGATCTTCATGGCAACAAGGAACTGGTTATAGATTTGGTGGGACTATTAATATTAAGAATAATACTTCTGCTGAAATAAAAGATTGGACAATAAGAATTAGTTTGCCAACTGGCGTTACTTGGGGCAACTGTTATGGTAATGCTAATGAAACAGTAAATGGAAGTATAGTGACTCTTAAAAATAAAGAATACAATGGAACAATCGCAGCAAATGGGCAGATGAGTTTATCTTTCTACTATGATACATCATCACAAAGTTTAGAGGCTAGTATAGATAGTGTATATTCAAGTACTAGTGCTGTTATGAATGTTATATCAATTGGAGAATATGCATATAGGCATACTACTACAGTGCAGGGACAAACAATTGATTTAGTTGCAAACGGTCTATTAAATATTGATGATCATGGTCTTGAAAATATTTCTGTTAAATCTTTAACCTCAGACAGTTTAATATCAATAGGAGATTATGGTCTTTACAATACTGCACTTCAGACAGTAAATCTTCCTAATTTGAATTCACTTGGTAAATATGCAATGTCTGACATGGATACATTATATAGTGTTAACCTTGGTAATATTCAAGTTATGAAGGAAAATTCTATTAGTAATAACCCTAACTTAGAACAAATATTTATTGGAACTATTAATACTGATAATATGTCTGTTCATTCAACTGCTATGAATAATATCGGGACTAATGCTAATGATAGACTTAGAATATATGTTCCTAAATCTAAAGTTGAATTTTATAAAGCATTATTTAGTAATTATTCTGAATATATATTTGAAACAGGTTATATAGTTGGTTCATTTATAAATACACCAATTCCATATGATATAGGTGAATATTCTGTTAAAGAGGTAACTATTAAAGATAGAAGTGGTAATGATATTAATGGATGGCAAATTATAGAATATCATGGTGAAGATATAACTAATACCTTTGAAATACCTGAGTCATATACAGTAAATGGTATTACTAAAGATGTAATATCTATAGGTGATTATGCATTTAAGCATACTAGTGTTAATACTAGTGATGGAACTGACATTGTTAATAATAAATTAATAAAAATTGGTAATCATTGTTTTGAAGAAATTACTGCTATTAAATCATTTAGTTCAACAAGTTTATTAGAACTAGGAAGTTATGCATTTAATAAATCTGGTATAGTTTATATGAATATAGAAAACATTAAATCTATTGGTTCATATGCAATAGCAAATATGACTACAACATATAAATTAAATCTTGGTAAAGTATCAAATATGGAACCAAATGCATTATATAATTTACCTAACTTATTACAAACATTCTTTAATCCAACGACTGAAACAAGAGTATTTGATAAATATTCTATTACTGATGTTGGTACACAAACTGCTGATCGAATGAGATTTTATGTATCATCAACTGAAGTAACTGAAACTCAAACTGACACTAAGCAAATTGATATTAATGTAACTGAATCATGTAATGAATCATCAAGTGGTTGGGGAACTAATAGAACATATACAAATAGTTGTACAGTTACAGTTAAAAATAATACTGATAAAACATTAAATTCTTGGACTACAACGGTATCTTTAAACGGACATTCATTGAAAAGTGGTTCTGTAAATAATGCTGTATATGAAAGCAATTCATCATCATTGATATTTACTAATACTAATTCAAATGGAACTATTAATCCTAATGAAAGTATAACATTTACATATACATTAACAGGTAGAACATCAAGAAGAAATGGTAAATATTTATCCAATTCTATTGGTACTTATACTGAGAGTAAAACAGTTACATATGATGACTTTGTAACTGAAGAGTATGCTAGTTCATTTAGAAGCGAGTATTATGATTATTTCTTTGATTATGGAACTATCTTAGGAAATTTTACTAGTACTAATGTTCCATATGATATTGGAGAATATTCAGTTGTATTAAGAGAATATACTAAAAAAGATGGTGAAGTTGTTACTGGATATGAAATAGTTGAATATCATGGTATGAATTTAACATCTTCATACATAATACCAGAGTCCCTTACAGTTAACAATAATACTTATCCTGTTATTGGAATAGGAAAAAATGCTTATAGATTTGCTACAATGGCAACTGGTAATACTCTTGATATATCCAATACATCACTGTTATATGTTAATAATTATGCATTTTATAAGCTTGGTATTAGAAATTTAATACTTCAAAATACTGAATATATAGGTCAATATACATTCTTTAATAACTCATTATATAAAGTTACTTTAAGTGGACTTAATCATGTTGATAATTATGCATTTGCTAATAACACTTTGTTAAATTATATTTCACTTGGATATGTAAGTATCATAGGTGAGGGAGCTTTCTATGGATGTAGTAATATTGAACAAATGTATTTTAGTACTACTGAAGTTGATAATAGTTCTAATAGTGTTAAGATAAGTATTGGTTCTAATGCATTTTATAATACTGGTACTACTATTGGAAAGAGACTTAGAATATATGTTCCTGATGATAATCTTGGTACTACTTCTGTAACTTATCAACAAGCATATAAAAATACTCTTCCTACTAATGTTAAAGACTATATTTATCCAACTGGATATATAATAGGAAGTTATAAATATGGTTCATTACCATATGATATAGGAGAATATTCTATAAGAGAAGTAACCGTTAAAAATGCAGTTGGAACTAATGTTACAGGTTGGGAAGTAATAGAATATCATGGTGCTGATATAACAAGTACATTTAATTTAACTTCTCCAATAAGTAAAGATGGTAAAAATTATAATATAGTTTCTATTGGACCATATGCGTTTTATGGAGTATCTGTATCTAGTGGTCAAACTTGGGAATTTGTACTTCCAAATAGTGTTGTACAAATAGAAGATTATGCATTCTATAAAACAGATATAACTAAAATAAATGGCAATCAAATTTCTAGAGTAGGTAAATATGCTTTTGCTGACTGTGAAAATTTAACTAATGCTATATTTAATAGTGTTATTGTAGCTGATGATTATTCATTCTATAGTTGTAGTAAAATCACATATATTCAATTTGGATCTGGTACTACTACTATTGGTCAATATGCATTGTGGAATCCATATCAAGGAGGACCATCAACAACATTAAACATGCAAGTATCAGCAGTACCTAATACAGCATCAAATGCTCTTCCTGAGTATGAGGTTGAAACTTTCATAGGTATAACTATAGGTTATAAATCTAATTTTACATATAGTGTTCCAAATTCAGTATCAAATACTTTCTCAAATGCGGTTCCATGGAAATATCATAATAATTCTCCTATATATTTTTCAAGTGATTACTTATATATAGTTGATGGTGATACTGCTATAATAACTGGTTATACTGGTACTGGTGCCACTAATAGTAGTTTAGTTATTCCAGATACTGTATCTGGATATAGAGTTACTTCAATAGCAGCTAATGCATTTGATAATAATACTTATGTTACCGCAATAACATTACCTTCATCAATGAATAAATTAAGTGATGGCTTTTTAGATAATAATAAAAATATTGCTAATATTTATGTTGATAGTGCTAATACATCATTTAAGAGTGTTAATGGTATTCTTTATGATTATGGTGGGACTATATTAATGAGATATCCAAATGGTAAAAACGCCACATCATTTACGATACCAAGTAATGTTACAACAATAGCATATCGTGCATTTGCAAACAATGTTACATTAACAAGTGTTACATTTAATTCTTCATTAGAAACTATCGGTGCGTATGCGTTTGATGGGTGTACGAATATAAGTTCATACACATTTAATAGTGATGTACCTGCTTTAACAGCGTATGATACATTCAATAAAGATAGTTTGATATATATGTATGTCCCTGGCACATCATTAAATAATTATAGAAATGATGTATATTTTAAAGAATACACAAGTTATTTGTTATCTAATTAAAAAACAAGTTTAATACTTGTTTTTTTCATGCTATAATTAAATAGAGGTAAAATTATGACGTTAAATAATAAACAATTAGAAGCTGTAAAACATATTGAAGGACCTTGTTTAGTTTTAGCTGGGGCAGGTTCTGGTAAAACCAAAGTTTTAACTGAAAGAATAGTAAATTTAATTGATAATGGAATAAGTCCATACAATATTTTGGCAATAACATTTACTAATAAAGCTGCGAAAGAAATGAAAAATCGAGTTGAAATTGAATTAGATGGTGTTGCTAACTCTATATTTATTGGTACTTTTCATTCATTTGGTCTAAAAATACTAAGAGAAAATTATATTGACATTGGATATACATCTAACATTACAATACTTGATACTGATGATGTAAAGGCTATTGTAAAAAGAATACTTAAAGAAAATGGATATGATCCTGCTAAGTATGATGTTAGAACAATAATAAATAAAATAAGTTCAGCTAAAAATGACGGTATTAGTCCAGAAGAATATAAAAAATTATTTTTAAATGATCTTGATATAGTTATAGGTTTAGTTTACACAGAGTATACAAAACTTTTAAAAGAAAATAACTCTGTTGATTTTGATGATTTACTTCTTAAACCTGTTAAATTATTCAAAAAGAATAAAGATATTTTAGAAAAGTATCAAGAGAGATTTAAATATATTTTAATAGATGAGTATCAAGATACTAATGGTATACAATATGAATTATGTAAGCTTCTTGCAGATAAATATAAGAATATATTTGTAGTAGGAGATGCTAATCAATCTATATATTCATTTAGAAATGCTAACTATAGAAATATTCTTAATTTTGAAAAAGATTATAAAAATCCTAAAGTAATTCTTTTAGAAGAAAATTACAGAAGTACTAATAATATTTTAAAAGCAGCTAATTCAGTAATTAAAAACAATAGTGAAGGTAAAAAACTTAATTTATGGTCATCTAAAAATGATGGTGAACTTCTTACATATATTAGATGCGAAGATGAAATAAAAGAAGCTAATTTTGTTATAAGCAAAATAAAAGAACTAGTTAATAGTGGATATTCTTATAGTGATATAGCAGTACTTTATAGAACTAATGCTCAGAGTAGAGTAGTTGAAGATGCTTTTGTAAGAAATAATATTCCCCATAATATAATTGGTAGTTATTATTTTTATAATAGGAAAGAAATTAAAGACTTAGTTGCATATTTAAAACTAATATATAATCCTTGTGATTCAGTTAGTTTAGAAAGAGTAATAAATGTGCCTAAAAGAGGTATTGGTATTAAGTCTGTTGAGAATTTAAGAAAGAAAGCATTAGAAAGTAATTTATCTATGTTTGATGCGATAGATAGTGGTAAAGAACTTGAATTTAAGAATTTAATATTAAAATTACAAGAGTTTTCATTAAGTAGTAATTTATCTGATTTAATAGAAGAAGTTCTTATTGCTACTGGTATTAGAATGGAATATGAACTTAATAATTCTCTTGAAAATGAAGCCAAAGTTGAAAACTTAAATGAATTTAAAACAGTAGCTTTAATGTTTGAGGAAAGTGGAATATATGATTTACAAACCTTTTTGGAAAATATTGCTCTTGTTAGTGATAGAGGTCAATATAATAATGATGGAAACGAGGTAAGTATCATGACACTTCACTCAGCTAAAGGACTTGAGTTTAATATAGTATTTTTACTTGGTATGGAAGAAGGTTTATTTCCACATAATAGAAGTTTTGATAGTTTATCTGATTTAGAAGAAGAAAGAAGACTTTGTTATGTTGGAATTACTAGAGCAAAAGAAAAACTATATTTATTAAGTGCAAGACAAAGGACTATTTTTGGTAAAACATCTGGTAGTATTGAAAGTAGATTTATAAGAGAAATTGATGATAAATTAATTAACAAAATATCAACATCTAAAGAACAAGAAAATAAAAAAGTAATAGGCAATATGTATAATTCATCTAGTGAAATAAAAACCGGTGATAATGTTATTCATACAGTGTATGGTGAGGGTGTTGTTGTTAATATTAGTGGTGGTGTTGCGACTATAGCATTTAAAAATGGTGTTGGTGTTAAATTAATCGCATCTAATCATAAATATTTAACAAAGAAATAATTTTAATTAAAAAAATTATATGATATAATAAATCATATAATAGAGGTGTGATATGTCGTTTTTTGAAAAAAGAAAAAAAAGGAAAATACAATCAAGGGCTAATGCTTATATTAAAAGTTTAAAGGGAAAAGAAATTAAAGATATTGAAAAAAGTTTTTTAGATAATAAAGAGTTTGAAAACAATGAAATTGTTCTTTCACATCTATTCTTTAATTATAAAGAACTTATAAGAATATTACCTTTAAACTTTCAAGTTTCTAGGGTAAATAGTAATTTATCTATGTTTAATTATGCTTCTGATGAGGCAAAGAAGCAAATAGTTTTAAAGTGGTTAAATGAAAATAAATTCTTTATGAATTCTTTTATAGTTAAATTTACAGAAAAAGAGTATAATGAGTATTTATCTTTATATTTTCAAAGACCCGATGATGTTGCAAAATTATACATGGATGATTTAAAGAAAGTAATAACTGTACTTGAAAAAAATGATTTTAAAGAAACAAGAAATCTTATTAATAGAATTAAAGATAAATTAACTGAAAAACAGTGGGAGTATATAATACCAGTTAATCCTGCGTTTATTGAGTATGCTCCGATAAACATTCAAAATAAATATAGTGATGATGAAAAGTATGCAAGATATATAATTGGACCTGCTAAAAAAGCTTATATAGAAAAACAACTAAATAAGATTAATAGTGATTTATCTCTTTTGAAAGATATGGAAATAGATATTCAAAAAGAATATATAACTAAATATCCATCTATGATTAATTATATCGATGAAGAAATTTTAGTAAATTTGTTAAAATACGATATTAACCTTATTAAATATGTTAATATATCTTCTTTGAAAAGTATTGATGATAAGAGTCATAAATTTATATATGGCTTACTTGATAATATTCAAAATAAATCAACAAGTGAAATAATAAATATATTTATTGATAAAGGTATATTAAATGCTAAGGGTAAACTATATAGATATGATGATAAAAGTAATAATTTATCTTATCAATATAGTAAAAAAATAATAAGTATTATTAAGTCTTTACCATTACAGACAATTAATGAATTAATTAAGGTAGATATTAATTATGTTCTTGCATATATAGTCCCTTTATATAATGATTCAATTGATAGAGTAACTAAGGATAAAATAATAATAGATTGCAATTCTAGATGTTTAAATCTATTTAGATTGTATTATGGTAGTGATGAAATATATACAAATTATTATAAAATAATAAATAAAATATTTAATGAATATTTAAATAATTTAGAAAATTATAATTATTTTAATGATTTTGAGTGTGTTTTTGATCTTTTAAAAATATTATTTAATAAAAATATTATGCTGAATAATGATTATAAAAAAGTTAGTATGTATATTGGAGTAAATTTAAAATATAAAAATGATCAGATGACTGATTCTCATGATTTTAAAATTAAAACATTAAATGAACTATTAACTAATGCATATCATACGACTATAAATAATGATTCTGATTTATACGAAATATCTTCATTAGAACTTTTTGATAAAAGATTTTCATTTATAAGTGATAATATTCTAAAAGAATTTAATAAAAGTAACCATACCAATATATCCACATTATTATATATAGTAAAAAATGACAATACTAGAAATCTATTTATAAATTACTATAATATTCTTAAGAATATATATAGTGATACTAAGGAAGTGTTATATAAATCCATTGAAAATTTTACATATAATAAAGAGTTATTAATGTCTTGTTTAAATAAAAAGTTAAATCCTAAAGAATTAGAAAATTTCATAAGTGTATTGTCTTCTTTTAATAATCCACTAAATGTTAGTGATAGTGAAAGTCTTAATAGTTATGAAATAGATTATTTAAAGCAATTTTTAATAGAACTTTCAAATATTAAAGATAGTACAATATATAAAAATATTTTATGTAAATATCTATTTAATAGGGGTTATAATTCTAAGGGCAATAGTGGTTGGTTAGAAATAACTACTATTAAACAAATAATAGATATTTATGATCCTTCTAAATTAAAGGACTTTAAAATTGATGGTAAAAATGTCTTTAGTAAAAATGAACTATCTTATTTAAAATTTATTAGTAAATTGTTTTCATATGATGCTGAAGTATTATTTTCTTTTGTAGATAAAATGCTTAATAAGAAAATTAAAAGAAATACTGTAGTAATTGGTAGCTTCTTTGAAAAGTTAAAAAAATATAAGAGAGAGATTATTAATTCATCCCTAGTGACATTGAGTGAATTAGATGCTTTATCATCTAGTGCTGAATTTGTTACTTTAAAGGAAATTGATGGTGTTAAAGTATATACCGTTTATGATAATGATTTTAAAGTATTATACTCATATAATGATGATAAAATACATTGTAGTTATAGTGATGCTAGTAAAATATTAAAAAATTCTTATTGTTATGAATTTATACCAAATAATATCAATTTTAGATTTACAACTTTTGATGATAAAACAATATTAAAAATAAATAAAGATGAAATAATTAATAAAAATAGTCTTATTCCTAAGTTTATTATAGTATCTGGTATGGTAACTGATGAAATAATTAATGTTGCGAAGAGAGAGAAGCTTAGTGTAGTGTCATTGGAGGAAAAATTATGATAGATGATATTAATAAAGAAATAGAAAATCTTAAAAATGATGAAGAAAGTTATATAAAATACATTGAATGTTTTTGTGAAATAGATAAGGTAATTGAAGAAAATTCTGAGGAATATATCGAGTTTAAGAAAATGGATGAAAATAGTTTTGATGATGAATACTAAAAAAAATGAATTAATGAGGTTGTTTACATATATCTTACAATCTCAATTAATCATTTTTTTAATATATAATTTCATCATTTTCAAATTTAATATCTAAGAATTTCTTACTTGATAAGTAATCACACATATGAACAAATCTTTGGTATTTATCTTTTGGTTTATTTAATATTTCTTCACCTTTATAATTCTTTGTAAATGGTCCCATGTGAGTTTCTATACATCTGCAAACTAGATCAAGTTCATTATCATTAAGTTCTAATTTGTCTTTATTTTCTTTTATATACTCACTCATTATTATAGGATGTTCAAATACAGTGTATTCGGTTTTAACTTTACCATGTTTAAGACCATCATGAAGTGTTATTGCCATAATGATTAAGTCTTTTTCATCATCATTAAAATTATTTAAGCATTCATTATCTAAAAGTTCTTTTGCTATTCTAACTGCAGCTTTTGTATGTCTTAAAAGTCCTCCTTCGTTTAATGAAAAAGATGGGTGATATTTACCTGTTGATGATGCTGGTACATGAAAAAAATATTCTGGTAGAAGATTTATTAATGTGATTAAACTATTTTTAATTCTATCATTTTTTATATAATTAATTTCTTTATTAAATTTTTCTTGCATTTTAATACCTCTTAAATATTATATAACAAAAATATTAAATTTTCTATTTATTTATGTTATTATTTAATTATGAAAGAAGAAATAATAAGAATTAGTAAAATTAATAATATAGATAAAATTGGATTTTGTAATATTAAAAATTTAAAAATACCATATGAAAAATATAAATTACAAGAAACACTTAATTATAAGTGTTCATTTCAAGTAGGAGATTTATCCGATAAATCACTTATTAATAAAAAATATAATATTTATAACACAGTAATAGTCATTTTAGTAAGTTATAATAAAGTAGATTTTAGTGATAAGTCATGTGTGAGCTTGAGTTCATGTGCTTATGGGAGGGACTATCATTTAGAATTAAAAGATAAAATGCAAGATATATGTGAATATTTAAAAGATAATGGATATATTTACAAAACATATGTTGATAATAATCCATTGGATGAAAGATTGCTTGCTTATAATGCTGGGTTAGGTTTCTTTGGAAAAAATAATTTGTTAATAAATGAAGATATTGGTTCATATTTTTTTATAGGAGAGATATTAACTGATGCGGTAATTGAAAGTGATAAAATACAAAATAATAAATGTATTGGATGTAACAAATGTATAAAAGTATGTCCGACTCATGCTTTAAATGATAATGGTATTTTAAATTCAAAGAGATGTTTAAGTTATTTAACTCAAAGTAAAAAGTTGGATGAAAATGATTATAAATATTTTGATAATTGCATATATGGGTGTGATAAATGTATAAGTATATGCCCATATAATAATATAATTAAAGAAGTTAAAAATGAGATTGATATTGATGAATTTTTGAGTATGTCTAGTGAAGAATATAAAAATAAATATTCTTCTAATGCTAGTTATTGGAGAGGAAAAAAAGTTCTTGACAGAAACATAAATATTTATTTAAATAATTTGAAAAAGAAAAAATAGTGTGTTAAAATTAAATATAGTAAAGATAAGGAGATATTATGATTAAATTATTTAAGAAAAAAGATATACCAAGAAAAAATTATTATATTGTTATTGCTGTTACAATATTAGTTGTTCTTTTAATGATTTTTGTAAGATCTTTTTATCTAAGTTATAAATCTTCTAAATTATCTAATAGTATTTTTTCTAATAAAATAGTTAATCAAATACATATGGATGATTTTGATTTTGCGATTGCTGAAATATCTGATGTGATATTATATGTAAGTTATACTGGTTCTAATGAAATTTATAGTATGGAGAAAAGATTATTTAAAGAAATTGAAAATAATAATTTAACTGATAAAATTATTTATTTAGATGTCACTAAATATAATAAAAATAATAAATATATTAAGACATTAAGAGATAAATTCCCTAATATTGATAATGAGATAAATTCTGCTCCGTTATTTATATATATAAAAGATGGTCAAGCAGTTGAAGCAATGAGCAGTGAATTTAGAATGGTTGATTATAAAATACTTAATAAATTAGTTGATAAATATGAAATAGAATAGTTTCATATTTTTAATTATGTGTTTTTTTTTACATTAAATTATGGTATCATATATATAAGATAGGTGATGTATGAAAGAGTATGTTACTTTAAAATTAGAAGATGAAATGATAGTCTTTAATTATGAAACTATTTCTGATGAAGCAATTAAAATGGTTGATAAGAATAGTTTTTTTAAAGATACTCTTTTTTATACGTTAAAATACTTTAGAAAAAATATAAACAATATTTGTAAAAATTTTACAAACATTAAAACTATGTATGTTAAAAGATTAGTAACATTTAAATATATTAGGGATATAATGTTTGATTTAAGGATAGAGAATCTTAAATTAGATTTTAGATCTACCATATCTTTAGAAGATTATGAATTGTTTTTAGGATTAGATAGTCTTAATAAAATAGATTGTTATTACATGCCAAAATTTATTAAAGAAAAGTTTGAAAGTAAAGGTGTAATAGTAAATCTTTATAATAGGAATAAAGTGTCAGATAGATTTATGCTTCAAGTTGATGCGTTTGATTATGAGACATTATATTATATTAAAAATCTATGTATTAAAGAAGATTATCCTAATTTATTAGATGATATAAAAGAGTTTTTAAGAATTAATTATAATTTAAAGGCAATTCATATATACATATTTTCTAAAGATATAATTGAGGGAATAGTTAATTTAGTTAAAAACGATGAGGCAAGAAATATAATGTTTTTTTTGCATCAAGAATATGATAAAGATAATTTTATAGTTAATAATATATCTTGGTTAAAAGAGTTAAATGAAAAATGTAAAAATGAATATACTTGTGAATTTAAAATAATATATTCTAATTCATTTTTAAGAAAGAATTTATTTAAGCAGTTAACATTTAATAATTTAAAACTTATAACTGTATTTGGCGTTTATGTGAGTTTAGTATCTATAATTATAGTTAAATCTTATCAATTTGTTGAAAAAGCTAGTATTGATCAGATAAGAAATAATATTATTAGTGATTCTTATGCAGCTAGCGATACTGAAGATACAACAATAGAAGATGAAGAAATAGAAGAACCCGCTGTTAGTAGTGATAAGACTACTAAGAAGGAAGTTACTAATAAATATACATTTAAAAATGCTATCAATGAATTAATAAAAACTAATAATGAAACAGTAGGATTTTTAAAAGTAAATAATACTAATATTAATTATCCCGTAGTCCAGCATTCTGATAATAGTTATTATTTAAATCATGATTTCTATAAGAAAAAGAAAGTAATGGGTTGGGTATTTTTAGATTATAGAAACTCACATGATAGTTTTGATTCTAATAATATTATATATGGACACAATATGCCAAATAAAACTATGTTTGGTAGTTTAAGTAATGTTATGACGTCTTCATGGAGAAAGAATAAAAATAACTTAATAATTACTTATGATACTTTAAATAATAATAATAAATTTAAAATATTTTCTATTTATAAAGTAGATTATACTACAGATTATTTAAAAACTAAGTTCTCATCAAAAGAAGAATTTGATAGTTTTGTTAAAATGATTAGAAATAGAAGTACATTAAAGTCAGATGAGAAAGTAGAATATGGTGATAAAATACTTACATTATCTACTTGTGCTGATAAGGGTAAAAAACGACTTGTAGTGCATGCAGTACTTATAGATTAGGAGGATAGAATGAAAAAGATATTATTATTTATATCAATGTTAATTCCTGTTTATGTTAATGCGGTGTGTGATAATAGTGAAATAGTTAATTTAGGTAAACTTGCTAGTAACATTACATATGATACTGAATATTCTAAGAGTTTATCTAAATATACTGTTACATTTTATAATGTAGTAGAAGATATATATTTAGAATATAATAATAAAAAGTATAGTCCTAATCAAAATAATGAGGTTACGATAAGTGGTTTGGAAGAGGGAAATGTCATAGATGTAGTTGTTTATCCAAATGCTTCAGATTGTAGAAGTAGTTTATTAACAATAAGTGTTAAACTAAAATACTATAATACATTTTATAATGATTCTAGGTGTAAAAAGTATGCTGATAATGGATGTAGCACTGTTTATTGTACTAATCAATTTTTAGATGTAAAACCTACACTAATATTGTTTGAAGAGTCTCTTAAAAATACATGTGAAGAACCAGCGATACCCTTATCAAAACCTGATAATGAAGAAGTTACATTATATGATAAAATAGCAGATTTTTTATTAGACTATGGTATCAAATTTTTATTAATCGCAATTAGTTTAACTGTATCAATATTAATATTTACAAATAAATATAGAAAAATTAAACATGGTATTTAAAAGGAGTTAAAATGAAAAAAGGAATAAAAATAGGTTTACTTATAACAATATTGTTATTCTCATCGAAAGTTTATGCAGAATGTAATAATAATGAACTTAATGATTGGGCAGAAAATGTTAGTATTGAATATAAAGATAATCTAAAATCAGGTGATTATAATTACCTTTTATTGGTTAGTCCATATAATGAATTAGCTACTGTTAAAGTTGTATTAGATGATAAAGAATATTTAATAGATTATGATAGTGATTATAAAACTAATGTTGTTGGTAGTAACATTCATTTTGATGAAAAAAAATATATAATTAAATTTTATGGTAATGAAAAGTCTGGTTGTAATAATGAATTATTAAGAGAACTTGAGTATAAAGTTCCTGGATATAATAAATATTCTGATTATGAATATTGTAAAAATAATAAAAATTTAGAAATTTGTAAGACTAATACTGATAATAAGAATTTAAGTGATGAAGAATTTAATAAAAAAATAGTAAAAGAAGAAGTTGAAGAAAAATCAATATTATCATTTATTAAAAATTATTGGTGTTTTGTGATTGTCCCTATAGTTATAGTGGCAGTAATTTATTATTATAAAGTATATTTATTAAAGAAAAAGGAGAATAAGAAATGAAAAAGTTAAGTAGATTATTTATAATTTCATCCTTATTCTTTATAGGGAATAGTAATGTTAATGCAGTTGTTTCTGTTAATAGTGATACTGTTTATAAGATAGAAGAGCAAGGACCTGCTACTTATAAATATGTTGAAAGTAAAACTTCATCAATCGATAAATTTTATAAAGTAGTTGATTCAACTAAGTATATAATATTTAATACTACTGATGGAGATGTAGATTGTAAAGATAAAACAAGTTGTCAAAATATCGTTGATAAAAAGTGTGCAAATAAAGATGATTGTTCTCTTGATTTGGTTGTTAATGAAAAAATAGCTCAGTCACTTGCAAATGATTACTGTAAAGAAAAAGACAACTGTACTGTAATGAAAATGTGTTGTGATAAAACCAATTGTATTAGTGAAGAAAAATGTATTTCTTCAAAAGAATTAAAAACAGTTGCAGTAGAAAAAGGAAAAGTAAGAAAACAATATAGTGTAATTGATACATTTCAAACTAGAATATGGAGATATAAAATAAATTATGGTTCTAAGTGGTCAGAAGCATATTGTATTCAACCAGGTAAAATGGGACCATTTGGTGGGCAAAATTATTTTTTAAATCATTCAATTGATGTAAGAAGTTGTACTTCAGTCTATGATAAAAATATTGGTTATCCATGTGGGCTTGCTGAAGTCTTCTATCAAGCATATAGTAAAAAATACGATGAATCAAATGAAGATGATTTTACTAGTATAAATATAGCATTAAGATTATGGATAAATTATTATTATAAAGTATATAATACATATAATTCATTATCTGATATTGATAAATCTGGGTATGAAAAATTAGATGATACTTACACGGAGTCATCAATTTATGAAAGTACTGTTCTTGCAATACTTGATAATTATAGTAGTGGTAAATGTAGTGATGCATCTAAATATAAAGGAAATATATTATGTGATAGTAAAAATAAAAATAATAATGTAATATCAAGAGCTATTCAATTGTTTAATTTAGTTAGAAATGCTAAAACATTTCATGGTAATGAATTTATGAAAGCAGATACTATTAAAGATGCTCAATCTAAAATAACTTTAATAGAAAAAGGATATAAAAATAATAAAAAAATATTTGAAGTGGAAGTTAAAGGACTTAAAGATGTAATTATAACGGATGAAACTAATAAAAATATTACTTTATATGAATCTATATATAAGAGTTGTCATAATAAAGAAAATACCACTGAATGTAAAAAAGCTATTAAATTTACAGATGGTAATGGAACTTCTTATTATCCTGCGACTACTAATGCTGATGGAACATTTACAATTGATTGGGATAACACTCAAGGAAAAGATAGTTTAGTGTTCAAAGTTATCAATTATGAAGTATGTTATAAATCAACAGGAAACGATGTTTCTGATTCAAAAGCTGCTGTATATTTTGGAAGTGCTAGTGGTTATGATGCTAAATTAAGAATATATTATCCAAATAACAATAGTTATCAAATAATGGTTAGTTATTTTAATGAGGGATTTAAAGATAAGCTTGGTTCTAGCTGGGACTATAGAATTAAAATTAATATAGATGATGATTCATATTGCGTGGATAATTGTAGTGATAAATGTAGTGATTCTAAACAATCAACTGATTTTGAACAATCAGGTTCAAAACAATTGTTAGGAACTTGTGGAGATGATGCTTCTTTGTATTCAGAATATACTATAGAAGATCCAGGAATGAGTTGTATTGTTAATTCGTGTAATAGTGTTACTAAAGACAAGTATGAAGAAAGTAAAGCTATATCTAATCAATACTGTAAAGTCTATTGTAGAAATACTACAAAATATTATCTTAAAAATAAAGTAGATGTTTATGCAGGAATGCAATTTAGCTATGATTTAGGTAGTGAACTTATAAAAAACGGTATCATATCCTCACAAGTAAAACCTGATTATAAATTAACTAGTGTTGTTATGGAGCATAAACAATGTACTAGTGTAATTGATAATGATAAATGGCAAAATGATTATAAAAACGCAAATAAAGATGCTAAGACTCAACTTGAATATGATTTATATAATTGTAATTTATATAGTTCAAAAAATATGCCAAGTAAATATAATAACTATATAAATAAAAACACTGGTACAATAAGAGATTATTTATATAGTAGTGAACTTGATGATTGTGTTAATGGAAGTAGTAATTGTAATAAAATTGATGTATCTTATGATGAGGGATATAAAGTTGTACTTAATAAAAATGTAAGAAAAGAAACTTCAAACAAAACATACTACTGTAGTAGTAATAATTGTTTTGATAATAGTGATGTTAATAGTTGTTCATCAGAAAAATCTAACATGAATGGTTCTATACCAAATAATAAATATGCAACTGTATTCATTGATACACAATATGATTATTACTTAAAAACTAAATTTAAATATGAAACATATACAGGAAATATAATTACAAATGGTAAAACTGAAAATACAGTAGATCTACCATCATTTAGTTATCCTATAAAGAGTACTACTAGGACAGGTACTTATAATATAAAATATTCAATAACTAATATAGCAAAAAATAAAGTATATGATTTTAATAATATTAAATATACATGTAAATATAATGTTTATAATGTAACTAAAAAATATGATTGTAATTATAAAACTGGAGAATGTTCTAATTCATGTTATGAAGTTAAAAATGGTGTAGCTGTTTTAAAGAGTGAATGTATGAGTTTTAAAAAATCTAATGATGTTGGTATGGGACTTATATATAGAAATGTTTCATTAGGAAAATTATTCCCTGCTAGTAGAGTTAATTATTCTAACTGGAGTGATTATAATTATGTAATTAATCCTGAGATTTATAATAAAAATTTTTCCAATAAGACTATTAATGTAAGTGAAATTAAAAAAACTATAGAAAATACTAGTGAAGAATTATATAAACAAGATAATGAACATTTAGAATATAGTTATACTTTAACACCAGAGTCTATATCTAAAATAAAGGAATACAATAAAATTACTAATAATTATTTAGATAATACTCTTACTTGTAGTAAATACATTTCAGTAGGCTCAAATAATGATGATAATTCAAGGTTGTATTATGATTGTAAAAGTAGTTTCTTAAGAGATATTAAAAAACACGGTGTTATAGTTCATGCAGGAGGTGGTAACTAATGAAAGAATCATTATGGGGTTATTTGATATTAGTATTAGGTGTTATAGTTACTACTGTTATACTTTTAGTAAATAGAGTAACAACAACAACAGAAGAAGATTATTATTTAGGACAAGAAGTTATGAAGTCAGCTATGCTTGATGCTATAGATTATGGAACTTATAGAACTACTGGTAAAATAGTTATGTCTAAAGAAAAATTTGTTGAAGTATTTATAAGAAGATTTTCTGAAAGCGTAACAAATAATAAAACATATAAATTAGATTTTTATGATATATATGAAGAACCTCCTAAAGCTAGTGTAAGAATAAGAGCAACATCAGGTAGTGCTACTATAAATGATGAGACACTTAATGTAACATTAGACACTGTTTTAAATGGTATATTAGAAACTATATATGAACAATATTTAGATGGTATAACAACCACTGATAGATATTTTTATCATCAAAATAAAATTAATTATTATTATTCAAGTATTAATGATAAAAATGAAGTGGTTGGTTCAACTACTGAAATAAAAGATGGTTCTAAAATAGTATTAGTACTTGATAAATACGCTGAGATTAATCCAAGTGAAATATTTAAATATTATGCGGAAGGTAAAGTTGGAGCATCTATGAATGAAGTATCAGAAATATTATCAGCTTCAGCTTGTAATTATAAAGATTCTAGCGGAAAAGAGTATTGTAAAGGAATATATAACAATAAGATAGTGTATATTTATAGAAAGACATTATCTTATAAAAATAATACTAATACTAGTTTTAATAATCAAACAAAGAAAGCATTAACATGTGGTATAAAATCTAGTTTTGACACTAAGTATAATAATAAAACTTATTCAGTAAAATATGTTAATAATAAAGAAGGAGCAACTATATATACAAATACTAGTTTTAGTAAAGAAAAAGGAAGTTTAAGTTGCGGTAAATCTGTTATAGTTAATGGCTGTAATTATAAGAATAGTTCTAATACTTATTGTAAAATAATTGATGAAAGTGGAAAAGATAATTACATAAATAAAAATTATTTAAGTGATAAACCACAAGAATGTGGTAGTTAAGATATTGTAATTTCAATATCTTTTCTTTTTAAATAAAATACTTTAAAAATTTTTTAAAATATATTATAATCATTATAGATAAAGTAGGTGAGTTATGAATAATAAAATATCTAAGTTAACTTTAATATTTTCATTAACTTTTATGTTTACATTAAATGTAAATGCACAATGTAATGATGATGAGCTTAATAATTGGGCAGAAAAAGTAAATATTGAATTTAAGGAAGAAGTTGAAACAAAAGATTATAATCCTGAATTTGCATATGTATTACTTATGAGCCCATATAATGATAAAATAACTATGAAAGCAACGGATGACTATTCAGATGATTTTTATACCATCGAATATGATGATTATTATAAAACCAATGCAATAGGTAGTTATGTTCATTTTGAAGAAAAAACTTATACTATAAGATTTTATGGTAATGAAAAATCAACATGTAATGGTGAATTATTAAGAGAAATCGAGTATAAAGTACCTAGCTATAATCAATATGCATTAACTGATTTTTGTCAACAAGAAGAAAATAAAAACCAAGATATTTGTAAAATGAATACTGATACTAGTAAAATAACGGAAGAAGATTTTAATAAAAAAGCAGATGTAATAGATGAAAAAAATAAAGAAACCAATATATTTGAAAAAATAATTAAATTTATTATTAAATATTGGTACTATGTAGTTATACCTTTTGTTATTGTTGCAGCTATTTATTATTATAAAGTATCTGCATATAAAAAGGAGCAAGATAAGAAATGAGAAATAAATTATATAAATCTATTTTATTATTTGCATGCTTATTCATATCAACTACAGTTATAAATGCAGCTACTGCATCAGGAAGTCAAACAATGGTTAATATAAGAAATACAAGCATAGGTGGAAGTAGTTCTAAGATAGCTGGATTTTATAATACTACAACGAAAGCTTATCAAAAGGGAGAAGATAAATACATTGGAACTTTTGAAAAGAATTTACAAGGATATGCAGCCTTAAGAAATACTCTTAGAAATTATAATTGTAGTACTGACAATGAGTCACACTATAGAAATTGTACTTGTGAAAATCCCCATGATACATGTAGAATATCTCACTATAGGCATGATGACGGAACATATCTTATGGATGCATATGTAAACCAAGCAAAACTTGCAAGTGTTCCAGCAACAACTGGCACTTATATTCATCACTACACTATAACTAACTCTACTGGTTCATCTTCAAGTAATGCATATTGTATTCAACCTTCTAAACAATGGCCAGGAAGTAGTGATCAAACTGATCCTAATTACATTTTAAATAGAACTGTTGATGTTAGAAATTGTAAATCAATAGGAGATAGAAGTATTGGATATCCTTGTGGACTTGCTGAAATATTTTATCAAGCTAAAAAAGGTACTATGAGTAAATTGTCTGACGAAAATGAACATTATAATGTTATTGGTGCAGCACTTAGAATGTGGGTTGTTTATTGGTATAAATTTACTAATTATAGGAATATGGCTGGTATTGAGCAAGAAAGTGTATGTGGAGAAACAGGAGCGGGATGTGTAACTGGAAATGAGTATGCATCAAAGCCAGTATATTATAATACTGTTAATGCGGTATTGATGGGTTATACTGGTAGTTCGTGTAGTAATGTTTCTAAAAAATACGGTAATGGGTCTAATCATGGTATATTATGTTGGACTGATAAAAGATCAAAGGAATCAGTTCAAAATATTATAAATTTATTTAATTATGTAAGACTTCATCAAAATGATAAAATACAAGATAATAGATTTGGTGCTGCTGATAATAGTTTTGATATTAAAACATATATTAAAGAAAAGCAAAAATTAAAAACTAAATCAGATGGTCAAACTAAATGGAATATGACAATAGAAGTTAAGGTTGATGAAAATGTTAAGAATCAAATATATGCTAAATGTAATCCTAAAAATGAATCAGGATGTAAATCACTTGTAGAAGTTATTGATGCTTATGGAGATTCTATTGGATATTGTTCAGGAAATGATATTAATAATGGAAAATCATGCTATAAAATTAACTTTAATGATCCTGATTATGAAGCTGGTGGAAAAGACTCATATTTATATACATTTAAAGTATATAATTATAAAGTTTGTGTGTTGACCAATAAAGAGGGAACAGTTGGTTTATATTTAACCAAACCTGGTATTAAGTTTAAATTAAAAGGTGGCTCTACTGGATTTGCTACTGTAAGGCAATATATTCATAGTAGTAGTCCTGCTGATCGCCAAGTTATGATGACATATATTGATGATTATAAGAAATTTGATGGTGCCGAGATTAATAAACCAGGAAAGGCACAAGATTATCATTTTCCGTTTGATTTAAGCGATATTAGTTGCGATCCTGCTGAGAATTGCGATAAGAAAAATAAGTGTTTAGATCTTAATAAATCTACAGATATAAAAGGAAATAAAGATGGTAATAGTGTTGTAAGTGATATATGTAATAGTGGTGGTAATGATGCTGGTAAAGAGTTCAGTTATAAAACTATAGAAGACCCTCAAATGTCATGTATTCTCAACAATTGTGACACAAAGGCTACTGAAGAATATGATGTTACTAATAAATTAGGTGTTAATTCTGCATTTTGTCATGTATATTGTAGAGATGAAGTTAGATTCTATATACCATCTCCTACTAGTGTCCTTGCAGGAATGCAATTTAGATTTGATTTAGGTAATTCATTAAGAAAATTTGGGGCTATAACGAAACAAAATGATAATAATAAGAAATTAACAGCAGTAGTTGTTAGATATAAACAATGTACAAGTGTATTTAATCAATCTGAATATTATAATTCTGTTTCTAATACTAAAGATAAAGAAAAAGATTATTGCTTAATGAATAAGGAATTAATAAATAAATTAATTGATGAAGGTAATAATGGTTTTAGCTATGATAGTAATAAAGAACCTACTTCATTAACAGTTACATATGAAGAGGGTAATAAAGTAAATATTAAATCTAATTATACAAAAACACGAGAAAGTTTAATGTATTGTAAGAATGATTGCTATAAGGTAAATAATACTAAGACTAAGACTTCTTGTGAAGCTAACTTAAGTAAATTTACAACTAGCAAGCCTACTATTAATTCTAATGATATTGTATATTCGACTTTATTAATAAGGGTTCAAAATGATTATTATATTGATAATGTATTCTCGTATGAACCTATTACTGGAAAAGTTTCTACAAACACTAGTAGAAAAACTAAAATTCCTAAATATAGTTATCCTGTTAGTATAGATACACCATCTGGTAAATATAATATTAATTATAAATTTAACAATGTATCTAAAGATATTACAACTGGATATAATACATTTAATTATTCTTGTACATATAATGTATATAATACAACTAAAAAGAATAATTGTGATTACAAATCTGGTGGTAAAGTTGATATATCTAAATGTTCTAATGCGTGTTTTGAAGTTGATTCAGAAGGGAACACTGTTATTGATAAAAATTGTATTAAATGGAATGAAACTGATAAATATGGTTTAGGTATAAGTTATAGAAATGTAAGCCTTAAAAATTTATTTCCAGTAGCTAGAGGTAATAGAAATAACTGGTATTATAAAGATGAAATAAACAATCCTTATGCTATTAAAAATGGTATTACTGTTAAGCATGAAAAAAGCAAAATAACTGTTGGAGATTTAATAAAAAAAACACAGGATGTTGGTAATGATATATATAATAAAGAACATTTAGAAGCGAGTTATAAATTAACAACTGAAACCATTAAATCAATTAAAAAATATAATAAAAATAATGGTAATACTTATCTTAATGATACATCTGTTGATTGTGTTGAAGTGAAAAGAGCATCTGGTGGAAAATATTATAGGTGTGGAAGTACTTTCTTAAATGAAATTAGAAGTTCAAAGGTGGGTGGTAACTAATGAAAGAATCTTTATGGGGATATTTGATTTTATTACTTGGTGTGATAGTTACCACTGTAATGCTTCTAGTGTCAAGAGTAACAACTCATGCTGAAGAGGACTATTATTTGGCAAGAGAAATTATGCAATCTGCAATGTTGGATGCTGTTGATTATGGAGCATATAGAACAACTGGTAAAATTATTATGTCTAAAAGTAAATTTATGGAAGTATATATTAGAAGATTTGCTGAAAGCGTTACTAATTCTCAAGATTATCAAATAGATTTTTATGATATATGTGAAGAACCTCCTAAAGCAAGTGTTAGAATTCGTACTTCAAGTGGTGGGGCAACTATTAATTCTGATACATTAAACTTTAGTGTTGATACATTAATTAGTGGTATTTTAGAAACAAATTTTGAACAATATAATGCTATGGATGTTACTAAAGAGAATAATGCAACTTCAAAAGAATATTCAGAAGGCAAAAGTTCAACTGTTAGATATACTACTACAAGTGAAGGAAATTATATGCAGACAAATGTATATGAATTAGTAAGTGGTCAAACAGTTAAAAAAACTAATAAAAAAATTCCTTCTGGTAGTAGAGTAACATTAGCAATGTCAAATGTAATAGATCAATCTATGGATTTAAAAGAATTAGAATTAGCAGAATCAAATGATTTAACAAATAGAGCATGTGCATATAAAATTCAAGGTGGACAATTAGGAAAATATTGTAAAGTATTCTATAATGGTGAAGAAATTTATGTATATAGAATGAACTTATCTAGAGTTAATACTTCTATATATGAAGATAAATCTGATTCATTTATAAATAATAATTATAAATTATGTGAATATTCAACATTGAAATCTAATTCTAGTAGTACATCAATTGTTGAATATAAATGGATAAAAAATGGTGGAACAATTGCATATCCTAGTTTTTCATCTTCTAAAAATGGTAAGACAGTAGAAGCTTGTACTTTAGTAAAAGTGAGTGGATGTAATTATGGAAGTAATAAGGATATGTGTAAGGTTGAGAATAAAGGTTACATATATGAAAATGATTTAAAGGATGAATATGAATGTGGTAATGAAAAAGTAACCATTCCAGATAATGTTACATTAAAGGACTTGCAAAATATAGGTACTATTGATGAAATAACTAAAGATGTAAGTCAAAAAAAATATATGCTTATTGTACTTGATCAAAATGGTGTTACTGATTTGGGTACGCCTATATATTATTATTACGATACAAAAAATGAAAAAATGTACAAGTCTTATAATCGTTCTAGTAAAAAATTTAGTGGTGAAATTAAAAAAATAACTATACCTAAAGTAAATAAAAAGTCTTGTCAAGGTTATATAGTTAAGAATGGTGGATTTGTTATTGACTCTAAAGGAAACATGGTTAGTGACTTTGAGAAAATTCTTAAATCTACTTATGGTTCTGATGCAATAGTATATATATTATATCCAATGTGTTAAGCTACTTTTGTTTGAAAAGTAGCTTTTCTATATTGATAAATTATTTCTATTTATGATATAATTTATATGAATAAAATAGATAACTATATTTGGAGGAAAAAAGAATGAGTAATATATTAATAGGGATAAAAAGATTTTTAAAGAATAAAAATACAATAACAATTCTTGCATTACTTTTATGTGTTGGACTTATTTATGCTGGTTACAATTGGAGAATTAAAAAAGCAACTGAGCCAATAAATGTTCCATATGCTATTCAAACACTTTCACCAAGAACACAAATAACTAGTGAAATGGTTGGTACTCGTAAAGTGGCAGGAAAAATTGTTACTAAAGATGTTATATTAAATCAAAATGAAATAATTAATAAATATGTTAGTAATGAAGCAGAAATTCCAGCAGGTAGTATGTTTTATAAATCAACTGTTATTGAATGGGAGGAAATGCCAACAAGTTTAACTGAGAATATACCTGATGGTAATACAATTGTGTCTCTTCCTGTTACAACAGAAACTACTTATGGAAATTCTATATTTCCTGGTAACTACATTGATTTATATTATGTAGGTACTTACAATGGAAAAACTTTAATAGGAAAATTTATTGAAAGTATTAAAGTTCTTTCAGTAACAGATAGTTCCGGTAATAATGTGTTTGAACAAAGCAGTGATATTCCATCTCCTTCATATATAATTTTTTCAGTACCTGAAGATATGCATTTATTATTAAGAAAAGCATTATATTTAAATGGTACTATATTCCCTGTACCAAGAAATTCAGAATATTCAAAAAATCCTAAGGCTACTGTAATAAGTAGTACACAAATACAACAATTAATACTTTCACAAACAGTTAATGTAAGTGAAAAAGATTTGAATTCAATAAAAATAGGAGGTAACTAATGAAAAAGATATTTGCAAATAAAGGAGTTGTTACTTTCTTAGGTGGAATACTTTGTATAGTAATTTTGTTTTTTGCATATAGATATAGAGTTAATAAAGAAATTAATCCTATTAGTGTTCCCTATGCTAAAACAAAACTAGAATCTAGGACTGAAATCACAAATGAAAATGTTGGTACAGTTAAAGTTCCTGCATCTATGGTAACTGAAGGAGTTATAAGAGATAAAAGCCAAGTAATAGGAAAATATGTAAATTATAATACATTTATTCCAGCAGGTAGTTTATTTTATGCATCTAGTGTAATTACATGGGATCAAATGCCTGATTCAGCATGGTCAGATATACCAGATGGTAATACAATTGTATATTTATCAGCTACTTCTACAACTACTGGTTCATTTATTTATCCTGGTGATAAAATAGATTTATATTTTAAAACTACTGATAATGGAAAACTTGTATATGGAAAATTAATTGAGGGAATTAAAGTTTTAGCAGTTAAAGATTCAACAGGTGCTCATATATTTAAGAAAACTGCTAGTCAAAAAGATTTTTCAACATTGATTTTCTCATTATCAGAAGATCTACATTTATTACTTAGAAAATCTGGATATGTGTCTGGTGAAATAATTCCTGTAACTAGAAATCAAGATTATTGTAAAGATAAAGACTGTACAAAAGTTTCAAGTACATATTTAAGAAACTTAATTGAATCACAAGTTGACAGTGCTGTTCAAGATAATACAACTAGCAGTGATAGTCAAGTTAAAGTAACAGAGTAAAATAAAAAAATAAAGAATAAGAAAGGGTATAATATGGAAGATTTGGTATTTTCTCAAATTGATTTTGGACTTTTAATGCCATTGTTACAAGATGATGATATAACAGATATATCATATTCTAACAATGGGCAAGTACATATTAAGACTCTTTCTCAAGGTATAAAACAAGTTAAAATTGAAGGTCTTAATAATGAAGTGATGGAAAAATTAGCATTTCAATGTTCAAATGTAATGGGTAAGACATTTAATATGGCTCATCCACTACTTGATGCTGAAAGTGCTGAACTTCGTCTTAATTTTGTACATGAGTCAATTGCAACTAATGGTATTGCTGTATTAATAAGAAAAACACCTGCTAAAATAAGACTTAATAAAGAAAAATTGGTTAGTGAAGATTATGTATCATTAAAATTACATGATTTTCTAATTACATGTGTCCAAGGACACTGTAATATATTGGTTAGTGGTGAAACTGGTTCTGGAAAAACTGAACTTGTAAAATATTTAGCAAGTAAAATAAAAGAAGATGAAAAGATAATTACTATTGAAGATACATTGGAACTTCATTTAGATAAGATATATCCAACGCGAGATATAGTTGCTATGAAAACTAATAATATAGCATCATATTCAGATGTTTTAGTGGCGTGTATGAGACAAAATCCAAGATGGATTTTACTATCAGAAGTTCGTTCGGCTGAAGCTGTTATGGCAGTTAGAAACTCTATTTCTTCTGGACATAACATTTTATCAACAATTCATTCAGATAAAGCAAGTGCTATTCCAATGAGACTTTATTCATTATTAGAAACAAGTCAAGATATTGATCAATTTATTAAAGGTATGCATAGATATATTCAACTAGGAATACATGTTAAAGGTTTTTTCTCTAAAAAATATAATAGGTTTCAAAGAGAAATAACACAAGTAGTTGAGTTTTATGTTGATGATGATAATGGTGAAGCTAAAGTAAATGTTTTATATTCAAGAGATTTGCTAGGAAATGAAGTATATAATAATCCAACTACGCATTTGATAGATTATTTATCTTCACAGGGAATTAGTATGCAAGAAGATCCATTTATACCAAAAGAAAGTGAAATAAAAGAAGTAAATGAAGATAATAAAGAGATAACTCAAGAGGTTAAACCTAATAATATAGAAATTATAGAGTTATAGGAGGTGTGTATATATGTATATAGAAATTCTCATTATTGCTGTTATATTAATATTCATATATATATATAGAAAGAATACTGGAGATAGTTCTTACAAATTTATTAATAAAACAATAGGTGATACTTATAATAAATATGCTCCTTATTCATTTAAAGTTGTAAGAGAGAAAGCTAAAGAACTAGGACAAGAATATACCAGTAGACAATATGTTGTTCAAATAATAATATTTGGTGTATCAGCTGCTTTTATAGCATATTTATATTTTTATAGTATATTGTGGAGCGTAGTATATGCAGTGGCTGCGATATTGATGGTTCCATACTTAGCATATATGAGATGTAAAAAAGCATATAGTGAGTTTATATTTGAACAAATACAAGTATATACAACTAATGTAATAATGGAATTTAATACAACTCAATCTTTTGTAAAAGCATTAGAAGGTGTAAGAGATTCTGGAGTGTTAGAAGATCCATTACTTACTGATGTTAAAGAAATGATACAAATGTCATATGAAAATGGTACGATTGATGAAGCTATTAGATTTATGAATGAAAAATATGATTACTATGTAATAAAAAATATGCATCAATTATTCTTACAAATAACAAAAGAAGGTTCTAAAGATTCAGGTGAAGCTCTAGAAGGAATGCTTCAAGATATAGATATGTTAGTTGAAAGTGTATATAGAGATAGAATAGATAGAACAACTTTTTATAAGAAATTTATTACATTTGGTTTAATGCTATATTTGTTAGTATTATTGATACAATTATTCTTAGGAGAGGCTAGTTATTTAGCATTATTAGATGAAGTATTTGTAGTTATATTATTACATTGTGTAATTTTAATAAATACATACTTCTTAATATCAGGTATTAAATATTATCATGAAGATGTGGGGGCTGAATAATGGAAATAGTTTTAGTAGGTATAATATTATTGTTTTTATTTAATTATATAGGAGCATTCAATTTTAATACATTTATAGCTGATAACAAAGCATTATTTTCTAAATTAAAAGAAGATGACTATGACTTTCTTTTAGTATCAAAATATGGAGATCAAGTTGATGTTAATGTAAAATTTCAATCTAGGGTAAAAAGTGCTATTATAGCATTTATAATAGGTTTAATAATTGCGATTACATCTATATCAGGACTTAATTTTGCTGTTAAGCTGGTTGGTGTGTTTTTAGTAACGTACTTTGTATTTAAAAATGATTATAATTCAGTTAAAGCTTATTATAAGAAACATTTACATGATATTAATTTAAAGTTACCATATTATTTAAAGAGTTTAGAAATATTAATTCAACATTATACAGTACCTGTCGCAATAACAAGAAGTTTAGAACAAGCACCTGAGATGTTTAAACCTGGTCTTAGAGAATTAATAGCATCAATTGATTCAGGAGATTCTACAATTGAACCATATATGGCTTTTGCTAGAAGGTATCCTGTAAGAGATTCAATGAGAATGATGAGACTTTTGTATAGACTTAGTCTTGGTAGTCAAGAAAGAAAACAAGAACAATTAATAGTATTTTCAAGAACAATATCAAATTTACAATCTAAATCAAGAGATACTAAGTATAAAGAAAGATTAGAAAAAATGGAAAAGAAGACTATGACAATGTTTACTGCAACTGGTGCAGGAGTAATGATTATATTAGTACTTTCTATTATGCAACAGTTTACAGCTATGTAAAAAAGATATTGATTAAGAATAATTATTATTGTATAATTATATTGTAAATATATAAAAATATAAAAGGAGGAATATTAAATGAAAGAAGCAACAGGAGAATTAAATATGACAGTTGTTACTATAGTAGCAATCGCTGCTGTAGCATTATTATTCTATGTATTCTTATGGCCAACAATACAAAAGAGTATTGTTAACCAAACATGTAAGACTTATGGTAGTAATTACGGTGCTGTTTATGTTAAAGATGCTAATTCTGGGACTGGTGCTAAAGTTGCCGAGTGGAAGTGCTGCCCAGGCAAAGTTACCAATGGTAAAGTTGGTAAACCGGATAAAAATAGTGCTGACTGTAAAGATGCAAACTTGGAAAAATAACGAATAATAAAGGAAAGAGCATATGAAGGAATCAATAGGTGGAACTTGGTTAATTGGTATAGTGGCACTATTTATAGTGCTCTTTTCTGCTTTTATGGCATATTCAATTAATTATACCAAAGCTTTTAGAGCAAAAAATGGTATTATTGATTTGATAGAACAAAATGAAGGGTATACTTTTTATAATGGTACTACGCCAATAGATAATCTTAGTAATGAAAGTTTAAATAACGATAAGAGTGTTCAAGCACAAGCATTTGGTTTAATTAAATCAATGGGATATGACTATGGTGATAGTAAAAGTAATGGAATAATTTGTAATAATGATGGTTCTATATCTGATGCATCAATAATTCAAAAAGCTGATCAACCTGGAGGTTTTTGTCTATATCGGATATGTAATAATGATGGAACTGTTAGATATAAAGTTGTTACTTATGTTATGATGAAATTTCCAGTAATTAATTTTGGTATAACTGTTCCAGTTAAAGGTGAAACAAAAACATTATATTATGAATTAGATAATGCATACAATGGTCTTTGTACTAATAAATAATAAATAATCAGGGAGATGATGTTATGAATGTAATGGTATACAATAAATATAAAGAATTATTAATGGGGCTTAATTTAGACATTATGAAGTCTATAGAGGGAGTTTTTAATGTTGATGAGATAATTGATACTTTTAGTAATTATTATTATGATAAAATGATTCTTGATATTACTGCTATTAGAGATTATCAAAATGCTGATAATTTACAAAAATTAGCAATGAATATTAATATGGAAAATGTTATTTTATTATTAGATGATAGTCCTGAATGTAATTCTAAGACTTATCTTTCTAAATTAATTAGTCTTGGTATTTATAATTTTACAAGAAATACAGAAGGAATTAATTATTTATTAGTACATCCTCATACATATAAAGATGTCGTTAATATTCATAATATAAATTCAGTAGATGCTGATAATACTATGAATGCTAATATGAATACTAATAGTATTAATGATACTGACCCTGCTTTAGGTTTTACTACCGGGGGTAAATTAAGAGTAATAGGTTTTAAAAATGTTACTCCTCATGCTGGGGCAACATCATTAATATATATGCTTAAAAAAGTGTTATCTGAGACTCGTAGATGTGCCGCATTGGAAGTTAATAAAGTAGACTTTCTATATTACAATGATAAAGATATGATTAGTACTACTACTAGTGAACTTCCTAAGGAATTTATGAAAAAACAAATGTATGATGTTCTTCTTATAGATTTAAATGATTATGATGATTTATCTATATGTTCAAGTGTATTCTATTTACTTGAACCATCTACATTAATGGTAAATAAATTAGTTCATAAAAAGAGAGATATTTTTGATACTTTAAAAAATGAGAAAGTAGTGTTAAATAAGTGTAATTTAAGTCGTGAGGATGTTGCTACATTTGAATATGAAACAAAATTAAAATTGTTTTATACACTTCCTCCGATGGATGATAGAAAGCTTGATAATGCTGAATTAAGAAAATTTATTAGTAAGATGGGCTTATAATCGAGTATTCTATTGACAAAAAAGGCAAAATCATATAAAATTTTAATTAGTGAGGAGTGGTGAACATGAGCGAAGAAACTATTTGTAGTGATTTAGGACCTATATTAAGAATAGTAGGAATTGTTATTTGGGGAATTAAAGTAGTTGTACCAATTATTTTAATAGTTGTTGGTATGATTGATTTGGCAAAAGCAGTTACTGAAAAGAGTGATGATAAAATTAAAGCTGCTCAAAATAGTTTAATTAAAAAAGCTATTTCAGCAGTATTGGTTTTCTTAGTTGTAACTATTGTAGGATTATTAATGAAATTAATAGGTGATAGTAGTTATCAAGCATGTGTAGACTGTATTAATCATCCATTTAGTGAAAGTTGTAAGGCTCCAAATGGATACATTCCATCTGGTGATTAATAATTTGAAGCATGGCTTCTTTTTTTTTGTAAGAATTATGTTTAAAAATCACTTTAAATAAACTAATGTATATTGTATAATATTATTGTAGGATTTAAATGAAAAGAGTTTTAACATATGGTACATATGATTTATTACATTATGGTCATATTAGGTTATTAAAAAGAGCTAAAGCATTGGGTGATTATTTAATAGTGGCATTATCTACTGATGAGTTTAATGAACTTAAAGGTAAAAAGTCATATCATCCATATAAAGAAAGAAAAGAGATGTTAGAGGCAATAAGATATGTTGATTTAGTAATTCCCGAAGAAAATTGGGAACAAAAAATTAATGATGTTAAAGAATATAAAGCTGATGTAGTAGTTATGGGTAGTGATTGGGCAAACAGTGATAGATTTGAATATTTAAAAGATTATTGTGATGTTGTATATCTTGATAGAACAGAGGGTGTATCTACAACAAAAATTAAAAAAGATTTAAAAGATTAATGTAAATGGACTTACAAAAAGTATGTCCTTTTTATAATATTTGTACAATTGAAATATTACATATAAAGTGATATAATACTCATGAGGGAATTAGTATGAAGAGGAATAAAATATTTGATTGTATTAACAAAAAAAATATTATATTGTATTTGAAGTCAAATATTTTATTTTTAGTTTATATTATTATGACTTTACTTTTGGATATTACGCTTAAGTTAATTACTATAGGAAATATTACATTTAGAGGATTAGTGTGTGATTTAATATTATCCTTAATAATTGGATCATTTATATATTTTATTAAACCTAAAAAAAGATATATATATTTAACTATGTGGTTATTTATAGCTAGTATAATATGTATTATAAATACAATATATTATGAGTTTTATCAATCTTATGTATCTGTAAATCTTATTAGAACAGCTAGTATGTTAGGAGAGGTACACAGTTCTTTATTTGAAAAACTTAAACTATATCAATTTATATATTTATTATATCCTTTAATATTTTTATTAATTAATAAGTATATTAATACAAGGAATAAAGTAGTTATTTTAGAAAATAATAATAATGTTAAAAAGTTATATAAATATACTATCTTAGTTGCATTTTGTTTATTTTTTATAGTTATTATTACTCTTAGTAAATCACAAATGACTAAGTTTGTAAAACAATGGAATAAAAATTATATAGTTCATCAGTTTGGTATTTATACATATACAGTTAATGATATATTACAAAGTGTTAGACCAAAACTAACAACATCTGCTGAATATGATGAAGCTGCTCATGATTTTAGAAATTATTATGCTTGTAAATGGGATGAAAAGAATAAAACTAATGAATATACTAATAAATTTAAAGGAAAGAATGTTTTATTTATTCATGCTGAGAGCATACAAAATTTCTTAATTAATTTAAAAATTAATGGTAAAGAAGTAACACCTAATATTAATAAATTTGTAAGTGAGGGAATGTATTTTAGTAATTTTTATCCACAAATAAGTGTTGGTACATCATCTGATACTGAGTTTACTTTAACAACTGGTTTATTACCATCATCTAGTGGTACTGTTTTTGTAAATTATTATGATAGAAAGTATTATTCTTTACCTAAATATTTTAATTATTTAGGATATTATACTTTTAGTACTCATGCTAATTATAAAGAATATTGGAATAGAAATACTATGTATAAAACACTTGGATATCATGACTTTTATTCAAGAGAGTATTTTAACGTTCCTGATGAAGATAGTAAAGATTTTATTGGTCTTGGGTTATCTGATAGTTCATTCTTTAAACAATTAATACCAATATTAAAAAATATTAAAATTAAAAACAAACCTTTTTATGGTACAGTTATTACCTTATCTAATCATTCACCTTTTAGTGATTTAGATAAATATGATGATTTTGATGTAAGTATGGATTATACATATAAAAATAATTATGGTTATAAAATCAAATCAAATTCTAATTATTTAGAAGGTACTAAAATGGGTAATTATCTTAAAAGTGCTCATTATGCTGATAGTGCATTTGGTGAATTTATAAACAACTTAGAAAAAAATAATTTACTTGAAAATACTATAATAATATTTTATGGTGATCATGAGTCTAGACTTGCTAGAAGCGAGTTTGATAAATTATATAATTATGATCCTTTGACTGATTCAATTAAAAATTCAGATAGTGAAGGATATATAGATGTTAGTGGATATAATTATGATTTACTTAAGAATACTCCTTTTGTTATATGGTCATATGAAGAGGATTTAAGTAAGAACATAACAGATGTTATGGGTATGTATGATGTTCTTCCAACTATTGCTAATATGTTTGGTTTTGATGAAAAATATTCATTGGGACATGATATATTTAGTGATTATGAAAAAATAGTTGTATTTCCAAATGGAAATGTACTTACAAATAACATATATTATAGTAATGCTAATGATGAATATATTACATTTAATGATGAGCCAATTGATGCTGATTATATTGAAAAGTTAAAAGAATATTCTAATAAAATACTTGATATATCTAATGGTATTATTTATTATGATTTAATTGATAGAGAAGAGAAGTTAATAGGAGAGTGTGAAAATGAGTAAAAGAAAGAATAAAAGTGATGCTTTAACAATAGTTGTTTTTGTTATTATAGGGGTAATATTATTTGGTTTTTTAGGATATAGAGTTTATAATGATTTTTTTAATAAGCTTGATGCTAAAAAAGAACTTGATTCTATAGGATTATATGGATATAGTTTGCATGATAGGGATTCTAAAACATATAAGGATACTTTTAAGGAGCTTAGTAAAACTTTAAATAGTGATAATATTGATTATAAAAATTATGCCACGTTGGCTTCTAAATTGTTTATAATGGACTTATTTACTTTAGATAATAAGCTTGGTAGTACTGATATTGGTGGTTTACAATTTATTCATAAAGATTTAAAAGAAAACTTTAAAGAAAATATGGGAAATACTATTTATAAATATGTAGAAATAAATATAGATGGTAAGAAAACTCAAGAACTGCCAACTGTTAAAGATGTAACTGTTTCTGATGTTAAAGAAACAACTTATAAATATAATAATAATAGTTATGATGCTTATATTGTTACTACTAGTTGGGAATATGAAAAAGATTTAGGTTATCAAAATTCAATGAAAATAACATTCATTAAAGATAAAAATATATTATATATTGTAAAAGGGGAGTAATCCTCTTTTTTAATGCAATAATTTGTTAAATTAAAAAAAGCAACTATTCTGTTGCTTCTTCAGTTTTAATAGTTTCAGTAGTTTCTTCAGTTTTAATACTTGGAGTAACTACTGTTTTTTTCTTTACATATATTGTAAGTGTTGATAATTGATCAATTATAGTATCTTTATGTTCTTTTTGACTATGGTAATTATAATCATTCCAGTTAGAAATATTTACTGTTTGGTTATTATCTACATTTATAAATGATAATTTAAGCTTATTAGTAGATGCATACGATTTAATTTGGTCTACAGTATATCCAGACATACTTTTTAAAGTATTTATTTTAGCTTGATTATATTTTCCTTGTCCGACTAATGTTTCTTTGTATGGATTATTTAAATCAAATGATGTTTTCTTTATTAAGTTATTATTATTTGATTCACTTAAATTATTTTTAATTTCTTTTTTAATATCATTTATACTTCCCGTGTATGGTATTGTAACAGCCGGATAGCTCTTTGATGATGGTTCATATACATGATGCCATGCATTGTATCCTGATAATTGACTTCTTTGAATATTTACTAAGTTTGTATTGTCTGATATAACAATTGATTTAGCTAGATTATAAAGTGATAATACATCTTTAGATTTAATATTTGTTTGAAAGTTTGCTTTAACTGTTTCTAGAACATTTATAGCTTGATTTGGATCTCTTAATTTAGTTCCTGCTTCAACTATACCAAGTATTACTTTCATTTGATTTTTACCTCTTGTATAGTCATTTCTAGTTCCTTCATTATAACTTGCACAATGTTTTGCCATTTGTTTACCAGCACCAGATCCATCATTTGGTTTATGTCTGTTTCTTGACATTGCGAGTGCTTGTTCACCATTTAAATGTTGTTTTCCTTTTAATACAGTTATTGTATTATCTCCCCATTGTCTTGAACTATTTTGTTCACAGAATGAATATGGTACTTCTACATCTATTCCACCAACCGCATCAACTAATTGTACAACTCCTTTAAAGTTTATCTTTGCATAATAGTCAATATTAGTACCAAATAATTTTTCCATTGTATTAACTGCACATTCTGATGAACTTCCCCAAGTAACAGTGTTAATTCTTCTATAATTATTACCTGAACATGCTGTTTTTAAATACATATCTCTAGGTACTGATGTAAGCGTTGCTCTTAGTGTTTTAGGATTAAATGTTACTAGTAATAATACATCTGCATTATATCCTGATGTTACTCCATCTTTTGATGAATCAACACCTATAAATAACATTGTAAATGGTTTATTTAATGAAGCAGTTGTGTTTGTTGAATTGTTTTCTTTTGATTCATATTTTTTAGTTTTTTCATAAAGTACTACAGTTTCTTCTTTAATATTTTCATATCCATCTAATGAATAAAACATATCAGTATAGTTTGAACTAAAGAATGCTGCGTCTACTTCTTTGTTTTTAAGCGCATATAATAATTCCATTGTTGATTCGTATTTTTCTATAGTATTATTTTTATCTAATTTTAATTCATCTATTATTTCATTTGGAAGAGTATATCCTTCAACATCACTACTGTCTGTAATAATGCCTATTTTGGCTTTATATAAATCTTTATATGTTTTATATTTTTTATTGTAAGTTACTAGTGATGAACTAGCTGTATTTTTAGTATCACTATAAGAGTCAATTGTTTTATATATTTTATTTAAATAATAGTAACCACCAAATTGAATTATTGATACTAGTAAACACATAATTAGTGGCACTATAAATGCTGATTTGTTTTTCTTTTTAATACTTCTAAGTAATAAGTAACTTATAAAAATAAGTAAATATAGAAGAACTAATATTCCATATATTCTATAGAAAGTTTCAACACCTTTATATAAAACAAGGCTATAGCCTAGGAGACCTAGGCTTATTAGTTGTAATAATATTAATATTATACTTAGTAATGCTTTTACTTTTTTATTCATTTTCTTTAGTCACTTCTTCTTTCTTTTTCATATTTGACTTTTTTGTTGACTTTGCGGTTTTTTTAGTAGTAGTTTTCTTTTTTACTGTTGTATTTTTTTTTACATCTTTTAATTTTTCTTCTTCAAGTTTCTTTTCTTCTTCTTGTTGACGCAATAATTCTTCTTGTTTTTTTCTTTCCTCAAGTAGTTTTCTTTTTCTTCTTTTATTTTTCCTCATTTTTGATAGTAATATACATATTAATATACATATTATTATAGTTGTTTCTGCTCCTAAAAAGACTATGATTTCTGTATACATTTTTATTTTTTCTTTATAATGTTTTGTCATTTCATCGGTATATATAATAGCAGTATTATTTTTACTATCATATAAATAATAGTTATCTTTTCCATTTGTTAAATCTTTTGCTTTTATAATAGCATATTCGCTATCTTTTTGAGCTAGTGCTTTTACTTCAATGTTATTTATTTTAATAGTTTTTTCTTTATAAGCACTATCAAATTTTTTATCTATATCAAGTGGTAATAATTTTAATTTTTCAAGTGATATTTCATTATATTCTTTATATGATTTGTCTTTTTCATTATATAAATATAATTTTATATTTCCTTCACTATCTTTAAGTGCGATTAATGTTACATTAGCAGATTCATTAAATAGGGAAGGCACTTTTTGACCATCTATTTCTATTTCTTTTATTTCAAAGTTTTCTTTGCTTTCTATACTGCTTGTTCTTTTTACTATAACATAATCTTTATCATTTATTTTAACAGTTATTGGATTAGGATCAATTACACTTACAATTAATGTGTATTCTTTAGTACTTCCATTTTCTGCAGTGACTGTTATTACAAATTTATTTTCTCCTTCGGATACTTCATGTTCACCATCTCCATTAACACTGGCAGATGAATCATTTTTACGAGCATTAATATTTACTTTGGTTGTATCTGAGGGTACTTCTACTTTATAGTTTGTTTCATCTTTTGAGAAAGAAGGGGATAAGTCGTACCCATCTACTGATAAACTTTTTAAAGTATTGTCTTTTGAATATGATGCTTCTAGTTCTGCTTGAGTAATTACTTTTACTGTTTTTGATCTTCTATTCATAGAAAGTTTATTTTCATTTTTATCATAGGCACCAGCAGATTTAACTGTGACAGTTCCACTTCCTTTAGCGATTGCTTTTAATGTCCATGTTTTACTTCTTGCGTTTTCGCCATAATCACTAAAGAAATAAACATTTCCTCCGCTTACTAATTTAAATTTGCTTTTATCATAGTCAAGTGTCCATTCCCATGAACCTAATGTTGCGCTTGATGATATTTTAGTTGATACTGTAAATGTTCCTCCAACTACTACTTTACTCTTATTTGTTGACACGGATATTGTTGCTGATGCTGCATGAACAGATAGGGTAAAAGTAAATGTAAGAAGTATTGTTAATAAATATTTTGTAATCTTTTTCATTCTTCCTCCTATAATTGTTTATCACCTTTTAGATGTTTTTGAACTTGTAGTAAATCAAGTATTGTTATGTTATTATCGCCAGATGTATCTGCTGCGTAAAAATATGCTCCTGATAATTTTTTATCATTTTTTAAATGTTTTCTTATTTGAAGTAAATCAAGTATAGTAACATCTCCATCACCTGATGAGTCTCCTCTTACAACTATTGTGTAAGTTTTAGTATCTATTGCTGAGACTATTGTTATTTTTTGACCTGTTGCTAGTTTTGTATTATCACTTTGTACTTTTCCGTTAGAATTAGTAACAATTATGTTTTTAGCACCACTTTTAATTAAATTGTTTTTAAGATCACTAATTAATGTTTTAGTTCTTATATTAGTTAAATAACCATTTTTATCATTAATATATGATGAATTAATTATATCTTTATTAGATGTTGTATCTTCAACTTTATGAATAGTAACTGTATATTGTTTTTTAATACCAGTTTGAGATGTTACTGTTATAGTAATATCAGTTTCATCTTCTTTAAGTTCATATTCACCTGTGCCAGTTATAGTTGAGTTAGAACTTTGTAAGTTAGCTTTAATAGTTACCTTATTAGTCGTTTTAGGAACATATGAATCATATGTTAATACATCTTTATCAAATGAAGGAGTGATATTATAATTTACAACTTCTAATTTAGATAAATGGTTATTATTGTCACCGCTCTTCGGTAGAGAAGTGTAATTAGGCATATTGTTATAAACAGGAATTCTAAATATAAATGTTTGACCTATATTTCCACCATTAACATATGCATTATAAGCAGAACTTCCTTCAGTAGCAGGTGCTTGTATATTTGTTTGATATTGATGAGTATATTTAGATGATGTTGTATCAGTACTTACATTAAATTTTTGAAAATATAATGTGTTTTGACCTTTGGTAATGTAACTTACTGCTAGGAATGATGCTCCTTCTTTAATAGCAGTTTCTACATTATTCCATTCACTACCTTTTCTATCGATAAGTTTTGCTGCATAAGCAAGTCCTCTTACTACAGGATCATTTGTATAATCATCTTTGTGTGCTCCGATATTAAAGAAGTTATAGTAACCACTTCTAGTTTGTCCTCTATATGTAAAGCTTCTACCATCAGTTGAAGCACTACCATCACTACTTACTTCTTGTCTGATTCTACTGGCAATATGTACAGGGCTTATTCCAAGTGACTTGCCAGCATTAAACATTGGAACAGTATATTTATCATCTTTTAATTTACCATTTCCAAATATAGCTTTTGTTAGACTAGGGTAAGAACTTTCTAAACTCTTATCGTAATCTAATTTTTCAAACATAAACATATATTTTTCATTTAACCAGTTTCTTGGGTCTAAATAGAAGGCTACTACTTCGCTATTTACATAATACCAGTTTTTGCCTTCAGCTGGTGTTGAAGATGTTCTATAACTGTCATTAGTTGTTTGCATATAGTTTTTACCAGTTTCTTTATTAACTGAAGTATTAAAATCTAAATTAGTTTTATCTGCTATAAATTTCCAATTAGGATATTTTTTATGTAAATAAGTTAAATATGGAATATATGTATCAGGAAAACCTGCGTTACTTAATTCTTTTGAATAATTATCATCACTAGCTGTTATATCACTTTTTTTAATAACATAATTTTTACTAACATATCCAATTTTATTTCCATAATACTGTACTTTGTACCAATCACCATATGTTCCTAAGATTGTTACATTAACGCCTATAGAAAGTCCTTCAATATATTTTCCACCAGGACTTTGTCTTACTGAAACATCATTTCCATATATTCTAGCTGACCAATCTATTACTGTTACATCAGAATTTGATTTATCAACTTTTTTGACATACCTACTACAAACGTAGCCTTGTCTTTCTTTATATAAAACTTTTGCCCATTTTTGTTTACACCCAGTTCCGGAATATAAAGTATCTTCAAGAACAGTTATTTCTGTTCCTCTGTTAACGCTTACTATTACATTATGGTTAGTACCAGCCCCACTTCTTATTCTTACATCATTACCATTTATCTCAGCATCATAACCACTAGCATTTATATATAGTGGAATACACATAAAAAATATAAGAGAAAATATTATTTTAATTGCTTTCTTTTTCATATATACTCCTTTTATTATCATTATCATTATAATTATAACAAAATTCGATATTTTTTTCATCTTTTTAAGGTAAATTTACATATAAATATGTTATAATAGCTAATTAAAGAGGTGTTATAATGAAAAAGAAAGAGAAAATTACTATTAATTCTAAAATAATACTAATTATATTGGAAATTTTATTATTGATTTCACTAGTTATTAATATTTATCTTTTTAGTATTAAGAAAAATATTAATTTACTTGATGAAAATATTGTTTTTTTTGGGGACTCTATTACTAATGGATATAAAATAGAAGAGTTTTATCCAAAAAATAACGTAATTAATAGTGGTATTAGTGGTAATATTACAGAAAATTTATTAGAAAGAATGGATGATGTATATAAATATAATCCATCTAAAGTATTTTTACTTATTGGTATTAATGACTTAAATAGGGGTTATAGTAGTGATGAAATATTATCTAATATGCAAAAAATAATTAATAATATTAAAACTCATAGAAAGTATACTAAAATATATATTGAGTCTATTTATCCTATAAATAGAAATGTTTTTGAAGATAAAGATTATTCATTTAATGAAGACATTACAAATGACACTATTAAAGAAATAAATGATAAAATTAAGGATATGTGTAAAGAAAATAATGTCCAATATATTGATGTTTTTAGTAATTTGTTAGATTCAGAAGGTAATTTAAAAGATATTTATACTAAAGAGGGACTTCATTTAAGTGATCTTGGTTATTTTAAAGTTACATCTAGTTTGAGTAAGTATGTAAGTGAATAAAAATTTTATATAGTTAAAATAATAAATATGGTATAATTATAATTAAGGATGTGAAATAATGAATATTGAAGTTAATGGTCATAATATATTTATTATAGTAACTACATGTTTTTTAGCATCATTGATATTTGTTCAACTTATGAAAAAAGTTGCTATATTTTTAAAGATAATGGACGTTCCAAATGATCCTAGAAAGATACACAAAAAACCAATACCATTACTAGGAGGTCTTGGAATATATTTTGCATTTTTACTTGGATACATGGCTTTTGCGCCTAAAAACAATTTAATGATTTCAATATTAATTTCATCTTTTTTAATTATACTTTTAGGTCTATTTGATGATATGACTAAGAGTGAAACTCCAATGCCAAATAAATATAAATGGTTAGTTCAATTGATAGTTGCTGCAATAGTTGTATTTTATGGGGGACTTGAGCTTACCAAAGTTACTTTATTTGGAATTAAAATTAATTTTACAGCAGTGCCTTTACTACCTGAATTATTATCAATATTTATAATAATTGCAACTATCAATGCTATTAATTTAATAGATGGACTTGATGGATTATGTGCTGGTATTTCTTCAATATATTTTTTAACAATCGCAATAATAGGATTTATATTAAATAAGTTTGGTGGTCTTGATATTATTTTATGTTTAATTATGCTTGGAAGTACTCTTGGTTATTTAGTACATAATTTTCCGCCTGCTAGAGTATATCAAGGAGATGCAGGAAGTACATTCTTAGGATTTATGATTTCTGTTATATTTTTATTAGGATTTAAAACAACTACGCTTACTTCACTAATAATACCATTATTGATTTTAGCTATCCCAATTATGGATACATTATGTGCAATTATAAGAAGAAAATTAAAAGGTCAAAAAATAGATCATGCAGATAAAGAGCATCTACATCATCAACTATTAAAGAAATTATCTAAAAAGAGTACTTTACTTGTAATATATGGTATAAATATAATATTTTCATTAACTAGTATTTTCTATGCAGTAGGTGATAAAAAAGAAGCTGCTGTGTGTTATGTAATAATAGCATTTATTGTATTATTTTTAGTATTTAAAACTAATATTATATTTGAAAGGTCTAAAAAATAGACCTTTTCGTTTTATTGTGTTATTATATTTATAAGGAGAAAATAAAATGAAAGTAGCTATATTAGGTTGTGGAGCATATGGACTAGCTCTTGCAAGTATACTTGTTAAAAATAAAGTAGATGTATCTATGTGGTCTTATAAAGAAGAAGAAAAAGATTCATTAGTTAAATCAAGAAAAAGTGATAAGCTAAAAGGCTATAAGATACCTAAATGTATTAATTTCAGTACTGATATGAAAGATGTAATAAGTGATAAAGATTTAATTGTGATCGCAGTTCCTACATTTTCGTTTGAAAGTACAGTTATAGAATTAAAAAAATATATAAGTAAAAATCAACCTGTTTTAATTGCAACAAAAGGTATTCAACAAGATACATGTTTATTTTTACATGATGTATTTAAAAAACATTGTAAAAATAAAATAGCAGTTATATCAGGACCTTCTTTCGCAGTAGATATTGTAAAAGAAGTACCAATTGGTTTAAGTCTTGCTACTAAATATAACTCAGTAGATATAATAGTTAGAAAGTGTTTTGAGAATGAATTAACTAAATTTAGAAGAACTAATGATATCATAGGAGTAGAAGTATGTGGCAGTATTAAAAATGTTATGGCAATCGCATCAGGTATGTTAGAAGGTATGAATGCAACCCCATCGACAAAAGCGTTATTTCTAACAGAAAGCATGAATGATATTAAAGAATTATTATTTGCATTAGGTGGAAAAAAGAAAACTATTTTATCATTCGCAGGTTTTGGTGATATTTTAATGACTAGTACATCTTCATCTTCTAGAAATTTCAGTTTTGGATGTTTAATAGGAGAGGGAAAAAGTAAACAAGTTATTAACAATTACTTAAAAGAAACAACTGTAGAAGGAATGTATACTTTACAATCTATTCACAAACTTGTTAGAAAAAGAAATGTAAAGATGCCAATAATTAATTTGATATATGATATAATAAATGGAAGGAAAGAAAAAGAGGAAATATTAAGTTTTTTAATTAATAAATGATATACATATTTGCGCTAAAATTATAAAATGTGTTATAATAAAAAATGAAATAACTTAAATGAATTAAGATGTTTTTATGTATGGAGGAAAATATGATTTATGGAGAAATTTTAGCCGGTGGTTCTGGCACAAGAATGGGTAATACAGAAATGCCCAAACAATTTTTAATGTTAGGAGATAGGCCAATTATTATTCATACTATTGAACAATTTTTGATTAATCAATCGTTTTCAAAAATAATAGTTTGCTGCCCTAAAGAATGGATCAGTCATGCTGAAGATTTACTAGAAAAGTATAATATTGATACTGATAGGGTTGATATAACAGCTGGAGGATCTACTAGAAATGAAACTATTATTAATGGTTGTAAATTAATTGAAGAAAAATATGGCTTGACAGACAAGGATATTATTGTTACTCATGATGCAGTTAGACCATTTGTTAATCAAAGAATATTAGATGATAATATTAAATTGGCTAAGAAATTTGATGCTGTTGATACAGTTGTGCCAGCCATTGATACAATTGTATATTCTAAAGATGGAAAAATAATCACTGAGATTCCTGATAGAAAAGAGTGCTATCAAGGACAAACTCCTCAAACTTTTAATATTAAAAAATTGATGGAATTATTCGAGTCATTAACTAAAAAGGAAAAGGAAATATTAACTGATGGTTGTAAGATTTTTTCATTAAAAGGGGAAAATGTAGGTTTAGTCGATGGTGAAATATATAATATAAAGTTAACAACATTATATGATCTTAAAATAGCTCGTGCTATTATAATGGGAAAGGATGAAAAATGATAGCGCAATCTTATAGACTTAGTTCTCCAAAACAAATAAGAACTGATTTTATAGACTTACCTCTTCCTATTGATGATGTATTAGTAAGACCAACATATCTTTCTATTTGTGCTGCTGATCAAAGGTATTATCAAGGGAAAAGATCGCCAGAAGTACTAGCAAAAAAACTTCCAATGGCTTTAATTCATGAGTGTGTTGGTAAAATAGTATTTGATCCCAAAGGTGAGTTTAAGCCTGGAGATAGAGTGGTTATGATACCAAATACTCCTAGAGAAACTGATTCTATAATAAAAGAAAATTATTTAAGAAGTAGTTTGTTCAAATCAAGCGGTTATGATGGCTTTATGCAAAGTATTGTAAATATACAAAGAACTAGAGTTATTAAATATACAAAGATTGAGGACAGAATTGCTGTGTTGTTGGAATTAATGAGTGTAGCTATGAATGCTTTGGAACATTTCGAAGGTTATAGCCATATGAAAAAACAAACCATAGGTGTATGGGGAGATGGCAGTGTTGGTTTTGTAACAGCTCTTGTTCTTAGAAAAACTTTCCCCAAAGCTAAACTAATAGTTTTTGGAAATCGATATGAAAAACTTCAATATTATCAATTTGCTGATGAAGTATATCAAGTTGCCAACGTTCCAGAAGGTGTTACTGTAGATCATGCATTTGAATGCGTTGGTGGTACCAAATCAGAAATAGCCATAAATCAAATTATTGATTTAATTAATCCACAAGGGAGTATTGCTTTAATGGGTGTAAGCGAAAATAATGTACCGATAAATACGAGAATGATACTTGAAAAAGGTTTAACATTATTAGGTAATAGTAGAAGTGGTTATGAAGATTTTGATGCATCAATTAGATTTATAGAAGAAAATGACGATGTGGTAGACTATTTAAGTACTATTATATCTAGTGAGGTAGAAGTACATTCAGTTAATGACATACACTCTGCATTTCAAAATGATTTAAGCAATAATTTTAAAACCATAATGAAATGGGAGATTTAATATGCAATATATAAAAGGATTTTTACAAAAAATAAAAAGAATGTCTTGCATAATCATTTATAATTATTTTACCAAAAGGTGTAAATTAAATGAAAAAAGAGTGTTGTTTTTGTCAGATTCCAGAGACCATATCTCTGGAAATTTTGAATATATATATAACTATTTGAAAGAAAATAATCCAGACTATGAGTTAAAAACTCATCTAAAAAAATCTTTAAAAACTAAAAGAAGTTTTAAAGAAAAAATTCTTTTACTTAAAGATATAGCAAGTTCTAAATATATACTGGTTGATGATTTTTACCCATTAATTTATCCTTTAAAAATAAGAAAAGATGCTAAATTAATACAAGTATGGCATGCAATGGGTGCTTTTAAAACTGTAGGATACAGTCGAAATAAAAGTAAAGAAGGATATAAAAGTTCAAGTTTGACACACAAAAACTATACTGATACAATTGTTAGTTCTGAAAATATAAGAAAAAATTATGCGGAAGCCTTTGGTATTGACATAGAAAAGGTTCATCCTTACGGTGTTCCTAGAACAGATATATTTTATAGTGATAAATATAAAAGAGACATTAGAAAGCAACTATATCAAAAATATCCTCAATTCAAAAATAAAAAGGTTATACTGTTTGCTCCTACATTTAGAGGAAAAGGTCAAAAAACAGCATATTATGATTATGATTTAATAGATTTTAATTTAATAAAGAAGAAGTTTTCCAAAGACTATGTATTTTTAGTTAAAATGCATCCGTTTATTAAAAAATTACCTGATATAGATTTTGAAAACGATGATTTTTATTACAATTTAAGTAATGAAAGAGAAATAAACGATTTGTTATTTATAACTGATATATTAATTACTGATTATAGCTCTGTAATATTTGAATATTCATTCTTTAAAAAACCTGTTATATTTTATATACCAGATTATGAAAATTATGATGGAAGTAGAGGTTTTTATTATCCATTCTCTAAGTATACTTATGGTGATATAGCAAAAAATAATAAAGAGCTAATTAATTTAATTGAAAATAGTAAAGTCAATAAAAAGAAACTTCAAGAATTTTTTGACTACTTTTGTGGAGCATGCGATGGTAAAAGTACAGAGAGAGTGGTCAAAAAACTAATAACAGAGGATTAAAATGGTAATAATTATTAAAATATTAAAACTCATTCTCAATATTATATATTCAATATTTAAATTGTTTAAAACTAAAAATAGAATTACTTTTATTAGTAGACAATCAAATAATATTAACGTTGATTTTGTTTTGCTTGGAAAAGAAATAAATAAAGAAATGCCCGAATATGATGTCGTGTATTTATGCAAGACATTAAATTCTGGTTTTCTTAATAAAATCAAATATATATTTCATATGTTTAAACAAATGTACTATATATCAACAAGTAAATTAGTTATTCTAGACTCCTACTGCATTGTTATAAGTAATTGCAAACATAAAAAAGATTTAATAGTTATACAAATGTGGCATGCGATGGGAGCATTTAAAAAGTTTGGCTTAAGTATAGTTGACAATGTTAGTAGTAGAGTAAGGCATGTTAGCAATAAAAAACTTGCCAAAGTTATGAATATGCATAATAATTATGATTATATATTTGTAAGTAGTAAATATTGTATAAAATTTTTTAGTGAAGCTTTTGGCCAAAGTAAAGATAAATTCAAAGTATTTCCTTTACCTAGGCTTGATTTAATGATTGATAAGAATAATATTAAAAAGGTAAGCGATAAAATATATGCTAAATATCCTAAATTAAAAAATAACAAGAAAAACATTTTATATTGTCCAACTTTTAGAGAAGGCAATTATGATTATAAGTATATAAAAGAATTTATCGATAAATTTAATTATAAAAAATATAATTTGGTTGTTAAATTACATCCACTTACGAAATATAAATTTAACAATGACAAAGTCATATTTGATAAAAGCTTTACTACTTACGAAATGGCTTTTGTATCGAATAAAGTTATAAGTGACTATTCTGCGGTTATTTACGAAGTAGCAGTTATAGGCAAACCAATGATTTTTTATGCCTATGATAAAAATAATTATGTTGATAATAGAAATTTTTATTTAAATTATGATAAAGAAATGCCAGGAAAAATATGTTTGACGCTTGAAGAATTATTTAAAGAAATTGATAATATAAATTATGAAAAAAGCAAGATATTTAATTTTAGAAAAAAAAATATAGAAGAATGTGAAGTTGGTTATACATGTGATATAGTAAAATTTATCAAGTCTTGTGTGAGGTGAAAAATTAAAATGAAAAAAATAATTAAAAAAATCAAAAAAAATTGGAAGTTATATTTATTTTATACATTTATTTTTGTATTTTTATTTATACTTTCTTATTATTTTCCTTATTCTAATGATGATTGGGTATGGGGAAGTAAAATAGGCATAGAAAGATTTGAAAATGGATTTAAAGATTATAATGGTAGATATTTAGGAAATACATTGGTTTTAGTATTGACTCGAAGTAATCTTTTGAAATCGTTATTTATGACTATTACTTATTTTGGAATAGGTTATCTAATTAAAAAAATAGTTAATAAAAACAATAATGGAATTATGATATTTTCAATACTAATGTTATTTTTAATTAACAGGTGTGTATTTAGAGAAACTATTGTTAATACTAGTGGATTTATTAATTATTCATTTAATATGTTTTTAGTCTTGATTTTTATAGCATATATAAAGGATGTATTTAAAAAAGTTAATTTTAAAGAAAAATGGTATAACTTAATATTATTATTTCTATTAGGCCTTAGTAGTACTTTGTTTATGGAACATATAACAACTTATTTGTTAGTGTTATGCACTGCTTTATGTGTTTATTCATATATTAAGTATAAAAAAATCCCTAAAAGTTATTTA
>JAEDNL010000023.1 GCA_016302505.1 Bacilli bacterium
TTGATACTTTCATGCTTTTAACTGATCCATCAGTATTTAAGAGTACACAATATTGAAGATCTCTTCCTGTCATTTCTAATTTAGTATCATCTTCCGAACTAATATAAGTTAGTTTATTTCCTTTCATACTTTCAGATATGTATTTTTTAGATACTTCGCTGTAAAGTGTTTTTGCTTCTGTTAAGAAACTATTCTTTTTAGAATCATTAAACATCTTTAGTACGTTTGGTAATGCTATTATTACTAGGATTGCTAATATTGCTATTACTGCTAGTAATTCTACTAATGTAAATCCTTTATTTTTCATATAATCCTACTCCTTTACTATTACTCTACTTAGTATACTTGCATTATAGCATAGTCACCCCCCCACTAGTCAATTTACAAATGATTGACAAGTTTAAATAATTAAATTAAAATATGTATCAAGATAAATAAATTTATTGTATAATTTAGATATAATTAAAGGGTGATAAAAGTGGAAAAGCAAAAGACAATAGTATTTAAACCTAGTGATAATATTAAAGAAAAGATGATTGATTATTATGACTTATTAAGAAGAGATAAGAAACCTCCATATTCAGTATTTCAAGCAGAAGAAGGTGGTACTATAATAACTTTATATGAGAGTGGTAAAGTTATGTTTCAAGGTATATCTGCTGATATTGATGCTAATATGTGGAAAGATTTAGAAAGTCATTATAATAATAGAGATATAGATAGTGAGTTAAAGAAAGAAGAAGAAAAAGAAGATGATAAAACATACTACTATTATGATGCTATTGGTAGTGATGAAGTTGGTACTGGTGACTATTTTGGGCCTATTATAGTTACTGCTACTTTAGTAGATAAAAGTACAAGAAAACTACTAGAAGATTTAAAAATAATGGATTCTAAAAAGATGACTGATGATAAGATTAGAAGATGTGCTCCTATATTAATGAATAAACTTCCATATGTAACATTTACTCTTTCTAATACTAAATATAATGAAATGAGTTCTAAAGGTTTTAATATGAATAAAATAAAAGCTATTCTTCACAATAGAGTTTTATTTGAACTTTCTAATAAAGGTATTCCTTATCATAAAATAATAGTAGATCAATTTACTACTCCTAGAAGTTATTTTAGTTATTTAAAACAAGAAAATATAGAAGATAAAGTTACTAAGATAACATTTTTAACTAAGGGTGAAAGTAAACATTTAAGTGTTGCTGCTGCATCTGTTATAAGTAGATATTTATTTTTACAAGAGATGGATAAATTATCAAATAAATATAAAATAGATATTCCTAAGGGAGCTAGTCCTAAAGTAGATAATGTTGCTAAAAAAATATTAGATGCATATGGTAAAAATGAATTAAATAAGATAGTTAAATTAAATTTTAAAAATACACAAAAAATCCTAAGCAATTAGGATTTTTATTATTCATTATAGTTTAAACCTAGTTTAAGAGAATACTCCTTTATTTGATTATCTATATCATTAATATTTAGTTTTTCTATATCATTTTCATTTATATTATAACCTTTTAAAATATCTAAAGATAGTTTTACATAATCTAATACTAGAGTACATATATAATCATTTTTATATTTAATTAAATTAATTAAATTATATATTTCATTATTAAAATCAGTTATTTTATATATTTGTAATCTAATAATATTTCTTTTAATTATGTCTAATAATTCTTGTTCGTTTTTAATTATTTCTATTTTTTCTTCTATTAATTTAGCTAGTTCATATGGCTCAGTCATTATTTTTGAATGTTGACCTGTTACTAGTATATCTAAAGATAATCTTAATTTTTCTTTTTTAAGTTGACTTAATGCCGCGTTTCTTAATTTAATCATTAGATTATATTCATCCCATAATAATTCAAATTCATTAAATATTATTTTTTCTTTTTCTATTTCTTTATTTATTTTATCATTTATTGTATTCATAATTCCCCCTGAATAATTTATTAATCATTTAATTGTTTAGTTTTAATGATATTGTATTTATTGTTTCATTATAGATTTTAATATCTTTATCTAATTCATTATTATATATTAATACACATATATAATCATTCTTTTCTTTAATTAATTTTATTAATTCTAATACCTCTTCATTTATACTATTATATTTAATTGCTTTATTAATTATATTTATTAATTTTTTTTCACTTATTATTTCTCTAATACATTCATTTATTACTTTAGTAGATTTATTATGTAGTAATAATTTAATCTTAGTACTTATTAAATAATTTAATATTAGATTTCTTATTGATTTCATATAATTAAATTCTTCATATAATTTACTATTCATAGTAATTCCTCACTTTTCTTTTTAATTTCATCTAATATATTTATTGCTTGTATTGGTGTTACCTCTAGTGGATTAATAGTTTTTATATATTCTCTTAATGTATCTTGTTTAGTATCTAAATCTAATGTGAATTGTTTTATTACTTTTTCTTTCTTAGTACTTTTATTTTCATAATACAATAATAATTCATTGGCTCTTTGTATTATAGTGTTTGGTAAGTCTGCTAGTTTAGCTACATTTATACCATAACTTTTATCTACTGAACCTGGCAAAACTTTATGTAAGAATGTAATATTTCCTTCTTCTTCTAATGCTTTTACATGAACATTTTTAATACCACTATATTTATTTTCCATATCAGTAAGTTCATGATAATGTGTTGAGAATAGTGTTTTACATTTAATATTTTCATTAATATATTCTATTATTGATCCTGCAAGTGACATACCATCATATGTAGATGTTCCTCTTCCTAATTCATCAAATAATATTAAACTTTTACTGGTTGCATTTTTAATAGCATTAGCACTTTCTTTCATCTCTACCATGAATGTACTTTCTCCACCTACTAAATCATCACTTGCACCTATTCTCGTATATATCTTATCAAATATAGGTATATTGCATTTTTTAGCTGGTACATAAGAACCAATTTGATTAAGAATAGCTATTATACCAAATTCTCTCATATAAGTAGATTTACCACTCATATTAGGCCCAGTTATTATTAATATATTAGTATTTTTATCCATTAATATATCATTATCAATATATTCACCTTCAATAACACTTTCAACTACAGGATGTCTTCCTCCTATTATTTCTACTATATTATCATTATTAATAGTTGGTTTTATAAAGTTATAATCTTCTGCTATTTTAGCAAAAGACTGAATACAATCATAATATGCTATTTTAGATGATACTATTTGTAATTTAGATATATATTTTTTTATTTCTTCTTTTATTGATAAGAATATTTGATATTCTAAATTATTTAATTTTTCTTCTGATGTTAATATTAAATTCTCTTTTTCTTTTAATAATGGTGTTATATATCTTTCACAATTAGATATAGTTTGTTTTCTATCATAATTAAATTCTTCTTTTACTAAATTTATTTGTCCTTTAGGTACTTCTATATAATAACCAAACACTTTATTAAATCCTATTTTTAAACCTTTAATACCTGTTCTTTCTTTTTCTTCTTTTTCAAATTTAGATATAAAGTCTTTTCCATTGGTTTTAATACTTCTTAATTCATCTACTTCACTATTATAACCATCTTTTATAATACCTCCTTCTTTTATCGTAAAAGGAGCATCTTCTTTAATAGATTTTTCAAGTAATTCATATATATCATCAAATGTTTCAAGTAATGGTAATGAAAACTTATCTAGTATTTTATTTATACTTGGTATTACTTTAATACTGTTTTTAAGTTGAATCATATCTTTAGCTGTTAATGAAGAACAAGCTACTTTTCCTGTTAATCTTTCTAAATCATATATTTCGTATAATAAACTTCTAAGTTCACTTGTACTTATAAAATCATTTATGAATTTTTCAGTTAAATTTTGTCTTTTAGTTATTTCATCTATATCAATAGAGGGACTAATAATAAAACTTTTAAGTAATCTACTTCCCATCGCAGTTTTAGTTTTATCCATAAAACCTAATAAACTATTTTGTCTTTCTTTACTTCTTATTGTCTCTGTTAATTCTAAGTTTTTAATACATTCTTTATCTAATTCTAAGAATATACTTGTATCTATATATTCAACTATTTGTAAGTGAGATAAATCTTGTTTTAAACTATTAGTTAAGTAATTTAGAAGTAGAGATGTATTATTTATTAGTTTATCATCTTTAATATTTTGGAATATATTATGTGATGTATATACTGAATCATTTTCATAATATGATATAAATATATTATAGTTATTCTTTAATATATTTATTATTTTAGTATCAAAGTCTTTATTTAATACTAGTTCTTTTATATTTAAATTTACTAATTGACTTATTAATTTATCAGTATCATGTTTTACATATGAAGTGCATACTTTTCCACTTAATAAGTCAGCATATGATATTGCATAAACATATCCATAGTCTTTTATACTTGCGATATAATTAAAATCTTTTTCATTTACTATTTCTGGACTTGTAAGTGTTCCTTTACTAACTATTTGTATTACTTCTCTTTTAACAATTCCTTTAGTTGTTTTAGGATCCTCCATTTGTTCACATATAGCAACTTTATATCCTTTATCTATTAGTTTTTCTAAATATACATTTAATGCATGATGTGGTATTCCACACATAGGAACTCTTTCACTTAAACCACATTGTTTTCCTGTTAATGTTAATTCGAGTTCATGACTAGCAGTTATTGCATCATCAAAAAACATTTCATAGAAATCTCCTAGTCTATAAAATAATATTATTCCTTCATACTCACTTTTAGTAGTAAGATATTCCCTCATCATTGGGCTTACTAATTTTAAATCCACATCTTTTCTTTCCATAATGTATATTATATATCACAAAGTATTTTTATTCAAATAAAAATGCAAGTCTTTCTCGCATTTTTTAATTTTTAAATAATATATCACTATCAAGTATTATAGTAACAGGGCCATCATTATATATTTCAACTTTCATATCTGCACCAAATATACCTTTTTGTACTTCAATATGTTTGCTTAACTCTTTATTAAAATAATCGTATAATGTACATGCTTCATCTGGTTTCATAGCATTTATAAAAGATGGTCTATTTCCTTTTTTGCAGTCTGCATATAATGTAAATTGACTTATACTTAAAATACTTCCATTTATATCTTTAATGCTTAGATTCATTTTTTCATTTTCATCTTCAAATATTCTTAGATTAAGTATTTTATTAATCATTTTATCGATTATTTCTTTAGTATCATCATGAGTAAAACCTACTAGTAAAACATAACCTTTATCTATAGACCCATTTACTTTATTATTAATAGTTACTTTACTCTTTTTACTTCTTTGGACTACTACTTTCATTATATAAATATCCTTTCTACTAAAGATACACTACTTATAGTTTTAATTTCATCAATGAATTTATGTAAGTCATTAATATTTTTAACTTTACAAGTTATATCATAAAATAATTTATTATTTCTATTTATTAGATTTATAGAATCAATTATTATTTCTGATTTAGTAGATAAAGTTATTATTTTTAATAGAATATCACTTACTTCTTCTATATATACTTTTAGTTTAGCCGTATATCTATTATTTACTTCACCTTCCCATGATGCATCTATAAATCTTTCACTATTTAAATCAATATTAGGACAACTTTTAGAGTGGATTTTAACACCATATCCACGAGTAATATATCCTACTATATCTTCACCATATACAGGATTACAACAAGTAGCTAAAGTACAAAGAATATCATTGCTACCTGCGATAAGTATTCCACTTTCATTTTTATTTTTTCTTTTTTCTAGTGTTATTTGTTTCTTTTTAGGTTCTCTCATTTCAAGTCTTCCTAGTATAGATGATGGTAAAAATTTTAAAGTCGCTATTGAAAAATATATATCATCCAGTGAATCTAATGATAAAGTTTCACATAGTTTTTTAATATTTTCATCACTAAATACATCATTTATATCAATATTTTTTTTCTTGCATTCATTAAGCATCATTTCATGACCAAGACTAATATATTTTTCTCTTTCTTTTTTATAGAAAAATGATTTTATTCTACTTTTAGCTGCTTCTGTTTTAACTATCTTTAACCATCCTTTTGATGGTATATGGCCTTTTTTAGTTATTAATTCTACTAAGTCACCATCATGAAGTTCATAGTCTAATCTAACCATTTTATTATTAACAAGTGCACCAGTAGTAGTATTACCTACTTCACTATGTATTTTATATGCAAAGTCTATAGGAGTAGCACCACTTGGAAGTTCAATTATATCTCCTTTAGGAGTATATACATATATTTGATTTCTTTTAAATTCTTCTTTAATATTTGAGAAGAAATTCATATTTTTTTCTATATCATTTACTTCTACCAATGCTCTAAATTGTTCTAAAATACAATCTAAATTATTTTTAGTAGCACCATTAATATTTTCTTTGTAACTCCAGTGAGATGCGACTCCTTTTTCAGCTATTTCGTCCATTTCATATGTTCTTACTTGAACTTCAAATATACGTTTATCTTCACCAAATACAGTAGTATGAAGACTTTGATACATGTTTGGTTTTGGATTAGCTATAAAGTCTTTAAATCTATTAGGTATTGGAGAGTATTTAGATTGTACAAGGCCAATTACTCTATAACAGTCCTCTACTGTATCTACGAGTACTCTTATTCCTAATAAGTCATATATCTCTTCCCATTTTCTTCCTTTTTTAAGTTTATTATATATACCTCTTACAGATTTGACTCTTGATAACATTTTATATTTAATATTATGATGATCAAGAACAGCTTTTATTTCGTTTTTCATGTGTTCTAGTGAAAGTTCTAATTCTTCAATAGATGCATTTATTTTATTTTCTACATTTCTATATCCTTCAGGATCAGAATATTGTAAACATAAATCTTCCATTTCACTTTTCATTTTTTTCATACCTAATCTATGTGCGATTGGTATATATATATTTTGTGTTTCAGTTACTATATATTTTATATGTTCAGCATCATGTACTTTTAATGTGCGAAGGTTATGAAGTCTATCTGCAAATTTAATGAATAATGTCGCAGGATTTTCAGAAAGACCTACTATAATTCTTCTATATTTTTCTGGATTATTTACTTTGAATGTTTGTTTTAAATTACTTATTTTACTTATACTATTTACTATATCAGCGCTAGCTGTACCAAACATTTCTTCAACTTCTTCATAAGTCATTTTATCAAGAGTTATTACCTCATGTATTAATGCACAACCAATTGTTACAGGATCCATTTTAAGTTCAGCAAGAATATATGCTACATTTATAGGATGCATTATATATTCTTCTCCTGTTTCTCTTTTCATTCCTTCATAAATTATTTTAGCTTGATTATAATATTTATCTACAAAATCAATATATTCTTGATCCATATAAGTTTTTAATAAATCAAGTAATTCATCATAATCATAATTTTTAATAAGATCAGCTCCCTTAGAAATTAATACCTTTAACTTTCATTTCAGTAAGTTCATCATCTTCATCTTCTGGACGATCCATACTTCTTCTTTCAAGCATCATCCATACTCTTGGACCAATTAATAATGATGAAATAGTACCAGCAATTAACCCTATTAATATAGCTATATTAAATGTTAAAATATCATTTAAACCAACACATAATAATGTAACTATAGCAGTAGTAGTAGTAATACTAGTCCATATATTTCTAGTAATAGTTTCATTAGATGATATATTTACTAAATTTTCAAGTTCTTCGTTAGTTAATTTTTTTCTATTTTTATATAATTTCTTTCTATTATCTCTAATTCTATCAAATACAACAATTGTATCATTAATAGAATAACCAACAATTGTAAGAAGTGATGCTACTATTATAAAGTCAACACTGATATTAAAAATTGCAAATATTGATAAAGTTATTAATAAGTCATGTAATAACATTAATATTCCTGATATAGCATAATTAATATTAAATCTAATTGTCACATATAGAATAATTGCTATCATAGAATATACAAGTGCTTTAATAGCATTCTTTGTTAAATTACTAGTAACTAAATTACTTATTTCATTAACAGATGTATCAATTCCTAAATCTCTTAACTCAGATTTAACTTTAATTTCATCATTTTCTTCTAAAGTATCATTAAGTTTTAAATATCCTTCTGTTTTACTATTTAAATATGTATCATAATCTCTTAAATCATATTCTTTTACTATTTCTTTTATTTTATTAAAGTCTAATTCTTTATTACTAGATAAATTTATTTGTGTACCACCAGTAAAGTCAACTCCAAAGTTAAATCCACGTACTAATACAAATATAAATCCAATAGCAATAATAGATAGTGAAAAAATTATTGGTTTCTTAGCAAATTTTACATAATTAAATTTCTTAATTTCTTTATATTTTCCAATAAATAATTTTTCTTTATCATTGAATACTTTAGTTTTAACAGTCATTATTTGTAATACACGATATAATATTACACATGCAAATATTGTTATAAATATTGTAATAATTAGCATTGTAGCAAATCCTTTAACAGATGATTCACCAAATATATATAGAATTACACCTGCAAGTAAAGTTGTTACATTCGCATCAATTATAGCTTTTAAACTATTTTTACTTCCTTCACTAACCGCAGGTATTAATTTTTTACCTTTTCTTAATTCATCTTTTATTCTATCATTTGATATTATTATTGAATCTACTGCCATACCTATACCCAATACTAAAGCAGCAATTCCCGTTAATGTAAGAACTCCTCCTACTGCATTATATATAATGAATACAACTAATGCATATACAAATAAACATACACTTCCTATAACACCACTAATTCTATATTTATAGATTAATATTAATGCTATTAAAGCAAATGTTATTATACCAGCTATTCCAGTCTTAGTAATTGTTTCTGCTCCAAATGATGGTGATACACTCTTAGGTGTTGCCTCTTCACTTAATTTAGTTGGAAGAGAACCACTATTTATTAAATCAACTAAAGTTTGTGCTTCTTCTTTAGTAAAATTACCTTGTATTACAACACTTCCTCCATCAAGTCCTTCTTTTACACTAGCAGCTGAAATACATTTCATATTTGAATTTTTTCCACAAGTTAATTTTTCATTCTCATAAGAATCTAATTCTTCATTATAATCAAGCCATATAACTATCATATTTTCTCCATTAGACTTTTGAGATATTTTTTTAGTTACCTCATAGAATTTAGAAGTATCTTTTATATCAAGTTTAACTTCATATTGAAAACTTTGACTATCTTGTGTTAAAGATGCTCCATTATTACCAAGTATATCACTAGTCATAAGTAATTTATCATTAGTATCTCTAAATGATAATACAGCAGTAGTACTAATTCTTTGTCTTGCCTCTTCCTCATTAGATACACCAGGTAATTGAATTCTAATTAAATTATCACCTTCAAATGCAATAACAGGTTCACTAACACCTAATGTATCTATTCTATTAACTATCGCAGTATATGTCTTATCTAAATCATCTTCTGTTAATTCTTTTCCTTTTTCTAAAGGTTCAATTTTATATAGTATTTCAAATCCTCCTTGAAGATCAATACCATAACTAATTTTATTTAATGTTGGTTTAATTAAAAAAATTCCTAGTATTATAATTGTCAAAACAATTATTATTGGCTTTAATATTTTTTTCATGTTTTTTCCTCCTAAAGATTATTATTTTTATTAGATACATTTTGTATTTTACTAGTGACATAATTATTAATTTCGATATTACTTGAAAATAAAATATCATTTATAAGATCACACAGTTGTAAATCATGTTTCTTTTTCCAATTAGTTTCAACAAGATAATTCCATATATCTTCTTCATGAATATTTTTATATCCTAAATTATATAATTCTTTTACTTTAGAATATAATGCAGGTTTAACTCTATTATATAGTTCTTTAATACTCTTAAACTCAATAGATTTATTCATACACTTCACCAAAATAATTATACAATATATTAATAAAAAAAGATAGTTAAAAAAAATAGAGTTTCCCCTATTTTATTGTTCTTATTATAGATATATTATCAAATTCAAAAGAATTTAATATTTCATAAGCATCATCATATGTCATATTATATATTTTAGAATATTCATTATAATCAAGTTTTTCATCCATCATTATAGATTCACATATAGTATATTCTATGTCTTCTATATTATCAAAATCACATATATATCCTTTTAAGTATAATTTCTTTTTTCTTTCAAAATCACTTTTAGTAAGTTTTAATTTTTGAATATCTTTTTTAATTCTTTCTATAAATTTATCTCCATTAGTAGTAAAAGCAGATACACCTATAATAACATAGTCATCTATTATATTTATTCCACTTCCCATATCTATAATGACATTTTCATTCTTATACTTTTCATATAATTCACTAGTAGCAGAAAAATTATTAGACATTATTATATTTAAATATATTCTAAGTAGTGTATTATCTTTTATAGTGAAATTATTTCTTGGTATTTTAATACCTAATTTTATTCTTGGATATTCAGTATTCATAGATATTTCTTCATATGGAATGAATACTTTTTTAATATCTTTCTTTTTTATTATTTTAGGTACATCTTTATTTGATAGTTTTATATTAGATAAATATTCATTTATACAATTTAATATATTTTTAACTTCGAAATCACCAGTTACTATAATAAATGTATTTTTAGGAATATAGAAGTTATTATACACAGTCATTAAACTTTCCTTAGTTATTTTTTCTATATCACTTCTTTCACCAACAACAGTATTTTTCATGAATGAATCATTAAATAAATTTTTATATAAATGATCATACATATTTCTATCAATATCATCTTTATACATATCAATTTCTTCACCAATAATACCTTTTTCTTTTTCTACAGATTCATCAGTTATATTAGGATGATAGAAAAGTTCTAATAATATTTTTAAATTATCTATTATATTTATACTACCAAATATATTATAATTAGTTCCTCTATAGCTAGTCCACGCATTAGCAAGACTTCCAAGTTCATTTATTCTTTTAGATATTTCTATGTTTTCTGAAAGAGCCATAACTTTATGTTCAAGAAAATGAGCTGTACCAGGTATAATATCGTATATTTTATTACCTATTTTATATTGTTCTACACATGCTCCATATTTAACTGATATAGATAAATAAAAGTTCTTAGTTTTTTTAGTAGGATACATATAAACAGTGATACCATTATCTAATGTTTCAATATATAGTTCTTCATCTACTTTTTCAAATATTTTCTTTTTCATTAGTTATCTCCTTTCAATAAATATATTGTTTTAATATTTATTTTTTTATTAAGAAGAATTATCTCATCAACAGTAACACTATTTAATTTTTCTCTTAGCGTTTCAATATCTTCTGACTCTTCAAATTCTCTGATATAATATTTATTTACTTGAGATGTTACATCATCATAATAATTATTTAAATATGTATTAATAGTTTTTAAAGCATAATTATATAGTTTTTCAACCACTTTTCTATCACTCATCATTTCTACACATTTTTTAATTAATGAGATAGATTTATCTGAATTATCTTTATTTATACCTGCATATATAGTAAGGGCATTATTATATTTTGAGTAATATGAACCAATTGAATAACATAAAGAATTTTTCTCTCTTACTATATTAAATAATAATGAATCATTCATAGTACCAAGCATAGTATTATATACTTTTAGAACATGATTAAGTTCATGATATGTTGGTTTATTTATTCTATATCCAATTAATAATCTTGATTGTTTAAATGGTAATATGTTTTCTTTCATTATTAATTTATTATTATTTTTTTGTTTTATTTTTAAGTCTATTTTATCTTTAAGTGATTTAACTTTACTAAATTTATCAGTTATTATATCTATTATTTTATCATCATATTCACCATGAACAGCAATATCTATTTTATATTCGCCACTAAATAATTTATTATAAAAATCATATAGCATTGATGGATTTATTTTTTCTACCTCATCTATGGTAGGAATAGTTGCTTTTTCACTTGGAGTACCTTTATACATTATTTTTCCATATTCAATAGACGCATATTTAGCTGGATTATCTTTAACTGATTCTAATGATGTAATTACATCATTTTTAATTATGTTAAAATAGTTTTCATCAAATCCATTTTTATCAACATTAGGGTTAAATAAAACTTCACAAAGAAAATCAATTGATTTTTCTAAATATTCTTTTTTAGTGTATTTTGGATTTAAAAAATCAAGAGAAAATGTAAATGATAATGAATTACCAGTTGATGAAAAAAATGAGGATACTTTTGCACCATAAAGTTCTTCTCCTTTTATTGCTATTTTATTTTTAGTATTATATTTTTTGGTAGAATAAACCATATTCTTAGTTAAAAGAACACCACTAGCAATATCATTTTTATCATATTTTTTGGTTAAAAATACTACTACATTCAATATTTTAAATCTGTTACTATTTATTAAGTGTAATGTATAATTATCTTTTAATATTTTTTTATATTCCATATTGTTCTCCTCAAACATATTTTACCTTAAAAAAAGAAGAAAATCATCTTCTTTTTTATTATTTACAAATTTTATTCTTTTATTATAGATTCTAATGCTAGAAAAATCATTTGATCAAGTTTTTGTTCTCTTTCTTTAGCATCTATTTCCACATGAGTTATTAAATTATCACTAATTGTAAGAATAGCTGTTGCCTTCTTTAAAAATTTCTTAGCGTTATAAAATAATGCATAGCACTCCATCTCAACAGCTTTACAACCTAAATTGATAAATTTAGAATAATCTTTATTTTCAGTATAAAATGCTTCTGTAGTGTGTACTCTTCCTAATTTAGCATTTATTCTTTTAAGAGCAGCTGTTTGCATAATTATTCCGTTTAAGTCACCTGATGAATTAATAATTTCAATGTCTTCTCTTCCAGCTTCTTCATCAAAATAAGTTTTTGAGTAACATGAATCAGCTACCAATAAATCATACACTTTTAAATCTTCACTATAACTACCAGCAGTTCCAATTCTTATAATAGCATCTACATCATAATCATTAAATAATTCATAACTATAAATACCCATACTTCCAATACCCATTCCACTTGAAAATATTGTTACTGGGACACCTTTATATGTTCCAGTGTATGCAAGTTCTCCTCTTAAACTATTTACGAGTTTTGGATTTTCTAAATATTTATTTGCTATGTATTTAGCACGATTAGGGTCACCTGGCATTAATACTCTTTTAGCAATTTGTTCTTTTTCAGCTTCTATATGTACTGTCATTATTCACCTTCCTTTTCTTCAAGTTTAATAAGTACATCTCTTGGTTTACTTCCTTTAGCAGGTCCAACTATACCTTCACTTTCAAATTGATCAATTATTCTTGCTGCTCTATTATATCCAATACTATATTTCCTCTGAATTAATGATGCGCTTATTTGTCCCATTCTAACAGCATAGTCTAATACTTCATTATATAATACATCTCTATTTTCATTATTAGCACCATCACTTGAAGTGGCAAATGATGAAGAAGAATTATTTGCCTCTAAATTGGTAAACTTTTCACTATATTTTGGCGGATGTGATTTAGATTTAACAAAATCAACTACTCTTTGTATTTCATCATCGCTTACAAAACTTCCTTGTACTCTAGTAGGCGTATTATCATCCATTGGTTTATATAACATATCTCCTTTACCAAGAAGTTTTTCTGCTCCAACCATGTCTAATATAGTACGACTATCTATCGATGATGATACAGCAAAAGATATTCTTGTTGGAATATTAGATTTAACTACACCAGTAATTACATCAGTAGATGGCCTTTGAGTAGCTACTATTAAATGTATTCCTGCTGCCCTTGCAAGTTGTGTAATTCTCATAATTGAATCTTCAACTTCTTTGGCAGCAACAAGCATTAAGTCAGCAAGTTCATCTATTATAACTAATATAAATGGCATTTTCTTAAAACCGCAATCAGGATTCTTTTTAAGTTGTTTTTCTACATATTCATTATAAGTTGATATGTTTTTAGTACCACTATTTTTAAATGTTTCATATCTATCATCCATCTCAACTACTATTTTTTGTAAGGCAGCACTTGCCTTTTTAGGATCTGTTACAACAGGCATAAGTAAATGAGGTATTCCTTCATATGCATTAAATTCAACTTTTTTAGGATCAATAAGTACCATTTTTACTTCATCTGGAGTAGACCTCATAATTACAGATAAAATTATATTATTAATACATACGCTCTTACCGCTTCCAGTAGCACCTGCTACTAACATATGAGGAGTTTTATTGATTTCAACACATTTAACATTACCCATTATATCTCTACCAAGAGGAGCAGCTAGTTTAGAATCTTTATATTTAGGATTTTTTTCTAAATCTTCCATTATTTCTCTCATAGATACAGGTATTATAGTTTGATTAGGTATTTCTATACCAACAGTACTTTTACCAGGTATAGGAGCTTCTATTCTAACCTCTTTAGCAGACAATTCAAGTGCAATTTCTCTTGATATACTAAGTACCTTGTTAACTTTAGTACCCCTTTGCAATTCCATTTCATACTGAGTAACCGCAGGCCCTACATGTATTTCTATTACTTTAGCTACCATACCAAAATCATTAAATACTCTTTCTAATTTTTTAGTATTCGCAGCAATAACTTCTGTTGAATTTACTTTTCCTTTAGATTTAGGCATGTTAAGTAAATTAATAGACGGTTTTATATAAGGTGTATCACAATAACTTACCGGTTCATTAATAATAGGTTCTTTTACTTCCTCTTTAGCCTCTTGTTTTTTCTCTAAATAATCTTCAACACTAGTAATAACAACTTTATTATCCTTAAGAGGTTCTTTCATTGAAGGACTAATATCTTTAACATTAATATCATCTTCTTCATCATCAATTTCTTTCTTTTTAAATATCTTTTTAAAAGGAGAAAATATTGTAGATAAACAATCACTAAGTGTTAAATCAAACAGCATTATTAACCCAAACGAAGCAATAATTATTATTACTATATAAGTTCCCTCTATATCAAATAGTGGTACAAATGAAAATGTAAATAATGCACCAATCATACCACCACCAGTATTTCTAATTTCACTATCAATATCGTAAGCCAAAACTATATTATTATAAGTTTCAGACATAATATTAGTTTTAATATCATTTGAACTTACATAGTTAATATGTGAAAATAGTAATATAGCAAATATTATTGAATAAACACCAATAAGTCTTCCTGTAAAATAATTTGGTTTATCCCTTTTACCTATTAAATATAGTGATAGACAAATTGATAATATCAAGAATACAGCCCACCAATTTCCAAATAGAAATATAGAAAATTTTTTAATTATTCCACCAACTATACCTTTTTGACCTAAGCCAAGTATAGAAAGTACTAAAACAATTATTCCTGTACATTCTTTTTTATATTTGAATCCAGTATTTTCCTCAATTTTTTGTTTTTTCTTTTTAGCCACTTTAAGTCACCTAACTTTCCATTTTGCTAAGTAATTTCTTATGTATTCCAGGTTCAACTATATTAAGCGTATTTAAAACTATTTCTAATGATTCATTGTAACTTCCCTTGTTAAATGCTTTAGTAGCTTTATTTAAACCTGACTCAACTTCAAAATTGCTTGATCTATATCTATTACCATAAACAATAGCCATTTCAGCCATAGCTGCTGTTTTTGTAGTAGTAACTGCTGTTTTAAATAATTTAAGTGCTAAATCACCTGCAGTTTCAACCCTAAGATTTAATGTTTTGATTGAAATAGGCTTTTTATCTAATTCCTTATTGATTTCTTTAACTGCATCATAAGCTTCTTTCATCTCAATATAAAATTGTTCTGGTATTTTAGGTAAATCATAATCTTTTATTTTATATTTAGAATTATTTATAATACCTTTAATTTCAAACAATTGATCTCTAGCTCTTGCTTCATCTTCTTTAAGGCTTCCTAAATTTTTAAGTGTAGACTCTATCTTGTCTTCTACTTTTGATAATGAAACAGCAACAAGTTCACAATCATTACTCAATTTAGAATAAGGCATTATTTTACACAAACTTCTATCATTTACAAGTTTAAAACTATCTTTAACTGCTATTAAATCTTTATTGATTTCATCTATTATTTTAATATCATCATCACTTAAATCATATGTATCTTTTAAATTAGTAATTTCTGCATAAAGATTTTTAACTATACTAGTAACTTTAGATAATCTCTCAGAAATATTAATAAGACCACGCTCATATTCCTTTTTACCTCTTTTTTCAGCATCAAAATCACTATATATAGATTCATAATAATCAAGTAATGTTTTCAAATCAAATATAGAATCTTGCAAATTTAATACCTTAAGTTTATCCATAATTTCATTAATTTTTTTATTAGTTTCTTCTATATTATAATCCAAATTTAAATATTCTAAATTATATCCCGCTCTTATAAGTTTAGAACTAATATTCTTAATATCATTCATTTTTTTAGGAAGTATCATATTTGACATAAGTATGATAGTTGGAGTCTCTTCTATAACAATACTAATATTATGAATCATATCATCAAGTGCTTTAACTATTTTGCCTAATTCTTCATATTCATGATTTTGTATGGCAACTTCAAATCCGCTAAATAATTTATCAATATTTTCAAATTGCAATTCTATCGGATTACATATATCACCATATTCATTTTTATTTTTATTGTATTTAAATACAACTTCTCTATATAAACTTTTTAATTTAGTAACAGCTTCTCTATTTCTCTCTTCACTTTCAGTTAGTTCTTTTATTTCATTTAATAATTTATATGATTTAGCTTTAACATGAAAAATATTCTTTTCAGCAAGTGAAAGAGCTTCTTTAGCTCCTTTCAAATCTTTATTAACACATAAATTTTCTACTTCAATCAAATTATCAGTTAATTTTGGCATATCTTTATTTTCTATGTTATCAAATCTTTTCTTCCAAGATTCAACTAATTCTTCAGTTTTTTTATTATTAACAAGTTTGTTAGCTTTTGATAATTCACTCATTAATTGAGAAGAAATAATTAAATTTTTTTCAGTTGTTAATTTATCTATTGAAGATAATATACTATTCTTCCTTTTATTTTTAATTATAATTGTAAGTACAAATAATAGTGCTGATAATAAAATAAAAGCACTAACAATTATTATAGTTATCTTGTTCATATACTATCCTCCTTATACATTTTATCATATTTATTATTTTTTTTATAGTATTTTACATACAAAAACCAAGTTTTTTTACTTGGTTATTTTTTTCTTAAATTTGGTTTTTTAATAATTTCTTTAGTTTTATATCCCATAACATAATATTTCATATCACTACTAAATTCACTAAATTCAACTTTGATATCTTCATCTAAATTATATTTACAATCTAGTTTTAATAAATCGAAAGCAGTCTCACAAAAACCATAATCAATATCACTAGTTAAATCACTATTATCAGCTTTATATACTAAAATATTATTAGGATTAATAGAACGACATGCTTTTAATATTCCATTAGTAATTGGTTTTTCAATTGGATTAGGTACATCAGGATATTCTACATCAGAATTTTTTTTCTTTAATTTAAGCATCTGTATAACTTGAGAAATCATATATTCAAGTTGTCTTCTCTTTCTAAAAGTCTCAATCATATAAGAAACTGTATTAGAATTATACTCCTCACCTTTAGTTGTTTCATAATATAATTCTTTTTTAAAAAAATCAATTAGTTTTTTAAGACCAGTTTCATTATATGCTGCTAGTTCACTAAAGTCAGCAACTATACCATTATTCATTAGGTATTCTATTTGTTCTTTATCAGTGATTTTATAGTATTTACTTAAATCTCTTTGATATCCTTTTTTGCTAATATCCATATACATATTAACAGGAAACTGTGTATCATCATAAATAAGGTGTTCTAAATCATATCCTTGTATATAGCATTCATTATTACTAATTATTTTCATACGTACCTCCACTAATTACTTATACTTTTATTATATAGGAAATAACTGAAAATGACAAACTTTTTTGAAAAATAAAAAAACTAGTTCATCAAAACTAGATTCTATTTAATTTGCTCATATTTATTTTTAAGTATTATAATTAATTTCTTATATAATTGATGCTCTAAAGTTTCACCATTATTTTTAGTCAATAATCCATTAAAACATAATTCTAAAGATCCATCATCATGTAGTCCTGGAACTATTTCTACTAATTCCCAATTATATTTATCAATTATTGGTTTAAACATTTCTAACTTATAATCAGCAAATGTTATAAGTGGCTTATCAGTTCCTAACCATTTTAATGATTCATCAACAATTTTTTTACCTATTCCTAAGCCTCTATATTTATCAGAAACATATAATGTACATATTTTTCTCTCTTCATTATTTCTTTTTAAACAAGCCATAGAAATTATTTCATTATCATTTTCAGGATTTCTAACAAATAATATATTTCTTTCATTAGTATTTATAGTAGATGGTAATTGTTTATTGAAATACCATTCTCTGTATTTAGGATAATCTTCACAAATAAAATCTGTTATCATATATATTTTTGTAGCTAGTTTCATAGTTTCTTCTTCAGAAATAATTCCTACATAATTATTTAAACTCTCGATATTTATCATATGCTTTTACCCTTCAAAAATTATTATTTATAATACTACTTTAAATAAAACTTGTCAATTTACAATATTATAGTCACAAAAAAACTAACCAATTAAGGTTAGTTGCATACAATTTGGTACGATGATATAGTATATCCGAAGCCTTAGGAATAGTTTATAAACTACTAATCACTAAATACATTGTACCATAGATATTATTTATTTCAACATTTTTTAATCAATTTTTATAAACAACACGAAAAAAAGGAACAGCGTTCCTTTTTCTCCCTCTCAAAAAGAGAGGCATTTCATTACATATTCATAATATCATATTTTATGATCAATGTAAATATGTAACACTAATATTTTATGATTATTTTTATTTATTATTCACTAATTTGTCAAAATACTTTTTATCTATACCAGTATATTTTGTATATGCTCTATCAAATAAGAAATGTGTATATTTCATACAATCATTATTCTTAGTGTTTTCATTTAATAGAGATTTCATTTCATTTTGCATATCTCTAATTTGTTTGTTTAATGATATTAAATCTGATTTAATTCTTTTGTCATTATCATATTTTTCTTTAATATCATTTATGTTAAAACTAATATTACTATAATTCTCTAGTTTAGATAGTATTGTTTCATATAATTCTATTTTATTAATTGATGCTTTGTCTGGTCTTAAAATAATATTATACTTTTTATATACATAAACTAATTCTGTATACATATTAGTGTTCTTGTCCAAATGTGAAATAATTTTATAAATTATATATATAACCCAAGATAAATCAATATTTGCATTACCTGAAAAACTATTGTATCTATCACTACCAAAGAATTCTGCAAAGTAAGACATATAATTTGTTGTTAATACATATTGTTCTTGTTGATTATGTGCTTTTGGTAAAATATAATGAACATTATTTGATTTTGATGAATAGTATTCTTTAACATTAAAATTATATATAGGTTGATTATGTGCCAAACTATTTCTTAATAAACCAACAATATTTAATATTTCACGAATAACATTTAATTTGTTCCAATACTTTTCTTTATCTTTATCAGTTATTATTTCATCTTTGTTTAATTTAATATTAGTAAAGCAATTAACACAATCTTTCAAAATGTTTTGTATATGAGTTTTATCTAAATTGATTATTAATTTTATAGTCTCTCCCAATG
>JAEDNL010000024.1 GCA_016302505.1 Bacilli bacterium
ATTATGGATATGTTTTATGATGCGGCTTATGACTGGGAAAAAATATCTGAAGCAGAAGCAAAGCAGGAAATAGAAAAACCAAAATATTACAATTACAAGGGAGAAATGATAAAATTGGAGGATGGTTTATTTTATATTTTCAGAAACAATGGTTGGATGTTTGCACAACATTTAGCTGATACATTTTCTAAAGAGTCACAAAAATTTACATTAGTTGCGACAAAGGAGGAAAAAAATGATATACACCGATAAAACAAAACAAGCATTAAAATTAATGTTTGCCAAACATAAAGATCAGGTGGATAAATCAGGTATTCCATATGTATTTCATCCATTTACAGTTGCTCAAAGCATGGATGATGAGAACTCAACAATAGTTGCATTACTACATGATGTTATAGAGGATACTGATACAACTATAGATGAATTAGTTGAGATGGGATTTAATGACGAGATAATATCAGCCTTAAAAATATTAACTCATGATAAGTCAGTTGCGTATTTTGATTACATAGAAAAAATTAAGTCATATTCATTAGCAACTAAAGTTAAAATATCAGATCTTAAAAACAATAGCGATTTGAGTAGATTAAATAAAATTACTCAAAAAGATGTTGAAAGAGTAGAAAAATATAAAAAATCTTTAGAAATATTAAATGGAAAATACTAGGTGACTAGTATTTTTTTTCATTTTGTGTTAAAATATATCTACCGATTAACTTTTAAGGAGATGAAAAAATATGAGTAAAATAAATATAATGAGTTTAGGTGGTCTAAACGAGAACGGAAAGAATTTATATGTAGTTAGTATTAATAATAAAATACTAGTTTTTGATTGTGGTATGAAATATGCACCTGATAAAATGTATGGTGTTGATTATGTTATACCTGATTTTACATATTTAGTTGAAAGAAAAGAAGATATAGTTGGTGTATTTATATCACATCCTCATCATGAGAATATGGGAGCACTTACAGACCTTTTAAAGGTACTTCCTGATGTAAATGTATATGCATCTAAATATACAAGTGAGATTATTAATTATAATTGTGAGGAAGAAAAAGTTAAGATTAAAAACTTACATGTAATACCTGCGAATAAGAAAATAGATTTTAAAGATTTTAGTATATTCCCATTCAGTGTTACTCACAGTAGTCCTGAAACATTAGGATTTTGTGTTAATACACCTGATGGTGCGATAATATATATGGCTGATTTTGTAATAGATCCTACTATGAAGGGTAACTATGATATGGATCTTGGCAAACTTGCATATATTGGAAAACAAGGTGTTTTATGTTTGATGGCAGAAAGTGTTTTTGCTGAAAAGAAAGGTCATACAAGTCCTAATCATAAGTTAGAAAGTTTCTTTAAAAATCTAGTTGATAAGAGTGAAGGAAGGATTATATTTACTGTATTACCACTTCATATATATACTATTCAAGAAATATTTAATTCTATTAAAGGAAAGAATAGAAAAGTAGTTATTATGGGTAAAGAGTTATATTCTATCGTATCACTTTGTCTTAATAATGGATACTTAAATATCGAGGATGATGTTATTGGAAATTTAACTGATTTAAAGAGTCCTAATACTATAATTTTAATTAGTAATGATAGGGAAGCTCCATATTCAAATATTAATAGAATAATAAATGGTCATGATAAATTTATTACTCTTGAGAATACTGATACTATATGTTTTGCTGAACCAAGTTATGATGCATATGAAAAAACACTTGTTAAAATAATGAATGAACTTGCTATTAAAGGTGTTAACATAGTAACAATACCTAATGAAAAGAGTGTTAGACATCATGCTTCTAGTGAAGACTTAATGCTTTTAATTAAATTATTTAATCCTAAATATTATATGCCAATTAAAGGTGAATATAGATATCAAGTTGAAAATGGTAATCTTGCCTTAAGAGTAGGGATTCCTAAAGAAAATATTATTCTTAAAGAAAATGGTGATATTGTTAAAATAGAAGATGGCTCTTTAGTTGAATGTTTTGATAGAGTATTTGTAGATGATATATTAATAGATGGTAAAAGTAGTGAAGATGTTGGTGAATTAGTACTTAAAGATAGAGAACTTCTAAGTAGTAATGGTCTTGTAGTTATATCAGCAACTCTTAGTAAAAAAGAAAAGAAACTTTTAGTTGGACCAGAGATTATGACTAGAGGATTTATATATGTTAAAGATAATCTTGATGTAATAGAAGAAGTTAAAAATATAAGTATTGAAATTATTAAAGCTAATACTTTTAGTAATAAATATGCTGATTATGTTAAAATTAGAAATGAAATAAGAGAGAAAGTTGGTTCTTATTTATATAAAGAAACTCAATGTAAACCAGTTATATTAACTGTTATACAAGAAGTATAAGGAGGATATATGATTTATTTAGATTATAGTGCGACTACTCCTGTTGATGAGGGAGTACTTGATTCATATTTAAAAGTAACTCGTGATTATATTGGTAATGCTAATAGTATACATACTTTAGGAATTAGATCAAAAGAGTTATTAATACAAGCAACTAATCAAATTGCTGATATATTTAATTGTCATCCAAAAGAATTAATTTTTACTAGTGGTGCGAGTGAGAGTAATACTACTGCTATTAAAGGAGTTGCATTTAAATATGCATCTCGTGGTAAACATATTATTACTTCTAAACTTGAACATAAAAGTGTTTTGGAAGTGATGGGTTATTTAAGTAGTATTGGTTATGAAGTGTCTTTTGTAAATATTCTTCCTAATGGGCAAATAGATTTAAAAGATTTAGAAAGTTTAATTCGTGAAGATACTATTCTTGTTAGTATATGTGCTGTTAATTCAGAAACTGGATTCAAACAGCCTCTTAAGACAATTAGACAAGTTATTATCAAAAAGAATCCTAAGACTTTATTTCACAGTGATTTAACACAAGCTCTTGGTAAAACTAAATTTTATTTAAGTGATCTTGATTTAGCTTCATTCTCATCACATAAAATATATGCTCCTAAGGGAATTGGTATTTTATATAAAAGAAGAGACTTACAAATAGATACATTAATATATGGTACTACTGAGAATTGTCCTTTTAGAGGTGGGACACCTGCTTTACCACTAGTGGTTGCATTCTCAAAAGCAATAAGACTTATGAATGATAATTTTGATAAGAATGTTAAAAAATGTGAAAAATTAAAGAATGAATTATTAAAAGGATTATCTGGGTATCCTATTCAAATAAATTCTAATGATCTTTGTGTTCCTCAAATAGTTAATTTTAGTTTACTTAAAATAAAGTCTGAAACTTTTGTTCATGCTCTTGAGAAATATGAAGTATATGTATCGACTACTACTGCTTGTTCTTCTCTTGAAGAAAGTGTAGTGTTAAAAACAATATCAAATGGTAATAAAGATGTATCAACTACTTCTATTAGAGTTAGTTTATCTCACTTAACTAGTATGGATGATATACATGAATTTTTAAATATATTTGATAGGGTATGGAATGAGTTGTTATTAAAATGAAAAGAGTAATATTAATTAAATATGGAGAGTTAACTACTAAGAAAGATAATAGGGGATTTTTTATAAAGACATTAAAAAAAAATATATTAAATAAACTTAATGTTTTTAACATTGAAATTAAAGATGATTATTATAGAATGTTTATTTACTGTGATGAAGATGATATTTCTAAAATAGTTGATGTTCTTAAGAGTATTTTTGGTATACATGAAATAGTTATATGTATAAGTAGTGAAGATACTAGTATTTCAAATATTAAGAATATTTCACTTGATGTTATGAAAAAAAAGGATTTTAAAACATTTAAAGTAGAAACAAACAGAAGTGATAAATCATATCCTATTAAATCTATGGAAATAAATAATATTATTGGTGGACATATTCTTAAAAATATTAATTGTAAAGTAGATGTTCATAATCCTGATTATTTACTTAATATAGAAATTAGATGTGAAGCTGTTTATATTTATGAGGAAAGAATTAAAGGATTAGGTGGATATCCTGTTAGTACTCTTGGTCGTGGTCTTTTGATGTTAAGTGGTGGGATAGATTCACCTGTTGCTGGATATTTAACTATTAAAAGAGGAGTGGAATTATATTATTTATATTTTGAAAGTAGACCTCATACTAGTCTTGAGGCTCGTAATAAAGTGATAACACTTGCTCGTAAGCTTGAAAAATATAATTCTAATGGTAAACTTTTAGTAGTTAATTTTACTAAGATACAAGAAGCTATTTATAAGAATCTTGATCCTGATTATTTAATAACTATTATGAGAAGAATGATGTATAGAATAGCACAGGAGATAGCTAAAAAGAATAAATGTTTAGCTATTGTTAATGGAGAGAGTGTAGGACAAGTAGCTAGTCAAACATTATCTAGTATACTTGCTGTTAATGATGTTACTAATTATCCTATATTAAGACCTCTTTGTTCTTTTGATAAATTAGATATAATTGATATATCTAAAAAGATAGATACATATGAAACAAGTATACTTCCATATGAAGATTGTTGTACTGTTTTTGTACCTAAACATCCTGTTATTAATCCTAATTTAAAACATATATATCATGAAGAGAGTTTATATGATTTTAGTAGTCTTTTAGATGAAGCTGTTAACAATATTGAAATAGTTGATTTAAAAGAAGAAAAAAGTAATTTATTATAGTATTAATTGAATTATTTAGAGCATAATATTTAATGGTGATATTATGCTTTTAAATAATTATTTTAGTAAAAAGAATAAACTCTTATATAAAATGAAATGTATTAATACTAGAAATGAAGAATATGTATCATTACTTGATAATGAGTACAAAAGAATAGAAAAATTTAAAGATTAATTGATTCTTAATCTCTTTTTTATTATAATAAAATTGGTGAATGATATGAAAAAAATATATTTTAGTTTATTGTTTTTAGTTGCTTTATTTGCATTTATTTTCTTTGTTATTGATATTAATTTTAGTGGTATTATTAAAGATAAAGAGAGTACAAACACAAGCACAAATATTAAAAAAAATATTAATTATATTGATAATAATTATTTAATTGATTTAAATGATGTTAGTTTAAAATATAATGTTGAATTAAAGGATAGTTGTTTTGAATTATTTAATTCTTCATTTTATACAGATGAATTAAAATGGGGTAAATATCAAACTATAGTTAATGATAATGATAATAAAATAAATTATGTAGTTGATATTGAAAATGAAAAAGCTAACATATATTCAAATAATAAATTAATATATAGTGGTAAAAGTGGTAAATATGGGATGAATAAACTTTGTAAATATAATAATTATTATATAGCAAGTGAAATGATAGAGTTTTATAGTATGATAAGCATTATAAAAGATAATAAGTTATTATTAAGATACCATGGAGATTATGAGATAAATGATGGTACGTTTACTGTATATGAAATGGATTATGAAAGTGGTGAACTAAGAGTATTTGATATAAACCTTGATAATTTTGAATTTAGTAATACTACTGTGGAAAAAGATTATTGTAGTGATGAAGTGACTAAAAAATATAATAGAAGTTTTTGTTTTGAATAACTTATCTTAAGTTATTCTTTTATTTTGGTAGTTTCTTTGTTATAATAAAATAGATAAGAAAGAAGGAATTATAATGAAAATATTAAGTGTTAATGCTGGTAGTTCATCATTGAAATTTACTTTAATAGAGTTACCAGAAGAAAAAGTAATAATTAGTGGTACTTTTGAAAAAATAGGATTGCCTGATAGTTTTTATACTATTAAATATAATGGTAATAAAGATAAAAAAGAAGTATTATTAAATGATCATACTGATGCGGTTAAATATCTTCTTGATGAATTAATTAATTATAAAGTTATTAATTCATATGATGATATTGATGGTGTTGGTCATAGACTTGTACATGGCGGGGATAAATATACTGAAAGTGTTATTATTGATGATGATGTACTTGATACTGTTGAAAAATTAGTACCTCTTGCTCCTTTACATAATCCAGCTAATTTAGTTGGTGTTAGAAGTTTTAAAGAAGTACTTCCAAATACTCCAATGGTTGCTGTGTTTGATACTGCTTTTCATCAAACAATGGATAAAGAAGAATTTTTATATGCAGTGCCATATGAATGGTATGAAAGATATGGCGTTAGAAGATATGGATTCCATGGAACTAGTCATAGATTCATTTGTGAAAAAATGTATGATATGTTAGGTGAAAATAAGAAAATTATTAACTGTCATATTGGTAATGGTGCTAGTATATGTGCTATTAAGAATGGTAAAAGTATTGCTACATCTATGGGATTTACTCCAATTGCTGGTGTAATTATGGGTACTCGTTGTGGAGATATTGATGTTGGATTAATTCCGTATGTTATGAATTCAACAGGTAAAAAGTTTGATGAAGTTATTACTGATTTAAATAAAAAAAGTGGTGTACTTGGACTTACTGGTGTAAGTAGTGATATGAGAGATGTTGAAGAAGGATATAATAATAGAGATTCTAGATGTATTACTGCTATTAATATGTATGCTAAGAAAATAGTAGATTATATTGTTATGTATAATGCATTACTTGAAGGAGCAGATTATATTACATTCACTGCTGGTGTAGGTGAAAACTCTGATGTTATGAGAGATTTGATTATCAAGAGATTAAACTTTATGGGTGTAAAACTTGATCCTGAAAAAAATAGTACTCGTGGTATTAATGGTATTATTAGTAGTGAAGATTCAACTATTAAAGTGTGTGTAATTCCAACTGATGAAGAATTAATGATAGCTAAGGACACATATAACTTAATAAATAAATAGAAAGAAGAAGTTATGAATAATATTTATAAAGCAATTTATAATGAAATTAAAAAATATAAGAAAATCTATATAGCAAGACATATTGGACCTGATCCCGATGCTTATGGAAGTCAAATGGGACTTAAAGAGTCTATTAAATTAACTTTTCCAAGTAAAGAAGTTTATGCAGTTGGAACAACTGTTTCTAGATTTAAATATTTTGGTCATGTTGATAAAGTAACTAATTATGATTATGAAAACTCTTTATTAATTGTTGTTGATACTCCTGATAATAAAAGGGTAGATATAGATAATTTTTTACTATTTAAAAATGTAGTTAAAATAGATCATCATCCTAAGGTTGATATATTTGGTAGTGTTGAATTAATTAAGGATAGTGCTAGTTCTGCATCAGAATTAGTATTACTCCTTATCAACAATACTAAACTTAAGATGAATGAAAATATTGCTAGTAACTTATATACTGGTATAGTTAGTGATACTAATAGATTTTTAGTAAATGTTAATTCTAATACATTTTTATTAGTGAGTGAACTTATTAAAAAATATAAATTAGATATTGACAAAATATATAGAGAAGTATATAAAAGACCTTTATCAGAAATAAGACTTCTTGGTTATATAGCATCTACATTAAAAGTAGATAAATATGGTTTTGCATATTTAGAAATTGATGAGGATGTTATTACTTCATTAGGAGCAGATATTTCTTCAATATCTAATATGATAAATGATTTTAATAATATTAAAGAAGTATATGTATGGGTATTTGTAACTCATGATATTAAAAATAATTTATATAAAGTTAATATTAGAAGTAGAGGGCCAATAATTAATCAAATAGCTGCTAAATATGGTGGTGGAGGACATCCTTATGCTAGTGGTGTTAGAACTGATAAGAAAGAGTATACAGATGCATTATTAAAAGATTTGTCTTTATGTTGTAAAGAATATAAGGAAAGCGAGGAAAAATAATGGAAGTAGTTAATGTTGAAGAACCTATTTGTGCTGTTAGAATATCACAGTATCCTGAAGATAAAAAGAATGAGTTTTTAATATTAGGTAGAAGTAACGTAGGAAAAAGTAGTTTTATTAATACAATAATCAATAGAAAAAATATGGCTAAGACTAGTTCTAAACCAGGGAAAACACAAACTATAAATTTTTATCATATTAATTCACAATTCTATATAGTAGATGTACCTGGATATGGTTATGCAGCTACTTCTAAAAAGCAAATAGAAAAATTTGGTATTATGATTGAAGAATACCTAAAAAACAGACAAAATTTAAAACATGTATTTTTACTTGTTGATTTTAGACATAAACCAACTGAAGATGATGTACTAATGTATAAATTTTTAAAATATTATAATTTACCTGTTACGATAGTGACAACTAAGTTTGATAAAGTTAATCGATCTCTTAGAGAAAAACAAAACGATTTAATTAAGAAAACTCTTACTCCAGCGTTAGGAGATGAAATAATTAATTTTTCTAGTGTAACTAAACTTGGAAAAGAAAGAGTATATGACATCATAGAAAATTATTTTGAAAAATAGTTGAAAAAATATTGTTTATTTATTATAATGTTAATAGAATAGAGGATATGATATTATGAGTAAAAAAGGATTTACATTAACTGAATTACTTGTTGTTATAGCAATTATAGGAATAATTACAGCAATAGCTGTACCTAGTATTTTAACAATAAATAAGAATATAAATAATAGATTATATACTGAAACTGTATCACAAATTGAAAATGCTGCTGAATTATATGCTAGTAATAATCCCGATATATTTAATGGTGTTACTGAAGCTAAAGTTTATGTATATGAACTTATTAATGGTAATTACTTGAAGGGAGATGCTACTTGTAATGGAGATGTGGAACTAAGTGATACTAAAGTTATTGTTAAATATGAAGGTAAATGTTTAACTAATCCTAAAGACAAAATATCAATGAATGGTGAATATGTTATAATAAAAAAGCTAACTACTGGATATAATGCTAAATTTCAAGGTGAAATTAAATCTGAAACAACTCTTGTAAAAGATTTAGTACAAACTGTATGTGAAAAATTTGAAAGTGGTAAATTTGTTGGTAAAACATCAGATGGTAAGACGTGTAAATGTGGAACTGATAATAAAGGAATAGTAAATTCTGATGGAAATACTTTAGAAAATGGTGCATGCATAATATCTGGTAATGAAAAAAATAATTATTTAAAATATGATGGAGTAATGTTTAGAGTACTTGGTGTATATGATCTTGGAGATGGAACATTATCTGCTAAAATGATAACAGACCAAACAGTTGAAATTGATTAATCAACTGTTTTTTTTTACTATAAAATATTGTATAATCTATTTAGGAGAAAATTTTATGAAAGATGTAATATTTAAATATAAATTTGGTGATGATATTGAATTTGAACTACAAGAAAAAGACTTTGTAACAATAATAGGAAATAATAATGATTTGATAGTACATACTCTTTTACATGGTAATAAAAAAGCAGAAATAATTGTAAATAATAGTAAATTTGAATATAAAACATTACTTAAAATGAGGAGAAATATGAGTATAGTTTTATATAAACATTTAGATATATTTGTTGGTGAAAAAGTAGTTGATGAGATAGTTTATGGACTTGAGAGTTTAGCAATGAAAAAAAATGAAATGAGAGAACTTATATGTTCTTATGCTAGAATGTTTAAACTAGAAGATTTATTGCAAAGGGATCCTAATAGTTTAGGATCTAGTGATAAAGTTAAAATGAAAATATTATCATCTATGATAATTAAACCTAAGATATTAGTTATAGATAATATTATAAATTGTCTTGATTATGAAGATGAACTTCTTGTCTTTAATATTTTAAAAGATTTTGCTAATAATGGTGGAATAGTTATTAATTTTACTAATGATATTGAACAAACTTTATATGGTGATAAAATATATGTCATAAATGATAAGAAATTAGTATGTGAAGGTAAAACACTTAGTGTGTTAAATGAGGAAAAGTTACTTAAAAGACTTGGTCTTTCTCTTCCATTTATAATAGATTTGAATAAATATCTTATGGACTATGGCCTAATTAAAAAATATTATTTAACAAATGAAAAGTTGGTGAATGCATTATGGAAATAGAGTTTTCTAATGTTACTTTCATTATAAATAAAGGAACTCCTTTAGAAAAAACAATATTAGATGATGTATCTTTTAAATTAGAAAAAGGTAAAATTCATACTATATTAGGTGCTTCAAATAGTGGAAAAACTGCAGTAGCAGATTTAATAAACTTACTTATTGTCCCAAATAATGGTTATGTTAAAGTTGGAAAATTTATTAATAATGGTAGTAAAATTAAAGATATAAATGAACTTAGATTTCAAACTGGATACGTATTTAAAAATCCTTTTGATATGTTTTTTAATAAAACTGTTAAAAAAGAAATTGAATTTGGAATGAAATATTTTAAATATAAATTAGATAAATTAAATGTAAGAGCAGTTGATGCTTTAAAGTTAGTTGGTCTTGATGAATCATATTTAAATATGAATCCACTTAATTTAACAGTAGTTGATGCTAAAAAAGTTGCGCTTGCATGTGCAATTATATATAATCCAAAAGTATTAATATTAGATGAGTTTACAACTGGACTTTCATATACTGATAAAAAAGAATTAACATCTCTTTTAAAAATGTTAAAAAATAAATATAATAAGACAATAATATTACTTACTAAAGATACTAATTTTGCTTATCCTATTAGTGATACAGTACATATATTAAAATTAACTAAATTAATTAAAAGTGGAGATAGAAGTTTGTTTACTGATACTAAATTACTAAAATCTAATAATTTAGAGGTACCTAAAATAGTGTCATTTATAGAAAAATGTAATAAAAAAGGACATGATATTTCACAATATACTAATATTCATGATTTAATAAAAGGGGTGTATAGAGATGTATTCTAGAAATTCATTTGGTTCTTATTATCCAATAAGTTCAACTATTCATAAATTAAATCCCATTATGAAATTAATTAATTTTATAATAACAATATTAGTATTAATACTTAGTAATAATTTACAAATTAATATATTTGTACTTGTATTAACAATAATTATGATGCTTCTTAGTTATGTACCTTTTAAGTATTATTTTAATACATTTTGGTCTTTAAGATATATTTATTTATTTTTAATATTTTTCTTATATTCGCTTGGAATTAATTTTAATGATACAGTATGTTATTTAATTAAATTAATAGTTGTAGTTGAATATTTAAATATATTAGCATTTACAACTAGTCCTAGTGAAAGTGTATATGGTATTGAGAGATTTTTATCTATGTTTAATTTTTTAATGTTACCTGTAAATAAAATAGCTATAAAGATAAATTCTATATTAAGATATTTTCCATTATTATTAGTAGTAAATTATAAAACTATCAAAGCTCAATCATCAAGGGGAATAGATTATTATAATTCTAATATTTTTGGAAGAGGTTATGTCTTTATGAGTTTACTTTCTAATTCACTTAGACTTACTAAAGTAAAATCAAAAGAAATAAATTATGCTAGTGAATTAAAATTATATAATGATAAAAGATATAGAACAAATTATGAAACAAATAGAGTTGGATTTAATGACATATTCTTCTTTATGTTTCATCTAGCATTATTATATGCATGTGTAGTAGAGAAAGGACTTTTATGAAATATTTAATTAATTTATCATATAATGGATCTAAATATTATGGTTATCAAATTCAAAAAAATAAAACAACTGTAGAAGGCCAAATAGAAAAAGTATTATCTAAAATATTAAATATGAATATTAATACTTTAGGGACTTCTAGAACCGATAAATGTGTTCATGCATATAATCAATATTGTGTATTTGAAGTAGATAAAAGTATTAATACTAAAAGTCTTCTTTATAGTATGAATTCTATGTTAGATGATTATATTTATATTAAAAAAATAACTAAAGTTAGTGATGAGTTTAATATAAGAAATGTTTCTAAAAAAGAATATATTTATAAAATTAATATGGGAGAATATAATCCAATTGAGGTTGAATACACTCTTCAATATTGTAAAAAAATAGATAAAAAGTTATTAGATTGTTTTGTTACTAAAGTAAGTGGTATTCATAACTTTAGGAGTTTTACTTCCGATAAAAATAAAATTAATTATGAAAGAGATGTAATTATAGATTATAAAATATCTAATAAAATATTATATTTAAGGTTTGAATCTACTGGTTTTTTAAGATATATGATTAGAAATATTGTAGGATTATTACTTGATATTAATAATGGAAAGAAAAGTATAAATGACATTGATAAAATATTTGAAAGTAAAAATAGAACTTCACTTGGATTATGTGCGTCTGGATGTGGGTTATATCTAACTAAGATTGAATTTAAATAATTCAGTCTTTTATTTTATAAAAAAGTATGCTAGAATAATTATATAGAATAGAAAGGTGCTTTTTGTATGTTAGGAAAAATATTGACTATAACTAAAAATAGTGCAATTGTTGAAGTAAATAAAGAAGCAATTGGTATTAAAGATTTAATTAATTTACATGTTGTTTTTGAAGATGATAATAAAAAAATCTTAGGTGAAATAGATTCTATTGAACAAGATAATTTAAAGATTAGTTTTTTAGGTGAGCTTACTGATAATGATTTTAATGGTGGTTTAATTAAAAAACCAAGTATGGATGCTAAGATTAGAATTATTAATCAAGATGAACTTAAGATATTAACTGGTAGTGAAAATAAAAGTATTAGACTTGGTGTATCACCATTATATAATAATTTTCCACTTAATGTTAATTTAGATGACTTTTTTTCAAATCATAGCGCTATATTTGGTAATACTGGTAGTGGTAAAACTTATGGTATTTGTAGAATAATTCAAAATATATTTTCAGCATCTCAAATAATACCTTATAGAGCAAACTTTTTTATATTCGATTCTTATGGTGAGTACATAAATGCATTTAAGGATTTAAATAAAAATAATCCATACTATTCATTTAAAGTTATTACTACTAATATGTCTAAAGATTATGAAAAACTTAATATACCAGTTTGCTTACTTGATCTAGAAGATGTATTAAACTTACTTGATGCGACTAGTTTCTCTCAAATAGCTATGGTTGAAACAGCTCTTGTATATGTTAAAATGTTTGCTAGAAATGATAAAGAAGCAATGGAATTTAAAAATCATATTTTAGCAAAAGCAATTACATCAATTATGTATACTAATCAAACAGCATCTAAAATAAGAGATCAAATTTTTGAAATATTAAGTGAAACTAATACACCAGATTTATCATTAGATACAGATGTTCCTGGTATTGGATTTACTCGTAGATTTAGAAATTGTTTTGATATAGATAGTGAAGGTAGATTTGCTGAGAGAAAAATAATCGCAGATTATATAAATAGTTTTATTGAGGATGATAGAAAATGGAATTTCTCTGCCGAGGGAGTATGTTATTCACTTCATGATTTAGAAGTTGCACTTAACTTTACATTATATAGTGAGAGATACTTACTTAATGAATCTATGTATGATAGTGCGATGAGTTTAAAAGTTAAATTACATGATTTAGCAAGCAGAGAAATGGGTAAATTCTTTACATCAGATGGGTATATTAAATTAGAAGATTATATTAGAAAAATACAAATTAATGGCAATAAGAGAAGCCAAATAGTAAACTTTAATTTAGAAGATGTTGATGATAGATTTGCTAGAACTATTGTTAAAATATTTGGAAGAATGTTTATGAAATTTACTAAAGGACTTCAAAATAGAGCAAGTTATCCGATACATATGATACTTGAAGAAGCTCATAGATATGTACTTGAAGGTGATGATAAAAAATTATTTGGTTATAATATATTCGAAAGAATTGCTAAAGAAGGTAGAAAATATGGTCTTATATTAGACTTAATAACTCAAAGACCAACTGATTTAAATGAAAATGTAATAAGTCAATGTACAAACTTCTTAATTTTTAAAATTAATCATCCTGCTGACTTAGACTATATTGCTAAGAGTGTTCCTAATATGAGTGAAGACATTGTTGAAAAACAAAAGACACTTCAATCTGGTACTTGTGTAGCATTTGGTAGAATATTTAAAATACCGATGATTGTTAAAATGGAAAAAGCAAGTCCACCACCAACAAGTTCAAACTGTGATATATATAATAATTGGATGGTGAAACTAAAACAATAGAAAAAAGAAAAGGAGGGATAATTATGTATGATTTAGGTTCAATATTTAGAGTAGATGTAAATAAAGCTAAATCAATATCTTTAAATACATTTAAGGGTAAAAAATATAGAATAACTATATTATCAGATGTACTTATTAGATTTGAATATAGTGAAACTGGAACATTTAATGATTATCCTACTTTTTTTGCATCTAATAGATCTTTTGGTAAGCCAAAGTATACAGTAGAAGAAGATAATCAAATATTAGTTATTAAAAATGATAAATTTATTTTACAATACTATAAAGAAAAACCATTTATAGGAAGTAGATTATCTCCTGATCAAAACTTAAAAGTAACAATAACTGGTAGTGAAAAAACATGGTATTATAATCATCCAGAAGTTAGAAATTTTATGGGAACTGCATATAGTTTAGATGATACAAGAGGTAATGCTAAGTATGAAAAAGGACTTTTTTCATTAGATGGCTTTACTGCGATTGATGACTCTAAAACACCCATAATTAGTATATATGGTAATGTGATAGCTCCAAATTATAATAATATAGATACATATTTATTTATATATAATAATGACTTTGGAGAAGGCTTAAGGGATTATTTTAATTTAACTGGAATGCCTTTAATGCTACCAAGATATGCATTTGGAGTATGGTGGAATAAAGATGAGAGTTATACTGAAATGGATATTCAAACCTTAGTAAATAATTTTAGAAAAAATGAAATTCCAATTTCTGTATTATTACTTGGAAATTATGCTAGAACTAAAAACAAGAATTCTAATATCAGTTTTTCATTTGATAAGAATATATTTCCTAATACTTTAGGTCTTAGTGAATATTTAAAGAAAAATAATATTAAACTAGGAGTTACTATTAAAACAGAAGGAGTTTTAAGTAATGAAGAAGTAAACTTTAATGAATTTAGTAAAATATATGAAAAGAATGAATCAGTTCTACTAAATCCATATGATGCTAAGATGATGAATGCATTCTTAAAAGGAATAATAAATCCATTTATAACAAGTGGGGTGGACTTCTTTTTAAATGATGATAATAATATTAAAAATAGAACAAGAAATTTCACTATGAATTATTATTTATATAATACATTTTCTAATTTTACTGGAAAAAGAAATTTCTTATTATCTAGAAATAATGGAATAGCACCTCATAGGTATAGTGCATTATATTCAGGGCATACTGTGGTTAGCTGGAAAACATTAAAATTATTACCATTCTTTAATGCAACTGCTGCGAATATTGGTATATCTTACTGGAGTCATGATATAGGTGGATATAAAGATGGTATAGAGGACTCTGAATTATATATGAGATTTGTACAATTTGGGGTATTTAGTCCAATATTAAGATTATCATCAAGAAATGGCAAATATTATAAAAGAGAACCATGGAGATGGGATGCTAAAACTAATAAAATAGTTAAAGATTATTTAAGGCTTAGACATAAACTAATACCATATTTATATAGTGAAGCAAATAAATATTCAAAATTTGGTTCTCCAATAGTACAACCTTTGTATTATAAATATCCAGAAACATATGATGAGCCATTATATAAAAATGAATATTATTTTGGAAGTGAATTATTTGTATGCCCAATAGTAGATAGTAAAGATAGTGTAATGAATAGAGTTGTACATAAAATATTTTTACCTAATGGAATATGGTATGACTTTAGAACAGGTAAGAAGTTCATAGGTGGTAAAAGATATGTAACATTTTATAAAGATGAAGATTATCCTGTATTTGCTAAAACGGGTGCTATAATACCACTTGCTAAAATAGATAATAATATTAATGATACATCATCTCCTAAAAAATTAGAAATACAAATATTCCCAGGAAGGAGTAATACATATAAATTATATGAAGATGATGGTGTGTCAGATATGTATAAGCAAGGAAATAGTTTAACAACTGAAATAAACTATTATTATAAAGAAAATGATTTTTCTGTATCAATATCTCCTTTAGAAGGTAAACAAGGTGTTATACCTGAAAAGAGAAGTTATATAATAAGATTTAGAAATACTAAATTTACAAATGGGGTACAAGTATTTGCAAATGAAATAAATGTACCATATAGAAGATATACTGATGATACTGATTTTGTTATTGAATTTGATAATATTGATACATCAAGTAAAATATTTGTATATTGTAAAGGAAAAGATATAGAAATAGATGCTGGAAGAGTTATTAATGAAGATTTAGAAAGTATCATAAATGATTTACAAATAGAAACACATTTAAAAGAAGAAATTGATAATATATTATTTAGTGATAAAGATATCAAGAGTAAAAGAATTGCTATTAGAAGACTTAAAGGTTTGCCAACTATATTTGTTAAAATGTTCTTAAAACTACTTGAATATGTAGCAGAACTATAGTATAATTGAAACATATTTCAGTTATAAAAAGAGTAGTAAATATGAATATTGTCAAAGAAAGTTAGTGGTTGATGTAAACTAATACAATGAAATATTGAACTTGCTTTTTTAGAAATAGCGTACATTGGCGTTAACAATTAAAGAGCATGATAAGTCATGAATTAAGGTGGTACCGCGGAATATGTCCGTCCTTAGTTTATGACTTTTTTATTTTAAGGAGGAATTATGGATAAAGTATTAGGATTTTTTTTAGATTTAATTGTTATATTTACAATTGTATTTCTTATTTATACAATAATATTTAATAGAAAAAGAAAAACTTATAAAGACCTGAAAAAGAATGATGAAATTAAATTGTTTATAGCAAGATATAATTTAGATATGAGAAAAACTGAATATAAAAAAGTATTGAAAGCATTAACAATTGTTAATTCATTTATACTTTCTTTTACTACATCAATAGTTATAAGAATCGATGGATTTATAAAATCTTTATTAATTGGATTTTTAATTATTATGGTACTAATATATTCTTTATATGAAATTACAGGAAAATATTTTAAAAGAAAAGAGGAGGAGAAAAATGTATGATTTTAAAAAAATAGAAGAAAAGTGGCAACAAAGATGGTTAGATACAAAATGTTTTGAAGCTGATAATAATAGTAAAAAACAAAAATATTATTTATTAGTAGAATTTCCATATCCAAGTGGTAGTGGATTACATGTAGGACATGTAAGAAGTTATACAGCATTAGATTCAATGGCTAGATTAAAAAGAATGCAAGGATATAATGTGCTTTTTCCAATGGGATGGGATGCTTTTGGTTCACCAGCAGAACAATTTGCTATTAAAAATCATGTGTATCCTGAAAGTATGGTAAAGGACTGTATTAAAACATTTAAATCACAATTAATGAAATTAGGTTATTCATTTGATTGGTCAAGAGAATTTGCAACAACAGATCCTAAATATTATAAATGGACTCAATGGCAATTCTTACAATTTTATAAGCATGGTCTAGCATATAAAGCTGAAAAAGAAATAAATTGGTGTCCTAAATGTTTAACAGGGCTTTCTAATGAAGATGCAGAAGGTGGAGTTTGTGAAAGATGTGGAACTAAAACTGAAAAGAAATTGAAGAGTCAATGGATGCTTAAAATGTCGGCTTATGCTCAAAGATTGTTAGATGGACTTGATAAAACAGAATTCTTAGAAAAAATTAAAGTTGCTCAAATTAATTGGATAGGTAGAAGTGAAGGAGCAGAGGTTAATTTTAAAATAGATGGTACAGAAGATAAATTAACTGTATTTACAACAAGACCAGATACTTTATATGGTGTAACATTTATGGTTATGTCACCTGAACATAAATATTTAGAAAAATATGAGAGTCAAATTAAAAATATAGAAGAAGTTCATAAATATCAAGAATATGCTAAAAGTAAGACTGATATTGAAAGAACTGATTTAACAAAAGAAAAAACTGGTGTTAAATTAGAAGGTTTAGAAGCAATAAATCCAGTTAATAATAAAAAAATAGAAATATGGATAAGTGATTATGTTTTATCTAGTTATGGAACTGGTGCGATTATGGCAGTACCTGCTCATGATGAACGTGATTATGAATTTGCAACTAAATTTAATATACCAATTATTGAAGTAATAAAGGGAGGAAACATTTCAAAAGAAGCTTATACTGGTGATGGTGAAATGATAAATTCTGGAGTACTTAATGGTATAAATAATAAAAAAGATTCTATTAAGAAAATGATAGAATTCTTAGAGGATAAAAAAATAGGTAAAAAGAAAATAAATTATAGATTACAAGATTGGATATTTAGTAGACAAAGATTCTGGGGTGAACCTATACCAATGATATATTGTGAAAAGTGTGGTTGGGTACCAGTCCCTGAAAATGAACTTCCATTAGTATTACCAGAAGTTTCATCATATGAACCTACTGAAAATGGAGAAAGTCCACTTGCTAATGTAGATGAATGGGTTAATACTAGTTGTCCAAATTGTCATGGACCTGCTACTAGAGAGACTGATACTATGCCTAACTGGGCAGGATCATCTTGGTATTGGTTAAGATTTATGGATCCACATAATGATAAAGAATTCGCAAGTAAAGAAGCATTAAATTATTGGGGTATGGTTGATTATTATAATGGTGGAATGGAACATGCAACAAGACACTTATTATATGCAAGATTTTGGCATGAATTCTTATATGATATTGGATTAGTACCAACAGAAGAACCATTCAAGAAAAGAGTATCTCACGGAATGATATTAGGTGATAATGGTATTAAAATGAGTAAATCTAAAGGTAATGTAGTTAATCCAGATGATATGGTTAATTTGTATGGAGCAGATGCATTAAGAACATATGAAATGTTTATAGGAGATTATTCAAAAGATGCATCATGGAGTGAAAATGGTCTTAAAGGATGTAAAAGATTCCTAGATAAAGTCTATAGATTAAAAGATAAAGTAAATGGTAGTGATGGATATACAAAAGAATTAGAAGTATTAATTAATAAAACAATTAAGAAAGTAAATGAAGATATAAATACAATGAATTATAATACAGCAGTTTCTGCATTAATGATACTTGCTAATTCATATGAAAGTCATAATGAAATATCTAAAAAAGACTATAGAGTATTATTACAATTATTAAATCCAATAGCGCCACATATAACAGAAGAATTAAATGAAATGTTAAATTTAGGTAAACCATTTTATGAAAGTGAAGCATTAAAATATGATGAAAATAATATAACAGAAGATACTGTTAAAATAGCTTGTTCTGTTAATGGTAAGTTAAGAGCAACATTTGAAACTAAAATAAATACTTCAAAAGAAAAATTATTAGAGTTAGCTTATCAACAAGAAAATGTAAAAAATCATATTAATGGAAAAGAAGTAATTAAAGAAATAGTTGTTTTAAATAAAATAGTTAACATAGTTGTAAAATAGAGAGAAATCTCTATTTTA
>JAEDNL010000025.1 GCA_016302505.1 Bacilli bacterium
TTTTCTATTTCTAATATTATATTGCATATTTTAATAGCAATATCTTTTCTTGTTTTAAAGTCTAATGTTTTATTACTTAATACATCATATAACTCATCATAATCATATAAATATTCCATTTGTATACCACATAATATATTATTTGTATATAATGCATATTCTGGTATTAAACACCCATTTATATTTAAGGAGTTTAATTTTTCTAAAACTCTTTTTTTGTTTTCTAAATCTATTTGAGATTTATATAATTTAATTAATTTTTCATTATAAAGATATAAATCACTTTCAGTATTTAGTCTTTTATTAATAGGAATCATTTTTCTTTTAATGCTTTTTTTAAATTGCTTGTCTTTCATACACACTAGTCCTTTGTATAGCGTATATTATAACACAAAACAACTGATTTTTAAATCAGTTGTTTAATATTTTGTTTATATAATCACTTACAGACTTATATTTAACAATATTTTTATTATTTTTTAAAATATCGATGGAGTTATCCATACAAGAACCATTATAGTCTTTTATCATTTCAATATCAGTATAACTATCTCCAATAGTATAAATGTTTTCTTTTTTGAAGTTAGCTTTTTTCATTAATAAATTTAATGCTTGAGATTTGTTTGTATCTTTTGATATAATTTCAATTTCAAAGTTTTGAGTAAAATATATATTAAGAGCATTATTATATTTTTTTATTATATTCATTATTATTTCTTTAAAGTTATCTAAGTTTGATGAAAATTTTGCTGTTAATTTTGATATATTAGGATTATTTATGTCATTAGTATCTTCTAAATAATATGAATAAAATATGTTTTTAGCTTTTAATTTAGTTAAATAATCATTTACATCTAGCAATATACTTTTATCAATTTTATAATGAAATAGGGCAGTGTTATCGCTTTTAATTACTAATGCTCCATGATTTAGTATTAAGTAATCATACTGAATATTATATTTGTCTATTTCTTTTTTTAAAGAGGCGTAGGTTCTTCCTGTTGCGATAACAAATATATTTCCTTTACTTCTAAAATTATTAATTGCTTTTATATTATTTAACATATCATTATTATTTACAAATAAAGTTCTATCATAATCTACTACTAATACTTTTTTATTCATATTTTACTCTCCTTGTATATTTTATCATTTTTAATATAAATAAAAAAGAAATTTTTAAAAAATCTCTATTTTTTAAGTTTTATTAAAAACATTTCTTTACCATCATATAATGGATCATGTTCAAAATATACTTGATATTTTCCATATTGTTTTAATTCTTCTCTTAATTTATAAAATTCAGTTATTTTTTTATCAGCTTCTTTAGAATCAACATCTATACATAAACCAATGTATTTGTCTTGATTAAGTGTTTGCATGCATTTCATAGAAGGGAGTATACCATTAGATATTATTACATCAAAATCATTTATTGATGGTACTATAATCCCTTGGTTTTCTTTACTATTAAATGTAATAATTTCTTTATCTAAATAACCATAAGCCCCCTCAATACCAATTTTTTCTAGTTCTTTTCTTTTAACTTGGTCTGATAATAAAAATTGTTTATAGTCTTTCAAATATTGTGATATAGATGTTTTAGCACCTTGATATAATTCTAATATATTTTCATAATTATTAGGATTAAATCCATAACTAGTTATAAAATCTAGAAACATGTGTGAATAGTCTATGTCACTAGTTTTTGTTTTCATTTTTCATATCCTTTCAAATGTATACATATCATACTATATATTTGATAAAAAATCAATATTTTATATGTTCTAATTATACTGAAACAAATGTTATTAGAAAAAAATGTATAAAGAAATATTATTATCATGTGTAGAAAAAATATTTATTAAACTTTTATTTTTTTCTTTAATTTTTCATTTCATATATTACTTTACATTTGTAATTAATATTATTTCTTTTATAAATGAAATGATTTTTCATTAAATAGTTAGTAGATGATTTAATAATATTTGAAGATAAACAAAAAATAGATTTAATGACTAATCTTAGTAATTATTTAAACTTAATGGCTAACTAGTTTATGTTATCAAGGAAAGAAAAACTAAAGATAATATCTCGTTATATAGATAATGTTGAACTAACATTTAAATATTGACTTATATTAAGTTCTTGTTTTATTATTTTAATCATAATCGTCTCACTCCTTTTAACAACAAAAAACTCAATATCAATTGAGTCTTCTATTATTAACGTCATTTTCGACGATTTTTTCTTCTGGTGCAAGAGATGGGAATCGAACCCACAAGGTATTGCTACCGTCAGATTTTGAGTCTGATGCGTCTACCAGTTCCGCCACACTTGCATTAATAAAATTATAACACATATTTTTGAATATTCAAACATAATATTAATTATAGTAAAGAAAATGAATATTTGTTATAATAAGAATAGGAAGGTAAAAATATGAATCAAAATGAAATTGAAAATAAAAATAAAAATGAAATAAATGTAGAAAATAAAGTAGAGAATAAAGACTATGCTGATAAAACAATCGAAACAGTTGAAAAAATAATTAATACTAGAAATGAAACTGTTAATTTTACCGAGGATGAAGTTTTAAAATATAAGACTGATGCAGTTATATCTTATATACCATTTGTATCAATTTATTATATAATAACGTCTAAGTATAAAAAATCTAATTATTTATATTTTCATACCAATCAAGGACTAAGTTTAACTATTTGTTCTATAATTGTATTTTTTATATCTAAAATACTTTGTTCCTTATTTGCAGTAGATGGTGGATTTGGACGTGAATTTGTACCTGGTATTATTGAATTTATTTGTTATATTCTTTATGTAATAGTGGCATTCTTAATAGGTTTTGGTATTTTAAATACAACAAATAATCAAAGTAAAGAGTTACCTTTAATAGGAAAATATAGACTTTTAAAATAGTGCATATGCACTTTTTATTTTTTTTCTTTTGTGTTATACTTAAGTAAAGTAGAGGAGTATGTATGAAATATAATGATAATTTAATAGAATTTTTATGTGATAAATTATTAGTAACTAAAAAAGAATTTACTTCTGAAGAACTTAATTTAGTTGATGATTTAGTAATAGACTTTTATGATTATGAATATCATATAACTACTCCGATGGATTTAAATGTATTGGTAGATTTTCATAATTTAGAATCTTTAAGATTAAACTTTGTTTATGTATCTGAAAGTGATAATAAATATTTTACTTATTTACCACTTAAAAAATTGATTCTTAATAATTCTATTGTAGAAGAAATATCATTTATGGATAATTACTTATTAGATACATTAGGTATTATTAAAAGTAGAATATCAGATTATAGTTTTGTTAGTAAGCAACTTCATTTAAAAAAATTATATTTAATAGATATTACTCTTGAAAACTTAGAATTTTTAAATGATTTAAATGAACTTGAATATTTATCATTAACTAGTAGTAAAATAGATGATGTTAGTGCTTTAAATAGCCTTAATAATTTAAATACTATTGATTTAGATGATAGTAATATAATAGATTTTTCATTTTTAAAATATTTGTCTAATTTGAAATGTATATCAATATCAGGAAGTCAATTTAGAAATAATAAATTACTTTTTAAAGAACTAGTTTATAAGGGAGTTAAAGTAACAAATAGACATTCATTTATTTATACGAAAGAGGATTTTGATAATGATTAATGATACTACTGCAGTTACAATATTAAAATCTAAGGGAATATATTGTATTGAATGTTCTACTATAAATGAATATACAGCTAATCAAATAAAAGATATAGTGAATCTATATAGAACTAATCATCCTAAAGACAAAGTATGTGTTATTACAAAAAACACAGATTCTATGAGTGAAGAGGGATTAGATATTTTATGTAATATTGATAATTTAATTATAAGATTGTCATCTGTATATAATGAAAATATATTATCAAAATGTAATAAAACAAATTTACAAGATTTATTGACTGCATCTCTTTATACTCCAAAAGAACTTAAACGTATTAATTATAAAATAGATAGTATACTTAGCAAAATAAATCCAAATTGGTCTAAATCACAAATAGCAATATATATATATAATTATATTATGAGTAATACTAAATATGATCCCGAATTTTTAGATAAAGAGTCTTTTTCAACAAGATCTTTAAGATCTTTTTTATCACATAAAACTATATGTGCTGGTTATTCATATATGTATAAAGAACTTATGGATAGACTTAATATTCCATGTGAATATCTAATAGGTAAAGTAAATGATGGAGGCCATGCATGGAATAGTATTACATTAAATGGAAAAACATATTACTGTGATTTAACATGGGATTCTCATTTATATAAAACTGATACAAATAATGAACACATTTTAAAATATTTTGCACAAGATGTTGAAAAGTTTGAAAAGAATCATAAACCTTTTCATGGTTTTGGAAGGTGTTATACTGGTAAACTTAGTTCTATGACAGATGATGAAAAGAAAAAACTTTTATCTTCTGTTATGTCGTATTCAGAAAATTATAATTTTGAAAGTTTTGAAAGAAGCGATGGAAGTGTACTTAAAGTTGCTAAGATTGGCTTATATGATGAATTTTCTCCAGATAGTGCAAGGTCATTACAAGCGTATATAACATTTAATGTTACTAGTGATAATAAAATAACTTTACCTAGTATACATCTAACTAATGTTGATTTAGATAGAGAAAAACAAAGACTTTCTGATTTGATTACTAAGAGAGAAGAAATTAAAAAAAGTACTAATCTAACAGAACTTGAGAAAACAAAAAAAATAAAAGAAATATATAATTCTATTTTAAGGTGTAATAAAAGATATGAAATAATAAATGAAATTTTTTCAAAAAAAAATATGTTAAAAAGATCTCAACATGCAGAACAATACTTAGGTGGTATTAAAGATGATGAATATTTTTATGATAAAAGTAATGAAAATAGAAAAATCAGGACTAGAATATTAATAAGAAGTAATGGAACACCTATAATAATTACAGATCCTTTTTTTAAAACTAAAGTTTTGGATGTTAAGTTAAATTCATATAATATTTTAACTTTATCAAAAGAACAGGGGAATTTTAACATAAATAAATATAAAGTTCTTACTGAAAATGATTTATTTACTATTAAGAGAAATTCTTTTTTAAGCGATGTTTTTTTATCAGAACAAAATTTAAAAAATAGAAATATCAATTCACAAGGGTATTTAGGCTTTATTAAAGATGATAAATGGTATTATCATTCTAGTGTGGATTCTATATTAAATAAAAGCATATTATCTTATTCAGTAAATGGAAGTTTAAGTATAAATGTAAACCATATGTAATATATGGTTTTTATTAATTATTAAAAATGTTAAAATATAATAGGAGAGTGGTTATATGAGAAACGTAGGAACTATAGTTAGAGGTATTAGAACACCTATTATTAAAGAAGGTGATGATCTTGCATCTATAGTAGTTGATTCTGTATTAAAGGCAAGTGAGAGTGAGAAGTTTGAATTTGAAGATAAAGATGTTATTGCAGTAACAGAGGCAGTGGTTGGTATTAGTGAAGGCAATTTTGCTACATTAGATCAAATAGCAAAGGATATTAAAAATAAATTAAATTCTGATCATATTGGTATTGTGTTTCCAATATTAAGTAGAAATAGATTTGCAGTACTTTTATCAGCAATGGCTAGAAGTACTAAAAAGATAACTATATTATCTAGTTTTCCATCTGATGAAGTAGGTAATGATATTCTTTATAAAGATGATTTAATTAAATATAAAATTGAACTTTCTGATTTAATAACAGAAGATGAATATAAAGAAAAATTCATTCATTTTAAACACTTATTTACTGGTGTTAATATGTATGAAGTATATAGAGATTTAGTATTAAAAGAAGGTTGTGAGTTTGAAATGGTATTTTCAAATAAGCCAGAAGATATATTGAATTATACTAAAGATGTAATAGTATGTGATATTCATACAAGAAAAGAAACTAAAGAAAAAATATTAAAGAAAGATAATAATGCTCATGTAATAATGATGAGTGAAATATTAAATGAAAGCGTTGATGGTAGTGGATACTCACCGTACGGTCTTTTAGGAAGTAATCGTTCTACTGAAGATAGAGTTAAATTATTTCCAAGAACTGGTGATAAATTAGTTCATAAAATACAAGATTTAATGAAAGAGAAAACAGGTAAAACTATTGAAGTAATGGTATATGGAGATGGAGCGTTTAAAGATCCAGTTGGTAAGATATGGGAACTTGCTGACCCAGTTGTTAGTCCTGCTTATACTAGTGGTTTAGAAGGAAGTCCTAATGAAATAAAACTTAAATATTTTAGCGAAAATAAATTTAAAGATCTTCATGGTGAAGAATTAAATAAAGCTATGAGAGAAGAAATAAAAGAAAAAGATAAAGAATTAAAAGGCACTATGGCTACTCAAGGTACTACACCAAGACATTATACTGATTTACTAGGAAGTCTTTGTGATTTAACAAGTGGTAGTGGTGATAAGGGAACACCAGTAGTATTAATACAAAGATATTTTACTAATTATAGTAATGATTAAAGTTTCTTATGAAACTTTTTTAGTAGGGAGGCACAAATGAAAATAAATAAATATAAAAAAGTAGGTAAAAATAAATATAAAGTATATTTTGATAATAATGAAATTATACTTTTTGAAGATGTTATTTTAAAATATGATTTATTGCTTTTAAAAGATGTGTCTCTAGAATTACTTGATAAGATAATTGACGAAAATAAATTTTATGAAGCATATGATATGTCTTTAAGTTATATTGAAACTAAAATGAGAAACAAAAGTGAGATAATTAAATATTTAAAAAGAAAAGATTATAGTGATGAATTAATTAATAAAGTAATATCTAAATTAGTTGATTTAAAAATACTTGATGATAAACTTTATATACAAGCGTTTATTAATGATAAGATAAATCTTAGTAATGATGGACCATATAAAATTAAAAAATCACTATTGGAACTTGAATTTAATGAAAATGATATAGATAATTATTTAAATAATTTTGATGAATCTATATGGAAAAATAAACTTATCAAAATAGTTAATAAAAAGAAAAGACTTATGGATAATAAAAGTTATTATATGTTTATTACTAAACTTAAAAATGATTTATTTAATTTAGGATATGATAAATATATGATAGATAATATTCTTGTTAATATTAAATATGAATCTAATGCTCTTGAAAAAGATTATAATCGTGCTTTAAAGAAATATAATGATAAAAATAAAATAATAAATTATCTTTTAAGAAAAGGTTATAATTATGATGAAATAATGAATATATTAAATAATTTATAGACAAATAAAAAACCTCATGTGAGGTTTTTTATTCATTTGTTTGAACTTGATTTTCGTATTGAGTTACTAATTTATTAAATTCTTTTTCCAATGCAGTATCTTTAAATTTCATTTCATTTTTTTCTCTTAAAGCTTTTAATGCTTTGACATAGAAATTACTTTCTTGAGCTATTTCATTACCAATTATAGTTTTAATTTTATCAGTAACATCATCATTTAATTCGGATTTTTTATCTTGATTCTTTAAATAAACAATATGATATCCATAAGATGATTTAACTGGAGTAGTAGTGTATTTTCCAACTTCTAAATCTTTAGCTGCGTTAACAACTTCAGTTGTATAGTCCCCAACATTTATCTTACCTAAAGAACCACCTTTATTTGCAGTATCTTCATCTTTAGAGTATTTTTCTGCTAGATCTTCAAATTTTTCACCTTTATCTAATGCTTTAATAACTTCTTTAGCAGTATTTAATGCTTTTTCTTCTGCTTCTTTCTTTTCATCTTCAGAACTATTATTATTAGCATTAATTGTTATTAAAATATGACTAACTTCCATATCACCAACATATTCATTATCATAATATTCATTAATTTGCTTTTCAGTCACTGATTCTTTGGCATAATCTTCAGTCCATAAACTTCTCTTATAATTTAAAGATAAATAATCTCTATAAGCATCTTCATCTTTAACACCATAATAATAAGATAGATAAGTGTCAAAATCAGCATTTAATTCTTTTGCTTGTTTTTTAGCAGATTTAATATTTTGATTAATATAATTTGTTTCATTATTATCAGTTTTATATATATCTTTTAATAATTTAGTATCAATTAAATCCATTAAATATTTAGCACCATAATTATCTTTTAATACTTTATAAAGATCATTAGAACTTATACCACCTTCTTTAAATGTAACTACTGCATTTTCTCCATTTGATAATTTTACACTACATCCTGCAAGTAATAGTATACTTGCTAGAACTAGAAATGTTTTTTTCATAAAATCCTCCTAACACTACTAATAATAGCAAATTAACTATTAAAATACAAGTAATTATCATACACAAAAAATTAACATTAACATACTATAAAAGTGTAAAGATAAAAAAGGAGGAATGTTTTATGAATACAGGTTGTGGATGCGGATGTAATAATAGAAATGGTATTTCAGGAGCAGCATTTGCTTTAGTATTGTTTATTTTATTAGTAATCATACTAGGTGCTTTTATCTAAAAAAGGAGGTTGATATGTATGATGGGTTGTTGCAACCAAGGAGTTAATCTATTTTTTATAATTTTAATTTTATTCATCCTTCTTGCTATAATCTTCGGAACATGTACAGGATGGTAATATAAAGAGGTTATTCCTCTTTTTATTATGTTTTTATTTTATTTTTATTAAAATAATGTTATCATATTTATGAGGTGAGATAAAATGATAGACATTAATCTTATTAGAGAAAATAAAGATTTAGTAAAAGAAAATATTAAAAAGAAATTTCAAGATCAAAAATTACCTCTAGTAGATGAGGTATATGAGCTTGATAAATTGTATCGTGAATGTAAGAATAAATGCGATAATTTAAAAAACCAAAAGAATAAATTAAGTGATTCAATTGGAACACTTGTAAGAGAAAAGAAACATGAAGAAATTAATAAAACTAAAATAGAAATATCTAGTATTCAAAGTGATATAGATGAACTTGATAAAAGAGAATTAGACCTTCAATCTAAAATCAAAGAAAAAATGATGGTTATTCCAAATATAATAGATGAATCTGTACCTATAGGCAAAGATGATAGTGAAAATATTGAGATTGAAAAATATGGAGAACCAGTAGTACCTAAATATGAAATACCTTATCATGCTGATATACTAGAATCTATAAATGGCCTTGATAAAGAATCAAGTGGTAGAACTAGTGGTAATGGTTTTTACTATTTAATGGGGGATGCTGCTAGATTAAGTTCTGCCATGTTATCATATGCTAGAGACTTTATGATAGATAAAGGGTTTACTTACTGTATACCACCATTTATGATTAGAAGTGATGTTGTTAATGGTGTTATGTCATTCGATGAAATGGATGCTATGATGTATAAAATAGAGGGAGAAGACTTATATCTTATTGGTACTAGTGAACACTCTATGATTGGTAAGTTTAAAGGTCAAATAGTTAAAGAAGATTCTCTTCCGATAACTATGACTTCTTATAGTCCATGTTTTAGAAAAGAAGTAGGGGCTCATGGTATAGAAGAAAGAGGAATATATAGAGTTCATCAATTTGAAAAACAAGAGATGATAGTTATTTGCAAACCAGAAGATTCAATGAAATGGTATAATAAAATGTGGAGTTATACTGTTGAATTATTTAGAAATTTAGATATACCTGTTAGAACACTTGAATGTTGTAGTGGAGATTTAGCTGATTTAAAAGTTAAATCTTGTGATGTTGAAGCTTGGAGTCCAAGACAACAAAAATATTTTGAAGTAGGTTCTTGTAGTACACTAGGAGATGCTCAAGCAAGAAGACTTGGTATAAGAACAAAAGGGGATAAAGGTACTTATTTTGTTCATACACTTAATAACACAGTTTTAGCATCAACAAGAGCATTAATTGCTTTCTTAGAAAACAATTATAATGAAGATGGTAGTATAAATGTTCCAAAAGTATTAAGACCTTATATGGGTGGTAAAGAAATAATAAAACCTATAAAAAGTAACTCATAAGAGTTATTTTTTTTAAAATTATGTTATAATTATAAAAGAATAGGAGTAGTAAGTATGAAATATTGTCCTAAGTGTGGTTCATCTGTAAAAGTAAATGAAAATTTTTGTGGTAAGTGTGGAACAGCAGTATATAATAATCAAACTATTCAAAATAATAATATAAATGATAATGAATTAATTGATGCATACATAGGTCCGAATGCTACTAAATTAAAAAATGGAACATTTTCTGCAAATACATTTTTCTTTGGAATATTTTATATTTTATATAGAAAAATGTGGATTATGGGAATTTTATTATTCGTAGTTAATCAAATAGTAGAATTTTGTTTACCATCATTTTCATTTGTAATATCTTTAACTATAAATATTATTATATCTATTGAATTTAAAAAGATATATTTAAAACATGTAATTGATGAAGTTAATAAAATAAAACAAGAAAATCAAAATGTTTCTCAAGAACAATTACTACAAATATGTAAGAATAAGGGTGGTACATCAATTTTATCTATAATAATATTAGGTCTTTTATATCTCATTTTAGTAATATTTAGTTTAATAATATATGATTCAGTTAATGATATTGAAGATGGAACTAAAACATATTATATTAAAAATATTGATAGTTCTTATTATGAGGTTAATTAAATGAACGAGTTAGTTTTATTTGTAATATCTGTGTTACCTGTTTTTTTAATAGGGATGTATATATATAAAAAAGATAAAGAGAAAGAACCTACTAAATTATTAGTAAAATTATTTCTAGGAGGTTTCTTATCTTGCATTCTTGTACTTATAATAAGTCTTATCTTAAATGTATTTCCTATATTTTCTGCGGATGAAAAAAATTTAAATTTAATAGAACTTTTTATACATGTATTTATTGGTATAGCATTGGTAGAAGAATTTTGTAAATGGATAATAGCATATAGAATATCATATAATGATAATGCATTTGATGAATATTATGATGCGATATTATATTGTGTATTTGTTGCTTTGGGATTTGCTTGTTTTGAAAATATATTATATGTTTATAGTAGTGGAATATCTACAGGTATATTAAGAGCAATATTTGCAGTACCTGGTCATGCTTGTGATGGACTTTTTATGGGATACTATTTAGGAATGTCTAAAATAGCTATTACTAATAACAAAAAGGATTTAAAAAATAAATATTTATTTTTAAGTATATTGGTACCAACATTGTTACATGGTATATATGATTATTGTTTATTTTCTGAAAATATTATATTTATAGTTTTATTTTTTATATTTATAATAGTTGTTTATATTAAATCAATTAAAAAAGTTAGAAAAGTCTCTTCTACAAATATGAAATTCAAATATAAAAATAATTATTGTACTAATTGTGGGTATGTTGTTAATAGTAATTATTGTCCTAGATGTGGAAGGAAAAATGAATAGTAGTAAGTATTATATACTTACTATTTTATTTTTAAAAAATATAGTCAATAAAATTAAATTATGATATACTTTAAAAGTAAGATTACTTTAAGTGGGGGGAACTATGGAAATTAATGAAAATAAATTATTTGATGAATTATTAGAAATAAGAAAAATTTTAATTAGAAATCAATCTATTAATAATATAAGAAAATATTATCCAATATATAGTCAACTTAATTATATTTTGGCACAACTTACTGGTTATTGTTTTGAATCGAATGATGTTATTTATAGGAATATGGATGAATTAAATGAAGATATTAGACTTCAAAATAAAAAACAATTACTTAAATATTTTGAAAGAGCAGTTAAAGAGGGAGATTCTCTATATTTCTTGTATATGAGTTTTAATGATATACTAAAAGAGTCTAATTATGTGCAAATATTTAATGATAATATTCCTACATATAATGAATTACAAGCGAAAGAAATGATTCTTACATATTTCAAACAATTTGGTGATAAAATTTATTCTATAGCAGAATCATATTTAAACAATAGAATTTCTATTAATGTTGATTTAGAACCTGGAGTTGGTGGTAGTTTTCATAATAATTATTCTAATGAACTTGGTTATATTCTTATTAAATATGATAAATTTGATGCAGCTAGTATTTCAGCAATTATTCATGAAATAGGTCATGCGATAGATAATAGTTTATTTGTTTATCCTCAACAAAAGAATTTAACAGTAGGTAGTCAATTTTTAATAGAAGTTCCATCTACATTCTTTGAGTTAAATTTTCTTGAATATTTAATAGAAAATAAAATAGATGTTAAAGGAGCTAGTTATTGTCTTGCTGATAGAATTTGTGTTGTTAAGAAATTAAGTGAAGAATATGAAAAATTTTATAATTTAAAAAATGCTATTCTTACTGAGGATAGATGTATTATAGACCCTAAAACAGAAGAGTTTATTGATTTAGAAGGAGCTATACTTTATGGACATGGATATTTATATTCACTTAATTTATGTGAATTATATAGAGAAAATAAAGAACTTGCAATTAAGAAATTAATAAATCTTATTTGCTCTAGAAAAGAAATGACTATTTTAGAAGGTATAGAATCTCTTGGATTTGATGAAGATGAATTTTTATCATTAAAAAAACCTAAAGAAAATATTAAAAAGTTTATTAAAAAATATAATGAAGAATTTAATATTTATGAATAAATATTAAATCTTTTTTCATATAGTATAATATGGAAAAGTATATTAAATATGTGTTGGTAAGTTTATTTTTAATATTTAGTTTTTTTTATACCAATAAAGTAATAGAATTATCTGAATATAATAATACAATACTTGCGTCTATAAATGATTATGCTTCTAATAATGATTATAAATGCAGAGAAGGAAGTATTAACTCTGATGGAATTATTCTTGGTGTTAGTGGGTTAGTAGTTAATAAAAATAAAAGTTATTCTAATATGAAAGGCATTGGTTTTAAAGAAGAATTGATTGAATTTGATAGGGATGAATGCATACTAAATAAAAAGAATAATATTGATAGATATATTCTTAAAGGAAATGATTATAATAAAAATATATCTATTGTTATTAATACTGATAGTGGTAAATATTTTAATAAGATGCTTGACATTGCAGAATCTAAAAATATAGAGATTAATTTACTTATAAATATATCATTTTTAAGAAACAATATAAATGATAATTATAATCATAGTAACATTTTATATAAGGGCAATTCTAAAGATGATTTAAAAGATTTTATTAGTCTTTTACACAATGAATTCTTTTGTGTTAAAACTAGCGATTATGAAATAATAAATGATTGCAAAACTAAGAAATTAAATAGTATTAAAATGAATAATGAAATAAAAAAAGATTTATTAATTAATACGAAAAAACTCCTTAATAATGGAGCTATAATATATATTCGTGAAAATGAATTTAATTTAAGTGAACTATCTTCTACAATTAATTATATTAAAAGTAGGGGATACGATATAGTAAATATTAATGAATTACTTTCTTAATATAAAATCATTTGGATTATTTATTGTATTTTCATTTATTATTAATTCTTTATATTGTTCACTTGAATTAATGTAGAAATTAGCTATTTCAAGAGCTGTTTCTAATATTACTTTTAATTCACTAGCACCATATGAATTTAGTGATGCTTTTTTAGCAATTGTTTCTATAGTTTTAGTATCATAAATGAAGTTTATACCTAAAGATTCATAAAATTCTTTATATAGTTTTAATATGCTAAAGTCAGATGTATTTAATATTTCTATCAAATCTTGTTCTTCTAATTTTTTTAATGGACATAAAGTACATCTTCTTAAAAATTCTTGTCCAAAACCATATTTATAAAGTATGTCTTTCGTATATAGTATATTATTGTTAGCTGGAAAAATATTTCCATTAAATCCCATGGTCTTATTATTTGTGCTTAATTTTTCAATACCGTCACATGCTCCTAGAAATGCAAAGGTCACATTTGATGTATCAAATCTTACTGGCATAGTTATACCAGATGTTCTTTTATCAAGCTCATATATATGTCCTTCTGCCATTTTTAAAAATGAATCCATAACACCTTTAGCATAAGTATAATGTTGTGGATTTGAACTTATTTTTTTATCTATTTCATCTATTACAACAATACCATGTTGTGCTTTGTCTAAATTTCTTCCAGCTTCTAAATATAAATGTGCTAGTATATCTGTTACATCTTTACCTTGAAAACTAGTAATAGAGTATTCGGTTGCATCTTCTATAACAACAGGTAAATCACTAATATTTCTTATTTGTCTAAATATTTCAGTTTTACCACAGCCTGATGGGCCACATACTAATAAAGTAGTTTTCATAACTGGGTTTAATATTCTTTGATTTTGAGCTATAGTGGTTGCTATTTTACGAATTTGATCATCTTGACATTTAACTACTTTTATGACTTCATTATATAATTCATCGGCGTATAATTCTTTTTTATCTTTTTGTTCTGGTTGTATAGTTATATTCATTTTTTTATCACCTTTAAGTATCGAAATAATATCATTATATGAATGGAATAATTGCAAATCTATATCATATCTTTTTTTATCTATTTGTACTATATTTTGTAAATTATGACCAGTACCAATAAGTCTTATATCATAATCATATAAATATGTTTTGGCATTTTTAGAAATCTTTTTTATTAGTGACTTTTTTTCATTAGTTGACATATTATCAGTATATACAGGGAATGCATAACCACTATTTGGATGTACTAGAACATCGTTATTTAAGCATGGAAAAATATTATTGTTATTATCTTTGAATATTTTATTTCCATTATCAAGAATTACTTCAATACCAGATAAAACATTTTGATATTTATAAACACTTTCTAATGTTTTACTATTATTGATAGTATGTGTTCTTTTATATGTTTGAACTATTACTTCTTTTTCCATTATTACTCCTCAGATTGGCAATTATATTAGCATAAAAGACTTTGTTAGTCAATCAATATGTGATATAATCAAGGTGAGGGTGGTTATATGAAAAAATGGATTTGTAAAGGATATAAATTATTTAAAGAACATAGAAAGAGACTCAATGATACAATTAAATATGTAAAACAAACAAATAATGTTTTTAGAATAGTTATAGTATTTGATATATTTTATTCATTTATGATGTATGGGTGTACTATTAGTGAATATAAAATATTCGATTTTTATAATGTGTCTTTAGATAAAAGAAATACTTACTTAACTAAATTAAGAAAGAATAGTTTATTTTCATCAAATATTAAAAAATCTAAAGGCAAATTCACTAGGAAGAAAATATATAGTCTTTTTAAAGAATATCTAAATAGAGAAGTTAAGGAATTAAAGAATATTAGTTTCAAAGAATTTGAACTCTTAGCTTTAGATAAAAAAATATTAATGTTTAGTGATAATAATAATAAGAATAAAATATGTGTTATGAATTTAAGCGATTTTAGAAGCCCTGCTTTTATGTTAGATAAAGCTAAAAAGAGTGGTTATGAATATGTAGAAGAGTTTAAAAGACCAAATAAAGTATTTAATAAAATTAATAAAGATGGACTTAGTATTGTAAGTATTGTTACTTTAAATACGTATAATTCTATAGAGATTGTATCTTCTTCACTAAAACTTCAATTTAAAGATAATTTGATAGAGACAATACTTGATAAAGGAATTACTAAATATCCATTTTTAGATTCATCTGATAATATTTATAAAGAATTAAATAATAATGAACTTATAAATATAGAAGTTCCTAAATATCAAGAATTAGTAGACTTAGCAAAGAAACTGGCTAGTGAAATAAATGATATTAAAGAAATAGAATGGTTATTTACACTAACTGATAATAAAATAGAACTTCTTGGTGCTGGAATATGGAATAATTATTTATTTGCTCAAAAACAAATTTATTTAAATGGTAGAGATGGTATTTACTCATATTATAAAACAAAAAGATTTTAAATTATATCTTTAAAATTCTTTCTGTTTTTTATTGTAGAATTTTTCATAAGGGAGGATGCTCTTAAAATAGAAGTTTGTCCATATTTTTTATTTATTTCATCTATTAAGTTTTCAAATTCATTATTTTCTTCTTTGTCTATATCAAATAAACTTAATTGTGAATGAGTTTTATCTTTTAAATTTGAATAAGCTATTGATACTTTTCTTATTGGTAAGTCTTCAATATTTTTATTATATAAATATTGAAGTGCTTCATATATAGTGTTTTTATCATCTTCATCGATCTTTAATGAAATACTATCATGAAATTTTTTATAAAAATCTTTTGAATAATCTATTCCTAAATATATATTTGATGTAGTTTTATTCATTTTTCTTAATTTAGAATTTAACATATCATTCATTTCTTTTATTATTAAAAGAACTTCTTCTACATTATAGTCTCTATATAATATTTGACTCATGCTTATTGATTTATTTCTAGTTTTTTGATTTAGTTCTTTTATAGTAGTAAAATCTATTCCATTAGCCTTACACCAAATATCATTACCAGATACATTACCAAATCTTTTAATATAAAATTCTCTTTTATAATTGTTTATATCTTTTACTTTATATATTTTTAAATCATTAAGTTTCTTTTCTGTTCTTTTACCAAAACCCCATATTTTAGATAGGGGAGATATATTCCATAATTTGGTTTCAATATCATTATATGTCCACTTTGATATAAAATCTTTATTGTGTTTTGCTTCTATGTCCATTGCGACCTTTGCTAAAAATATATTAGGACCAATTCCACATGTTGAAGTTATTCCGGTTTTATCTTTAATAGCTTTCATTATCATTTTAGCAAGTTCTATATCTGTTTTATTATAGAATTTTAAATATTCAGTTGCGTCTATAAATACTTCATCAATAGAATATATGTGTATATCTTCTTCACTTATATATTCTTTATAAATATCTATTACTTTTTTGCTGTATTCTTCATATAATTTCATTCTTGGAGGTACATAAATTATTTTAATATTATTTGGTATTTCATAAAGTCTACTTCTAGATTTAATACCAAAGTTTCTTAAATATGGTGTTACAGCAAGTGACATGGCGCCTTTGCCACGAGAAGTATCTGCAACTATAAGTGGAGTTGTAAATGGATCTAAACCTCTATACACACATTCACATGATGCAAAAAAACTTTTCAAATCTATACTTAAAATAACTCTTTCTTTCATACAAACACCTTTTCGTATAAATATTATCATATAGATATAAAAAAAGCAATTATTTTTTTTGTTTAAATTCTAATATAATTGCTTTCTCTTTTTTATAATTAATATTCTGCTTTAACATTTCAATGCATCTTTGTTTTGAACTATTATATAATCTTTCTTCATCATTGATTGCCTCTATAAAATCATTAATTGTAACTTCATATCTATTATCTAGTGCTGCGATAGCATATGCTTCTTTAATAATATCAAGTATAAGTCTTGGATTATTAACTTTATCATTATAAATTCTATTTTTGTTATTAGTTGCATCTATTAAGAAATTAATAATAGTATTTATTTCTTCTTCTGACATTATTAATTTAGAATAACTAATTTTATTATAAGCATTTATTAAGTCATATACAATTTCATATATAATATTATTATCAGGCTCATCTATTTTTAATCTTTTTAATCTTGATTTAAATGCAGTATTACTTTCTATATTTTCTTGATATTCTTCTTCAGTAGTAGCTCCGATTATTCTTACTTTACCATAATCTAAATATGGTTTTAATATTTCAGCAACAGTTACTTTATTTCCTTCACTTCTACCGGCACCCATTGCTTGATGTATTTCATCTATAAATATAACTGTATTATTATCATAGCTTGCTTCATCTAAAATACCTTTTAATTTTTCTTCAAGCATTCCTACATATTTACAACCCGCTACTATAGAAGGGACATCTATACTTATTATTTTTAAATTTTTAAGAGCATCTGGGACAAGACCATTTTGTATTCTATATGCAAGACCTTTAACAATCGCAGTTTTACCAGTACCAGCAGGTCCAGTTATTATTATGGATTTGTCTCTTTCTGGATATAATAATATTCTTTCTATTTTTCTAATAATATCACCTCTTCCAATAGATGGATCTTTAAGATAAAGTATATTGTTTAAATTCTCACCGTATTTTTCAATGTTACTTTGTTCATTTTGTATAGGTTTTTCTTCTTTTTTAGTTACTTTTTCTTTTTGTGGTTTTACATTATATATTTTAGATAAAATATCTGATATTTCTTTCTTAGTATTAGATGTAGGCATTTCATTAACTATACTCATTAAATACTTAACAAAATCACTTGCGATTAAAGTATCATCTTGCTTAGACTTTCCAAATAATATTTCTTTATTTATAGAAAATTCAATATTATTATTACAAATAAATTTTATTTTTCCATTGATTTCATTAAATAATAATACTTTTATTAAACTAATACCATTATATACTTTATCATTTATTTCAATTCTTTCTATTTTTAAATATTTTGGTATTTTAACATTATTAATAGTTATTTGTTTCTTTAAATGAATAAAACATTTATCTTTATTTTGAATTAAGTTTAAATTATCATATTCATATTCTATATTACTTATTGTATCTAATAGTTCTATATAAATATCATAATTAGATAAATAATATTCTTTCGCATCATAATTTAATTTATCTATTAGTTTAGGATATATAACTTCAGAGTAATAATCACTTATTTTATATAGTTTTTTAAATACTAATTTTACATAATTACTCATAGATGGAGAAGATACAAGTAAATTAATAAATTGAAATATTTTTGTATCTTTATCAATATCAATATCATAATTTTCATCATCTATATTTTTGCTATCATAGTCTAGTTCATATATTTCTCTTTCATTTTCAAACATTTCATCTAATAATTCATCTAAATTATATTCTTTAAAAGAATTTGTTTCTTTTATATCTTTTTTAATCACAAAATTTTTAGTACTTTTATTAAATTGTTTTAATACATTTGAAAGAGAAATTCCTTCATTATTTAATAACTTTTTATAATCAATATCTATATGAAGAATACTTAATAATATAGCCATTCCTAATACAGGGTATTTTTTATCAAAGGGGTAAGTTTTTTTAGTATTATTTTTTTCATTTATTGTTATTTTACAATTGCTTTCATTTATAAAATCAATATAACTAAATACTAGTGTTAAGAATTTTTGTGTTTCGTCATTTAGTAATTTAAATACTCGCATATTACTATCCATAATAGTCACCTCTATTAGTTA
>JAEDNL010000069.1 GCA_016302505.1 Bacilli bacterium
CTATATTCTATATTTTTTAACAACATTCTACATATATTATATACTTTTAATAAAAAATATTTACTATTATTCTTGAAATTAAAAAATAGTTGAATATATTGAATCAACTATTTCATTTTAAAATTATTATATTTATTTGTTAGTAATTTCTCTGAACAATTTATAATAATATTCAATAGTTTCTACATTAAAAGGAAATACACTTGATTTTTTCATTTCAATTAATGAAGATAATTCATTTTTGATTATAAAATTAATTTCTTTTGGATATTTCATTATCTTTTTATGATAATTGTATTCATTTCTATCTAGTATTTTAAATGCACCATCATTAAAAACTCTCAGGTCTAAATCATAATCTATATATTTTATTATGCCATCATCAATAACGTAAGGACTAGCTATGTTGCAATAATAAAATATCCCATTAGGTTTTAACTGAGCTATAATATTAAACCATCTTTTTTTATAAAAGAACATTATAGCAGGTTCTTTTGTATGCCATGTTCTACCATCTTGTTTTGTTACCAATACATTTTCATTGCCTAATACAATATAATCTTTTTTGATATCAAGTACATAAGCTAATTTCCATGACTTATGTATCATTCCATTATGTTTATAACAATGAATCACAAGTGTGTCTCCAACTTTTATATTCATAAGACACCTCTTTCTCAATATTATTTTAACATATTAGTATTAATTTAATCAAACAATGTTATATATTATGTGTAAAGTAAAAAAGCAATAAAACTACTATTTAGTAATTTCTATTGCTTTTTGAAGCTGATCATTGCTTTTTTCTACAACATAATCTGGTGTTATACCAACTTTGTTAATAGAGTTTCCATTAGGGCTTAGCCAATAAGCAGTTGTATATTTAACCATTGAGCCACTCTTTAATTTTGAAGTTTCTTGAACTGTTCCTTTACCATAGGATTTAACACCAACTACTTTAGCATTTGCTGACTCTTTAAGTGCTAAAGTAAGAATTTCAGAGGCAGAAGCAGTTGAACCATTAATAATTACAGTTATCTTATTAAAATGCCTATATTCGCTTGATTTTGTGGCATATTTTGTTATTTTGTTTTCTTTATTCTTTAATTGATATACAACTTTACCCTTTTTAAGAAATAATTCAGATACATCATAAGCAGCATTTAAATATCCACCAGTATTACCTCTTAAATCAATTATTAATGAATTTATATTTTTATCAAATGAATCTAATATTTTAACTACTTGATCTTTTGTAGTAGCAGAAAAAGTAGTTATATTTATATAACCTGTATTATTATAAACTTCAGACTTAACTGAATCAATATATACTTGTTTTTTATACACAGTTACAGTTTTTTCTGTGTCACCTCTTTTATATGTAAGTTCAAATTCACTCTTAGTTCCTTTTTTTATAGCATCAGCAATATATACAGTTGTTTTACCTTCTAATTTTTCACCATCAAGTGCTGTAAGAATATCATTTGCCATTAAGCCAGCTTTTTCAGCAGGAGTATCTTTAAATACTTGAGTGATATATATTTCACCATCACTATTCATAGTCATTTCAACACCAATACCCTCATAGGTTCCATTTAATTGTTCGCTTAATGACTCAGTAGTTTCACTATCCATATATATACTATACTCATCATTTAAAAAATTATACATTCCTGATATAGCAGCATCAATTAATTTAGTTTTATCAACATCATCAATATAACTATTTATTATATGATTATAACTTTCAATAAATTCATTCACTTCACCACTATAATGTTCACTTTTATTTTTAGAGATTTTATCATAATTATTGTATACAATTAAACCAGCAGCTATACTCACAACTATTCCAGTTATTAATATAATAATAATTACTTCTAATAAGCTAAAATTAATATTTTTATTAATGAATACTTCTTCTTTATTATTTTGTTTATCACTTTTAGCTGATTTAATTTTTACTTTCTCTTTTATTTTTTTTAAAGTCTTAGTATTTTTTTTATTTTTATTTAAGTTTTTTTCTTTCATTTTATCACCCTTTATTCTATGAATTAATCTACATATATTATTATAATCCATTGAATCATAAAAATAAACACGATAAAAATAATTAATGTAAAATAGACAAAAAAAAGATTGATAGCTCAATCTTTTATACTAATTCAAGGCGAACGATTAAGGCATCGTCTCCAATTCTTTCTTTTAGTTTAATTATTCTTGTATATCCACCATTTCTTTCTTTATAAGTAACAGCATATTCATCAAATAATTTTTTAACTAAATCTTTATCGTTATTTAAGAAAGCTAGTGCTTTTCTTCTAGAACCTAAGTCACCTTTTTTAGCATATGTAATCATTTTATCAACAAATTTACGAACTTCTTTAGCTCTTTGTTCTGTTGTTTGTACATATCCATTTTCAAGTACATCTTTAGTTAAACTAGATAGAATACTTCTTCTTACACGAGTTTCTCTATTTAATTTTCTATATAATGCCATTTAAATCCTCCTAATCTTCATCACGGAACTTAAGTCCCATATCTTTTACTTTGTCTAATACTTCTTTCAATGATTTCTTTCCAAGATTTCTTATCTTCATCATTTCAGATTCACTTTTAGATGTTAAATCTTGTAAAGTATGAATAGCATCTCTCTTTAAGCAATTATAAGCTCTTACTGAAAGATCTAATTCTTCAATAGGAGTTTCTAATGTCTTTTGCACTGAGTCTTCTTCTTTATCTGCAAGAACACTTTCTAAACCTTTTAAATTATGTAAATTAGTAATCACTTCAAAATGATCAATTATAATTTTTGAAGCATTTGCTAGTGCTTCTTCAGGTTTGATACTTCCATTAGTCCAAACATTTAAAGTAAGTTTATCATAGTTATCACTTTGACCAACACGAGCAGGTTCTACTTCATAGCTTACTCTTTCAATTGGACTATAAAGTGAGTCGATTCCTATAGCTCCAACAACATCTTTAACAGCTTGAGCATTAATTTTTCCATCTACATATCCACGACCATTTGATACAGTCATAGTCATATCTAAACTTCCTCCTGCTGATATTGTTGCAATTACTAAATCTGGATTAACAATTTCAACTTCTCCATTTTGATCGATATCTGAAGCATGTACTTCACCTTCTCTATCTGCTTTTAAATGTAAAATTTGATCATGTTCACTGTGATTTTTTAAAACTAATTTTTTAAGATTTAGAATAATTTCAGTTACATCTTCAACTACTCCATCCATTTTTTGAAATTCATGCATGACACCCTCAATTTTAATGTCAGTAATTGCACTTCCTTCTAAACTTGATAGCATAACTCTTCTAAGAGCATTACCCATAGTTGTTCCAAAACCTCTTTCAAGTGGTTCTAAAACAAACTTTCCATAATAATTATTTTCAACATATTCGTTTACTTTATAATCTGGTTTAATAAACTTTAACATATATTATTCCCCTTTCTCAAATTATATACGTCTTCTCTTAGGTGGTCTGCATCCATTATGTGGTACAGGTGTAACATCATTAATAGCAGTTATTTCAATACCAGTTGATGTAATACTTCTAACAGCAAGTTCACGTCCTTGACCTATACCTTTTACAAATACTTCTACTTTTCTAATACCAGCATCATATGCTATTTTACCAGCAGCCTCTGCAGCTGATCCAGCAGCAAATGGAGTTTTCTTTTTACTACCTTTAAATCCTACTGTTCCTGAAGAAGCCCAACTAATAACACCACCATTATTGTCAGTAAATGATACGATTGTATTGTTAAATGTAGAGTGAATATGTGCTTGACCTTCAGTAATATCTCTCTTTGCTTTTCTTTTTCTTCTATTATAAGCCATAAGTTATCCCTCCT
>JAEDNL010000070.1 GCA_016302505.1 Bacilli bacterium
GGTATTAAAGTAGTTTCTATTAAGAAACGATGTACTAAAATGAGTTTTTATTATAGAGCAAGTGATAGTTATGGTAGTGGTAGTGATAATAATTCTGTATATTTTTATATAGATGGAGTTTATAAAAATATATATACTAATACTTCATGGACACAAATTACTGTTGATGATCTTACAGACGAAGAACACGAATTTACATGGATATTATATGATTATAGTGGTAATTATTATTCTTGTATAGACACTATAGCATTTAATGATATAGTGGAAGTAAATAGTAGTAAATTTAGTAATACTTTAAATAATTTTAATAATATATATAAATATAAATTTGATTATATCGAACCTGAAAAAGATATTCCTTTTTCTGAACAAAAAAATAAACTTAATGAAGAAAAATATAATGAATTTATATTAAATGATAGAAAAAATAAAATATTTAAAATCAATCCTGATAATTATTCTGAATTAGAATCTATTTTACAATCACCGGATATTATTGATATTATAGTATCAAATGAAAATGGTGACCATATAGTTCTTACAACAAAAGCTAAACAAAGAATATTTACTAGAGATATTGATACAAACGAACCTAATATGCCATTTATTATCAAATCAAATCCTGATTCAATTGGATCTTTGAAAGTTTCTAATGTTAAAACTGAATTCAATAAAAGTGATTTAGAAATTACTAATGAAACTGATATTGATGAATTAACAAATGAAAATGAAGATCCGGAATTTGAAGATATTGAAAATGGATATTATATGAAAATTGAAGATGTAAATTAATAATTAAAAAAATAAAAACACTAGGACTTTAAAGTCCTAGTGTTTTTATTTAGTATAGACTCTTAATAAATTCTACGAATTCCTCATGAGTTTTTACTCCAAACGATTCATTAAGTTTTTCCATGGCCTTACAATCAAGGCCAAGATCATCTGCTTTAAAATCTTTCTGTCTAAATCGAATCTCCCCGATTTTTCCTTCGATAATGAGTACTGATTGTAAAACACGACTAAGATCTTTTTTATTAAATGTTTCTTTCATAGAAAACTCCTTGAATAATAAGATATTATAGATTTTTATTCTTCATACGAAGACTTTTTATTTTTATTATTTATCTTATATTCACTATATAATATGCTAGTATATATATGGTTTATTACGAAAAGAAATACATTATTATATAAAACCATAAAAGAGGTTTAAGTATGATTTTTATAAATAATTTAAATATATTTTCATCTTTAGTAAGAGATAAAAAATACAAATGCCCATATTGTGCAAAAATTTTTAAAGAATCAGAACAATTATTTTTTCACGTACAAACATCACATTCTGACGAAATACCGTCTGGATATACACCTCGTCACGCTGTTTATGATAAAACGCATCCGGGAGATCATTTATGTCAGATATGTAAATTAAATAAATGTATGTGGAATGAAAAAACCGGACGTTATTCTACTATATGTGAAAATCCTTCTTGTAGAGAAGAAGCTCGACGTAGATTTAAAGAAAATTATAAAAAGAAGAATGGAAAAGATCATTCTATAAATGATCCAGAAATTCAGAAAGAAATGATGAAAAGAAGAAAAACGTCTGGTAATTATAAATTTCAAGATGGAACAGTTCTTCCATATATATCATCTTTTGAAAAAGATTTTTTAGAGTTTTGTGATTTATCATTAAATTTAACTACAAAAGATTTAATTGAATGTCCGTTCGTATTCTATTATGAATATGAAGGTGAAAAACATTTTTATTTGCCCGATTTCTATCTAAAACCTTATGATCTCATTATCGAAATTAAAGCAGATGAGGATATTAGTCATCCTAAAATTTTAGCAATTGATAAAGAAAAAGAAGTTTTAAAAGATGAAGCTATTAAAAAAGATGGAAATCATAACTATATTAAAATCTGTGACAAAAATTATGATGCATTCTTAGATCTATTTAATTTATTAAAGAACGATACAAATGCACAAAAACCAACAAAAGAAAAGATTATAATTATTCCAGAACGAAAAGAAGAGATACGTGGCTTTAAAATGCCAAATCTTAATTTTATCGGTAACTTAAAAAATACTTATTCTCCATTTATTATGAGAAAAATTCTTGATGATTCCGAAGGTAAATTAAATTTATCTTTAGTATCCGAAGAAGATGCGATTAAATTAAATGGGTTAAAATGTGATTTTTCAGGAATAAATGTATTGAAAGAATATCTTTGTGATTTCTCTGATGAAAATAATATAAAAAATACTTTAAATAAATTTTCAAAATATTATACAAAACAAAATGAACATTTAATTAATCAAGATTTATTGGGTATTCGAATGGATTTGTCAAATCATTCTAATTGGTTTATATTTAGAGTTAAGAATATTAGTAAAGAAGCACAGAAAAAACTAATATCTCTTTTAGATTATTATTGTATAAATAACGATATAAATCTTTACTCTTTTATAAGTACCTATAATGGATTTGTTTTATTAGCAAATATTCAAAATGCTTCTGATGAATATAAAGAATTTGAAAAATTTTGTACTAAAACAGGACAAAAACATGAATACTCATGTAATTTTGATTTTGAAAAATCTTCAGTTCCACTAATCGGTGCAATTGATTTTGGTGTTGAAGTTAAAATAATAAAATAAAAAGAAGGAAAAGGAAATGGATTTTATTTGTGAAAATTTCTACATTATTGGTGATGTTTTAGATTTATTATTAACTGTTACTTTTATATATTTAGTTTTTTGCATTATTTCGATTGTAAAAAATATAAATATTAAAGTCGGTAATAAAATTGAGATAAAATCAAAAAAACATCTTGAAATAAAATATTGTACAACTGCACCAGATTTATATCCTGATTTAAATGATAATTTTGCATATGATTATGCTGCTTGTTTTGATCTTTTATCGAACGATGAAATTACTATCAATCCTTGGAAAATTGGTTCTGTAGATACAGGATTGATTTTTTGTTTACCGTTTGAATATGAACTTCAGGCAAGACCAAAAAGTGGTTTATCTATAAAAGGATGTCATATCGAATTAGGTACTATCGATGGCGATTATCGTGGTAAAGTTTTTGCAACTATTTATAACTTTTCAGATGAACCTATTGTTATAAAACGTGGTCAAAAAATTTGTCAGGGTCGTATTGATAAATTATCATTTATTCCTAGAAATGGCGATAAATTCATTAAAGTTAAATCTGTTGATGATTTTGATCCAGAATTGAAATGTACTTCTAGAGGAGAAAATGGATTTGGATCTTCTGGTGTTTAAATTTTTTTATAATGTATAAAATTTTAAACTTCTCTTTTATTATAAAGAGAAGTTCTTTTTACATATTAATATATAAAATATTTTATGGGAGATAAATTTTATGAGTACGATGGTCGATTTAATGCCAAATATATCTCCTACTGGCGATTTTAAGAAAATAAGTGATAATTCTACATATAATAACAATAATAAAGTTGCTACTTTATTTAATGTTTTAGAATATACTGAAGGCAAAAATTCTTTGTATCCTGAAATGGGAGTTTTTAAATTATTAAATTCTATTCCTTATTCAGAAGATCCAGAAATTATTGTTAACAGAATTTCTAGTATTTTATCTAATTTTTTAAATTTCTCAGTAGATGTCGGATATGAATACGCTGATGAAACTAAAGAGAATATAATAATTAAACTTTCTATTTTAGGTCTTCCAGGAAACATCAGAGTAGAAGCTAAAAAGACTAATGGTGCAGTCAAGCTTATCAATCCTAAATATATAA
>JAEDNL010000071.1 GCA_016302505.1 Bacilli bacterium
AAAGTTACTCATAACATGCCTTCTTTCTATGTTAATTTTATCATAAATTATTTAAGATGTATATAAAAAGAATTGGTTACTTTATAGAACCAATTCTATCTAATGGATAAATTCTTATATTAACTTTTCCAACTATATCTTCTTTTTTAAAGTTACCTAATATTCTACTATCTTTAGAAACTACTCTATTATCTCCTAATACAAAATATTCATTATCTTTAGTTTCATATTCAAAATCAGTAGTTTCTTTAAATTTAAGATCAGTTTCAACTAATTTATCATTAATATATAGTTTGTTATCAGTATACTTTATATTTTCATTTGGAAGTCCAATAACTCTTTTTATAATTTTATCATTATCTTCATCATTTTTTAAAACAACTATATCAAATCTATTAATATCATTAAATCTATAACTAATTTTATTTAATATAACTATTTGACCATCTAATAGAGTATCATTCATACTTTCTCCATCTACTATAGCTGGTGTTACAAAATATGTTCTTATTATAAGTACTGCGATTACTATAAATACATAGTCTTTAATTGAATTCCAAACTTTTTTCATATATTCTCCTTTTAAGAAAAAATTAGGTAATAAAAACCTAATTTCTTTCTTTAATTTTAAATGTTCCTTTGAATCCTTTTAAGAAGTTAAGTTTAGCTCTTCTTACTTTTCCTTTCTTAACAACAGTTATTTTTTCAATAATTGGACTGTTTACTGGGAAAATTCTATTGATTCCAACATTACCACTTTTCTTTCTAACAGTGAATGTTTCAGAAACGCTACCACCTTTACGAGCAGTAACTATACCTTCGAATGCTTGGATTCTTTCTCTTTTACCTTCTTTAATCTTAACATCTACTCTTACAGTATCTCCTACTTGGAAATCTGGTACGTTAGGATTAATTTGTTTCTTATTGATTTTATCAATCAAATTCATAGTAATATCCTCCTTTGTGCTTTCATTAATCTTACATAAATGCATCGGATTAAGCGATATAATCATACCACAAAAGAAATAATATGTCTAGTACTAATCATTATTTTTTCTATCTCTATTTTTCTTTTCTATTTGATTTTCTATATTAATTCTTTGCACTATAGCAAATGATACTATTGTACATAGACAATATGAACCACCATAACTTAAAAATGGAAGTGGTACACCTGTTAATGGTATTATTCCTAATACTCCACCTAAATTGACAAATATATGTAATAAGAAATAAATTCCTATACCATAACATATAATTGAATTTTGAAGTTCATAACAATTAGTTGCTATCTTAAATGTCAAATATGCTATAAACATATATCCCACCAATATAGCAATACCAACAAGAACTCCAAGTTCCTCTACTATTATTGGGAATATAAAGTCAGTATGACTTGCTGGTAAATATAAATATTTTTGTACAGAATTACTTATACCACTTCCGAAAAGTCCACCATTATCAATTGCTATATAACCATTACATACTTGATAACCTGATACAGATTCATATCTATCACATGGATTAGTATATATAAACCTATTTAATCTATAATCACTTTCTAATATTTTTTCTGGTACTATTAAATAACCAAATTTTAATACAGTTATTACTAATATCATACCTACTATTGCTATTGCTTTAATAATTTTAAAATATTTTTCATTACATGGTACACTTATAAATATTAATGCAAATAAAGCAAGCATGATAGATGCAGAACCAAAGTCTCCACCAAGTAATACTATAAAAAATGCAATAGAGGCTATTATAAGTGGTCTTATACCATTAAATATAGATATTACTTTATTATTGCTATGTTTTTTATTAACCCATGTTCCATAATAAGAACCCATATATACAATCATAGCTAATTTCATAAACTCAGAAATTTGAATATTACCAAGAGTGACATCACTTACTCCAGATGTAAAAGCATTAGTATATATAAAGTATATAACCAGTCCTATCATAATAACAGGAACTAAAAATTCTGAAATCTTCCTATATATTTTGGTAGGAAAAAGAAGAACGACTATTGCTCCTATAAAACTTACCATTATCCAAAAAAGTTGTCTTCCGAAAAAGAAATAAGGACTATCTGCATCATATGATAAAGTTGCTGATATAAAAGATGCATCTAATATTAAAAATGCTCCTAAGACAGCATAAATAATAGTCATTATAAGCAATGGCTTATTAGTAAATCTTAATTGTCTTGTATTATTTTTTTTCATATTATCTAGTTAAATTATACAAAAAAATACATAAAATGTAAATTATATAATATTAAAGTAGTGTCAATAGATTATTAAATCCATAAAATAATATAGATAACATAAGGAGGTATTTATATGTATTATTATGGATATAATGGCGGTTATGCCGGTGGAAACGGAATGTATTATAATAACTATCCAGGATATTACAATAATGGATATGGCTATGGTGCAGCTATAATATTAGTATTATTTATATTGCTAGTTATTATTTTTGGAGCAGGTTTTTGGAATAATGGTGGATGTTGTAATAACAATAGTTGCAATAATTGCTGTAATAATTAAGAAAAGAGTTTCTTTTTTTGAAACTCTTTTATAATGTTTTCTTTTCATATAAAACATGTTTATATTTAAGATTATTTTCTTCATTTTCAGATAATACTTCTTTAGTCCATTCATTTTCATTAAATAATGGAAAAAATGCATCTGCTGTAAACTCCTCATCAACAAGTGTCAAATACATTTTATCTACATAGTTTATAAACTCATTATATATTTTAGCACCACCTATTATAAATAATTCTTCATCACTATCTTTATAATGAGAAAGTAAATCATTTATATTATTATATACTTCTACTTCAGGTGGAAAATTATTATTACTTGATATAACAACATGTTTTCTATTAGGAAGAAGTCTACCTAAAGATTCAAAAGTCTTTCTACCCATTATTATAGTATGATTAGTAGTTTTATCTTTAAAGAATTTCATATCTCCTTTAAGTGACCATAATAATTTATTATTAAGACCTAATTCTCTATTTTTACCTATCGCAGCGATTATTGTATACATAATCCACCTACTGTGCTATATCAAACTTAATCTTACCATGATGTTTATAATCAACTACTTTAATATCTTTAAGTTCACTACTATTATCAAAGTCATAGAAATCTTTAATATCTGGATTTAACCAAAGTTTTGGCGCAGGTAAATCTTCAAGTTCTTTTCCTCTTCTTATTTGTTCTTTTATACCATCTATTTGATTTACATATATATGAGCATCTTTAATACTCCAATATAATTTACCCGGTTTAAGACCACATACATGAGCAAGCATATATAAAAGTACTGAATATTGAGTTACATTAAATGGAAGTCCTAAAGGTACATCACAACTCCTTTGATGAACCCAAGCATTTAAGTGCCCATCAGTAACATCCCATTCACTTGACCAAACACATGATGGTAAAACAGCTGTATCTAAATGTTGATTTTGCCATAAATTAATAATCATACGTCTATCAGTTTTATTATGTTTTAATGAATTGATAAGTTTATTCATTTGATCATATTCTTTTACTATCCATCCATAAGCAGTACCAATAGTATGAGCCCATTCTTTACCAAAATCTTTAACTATTTCTTTTTTAACTAATTTATCATTTTCATCAGGTACCATTTGAGTTGCTCTCCACTTACCATCCTCATCTATTTCCCATTCATTCCAAATATTTACATTTCTCTCTTGAAGCCATCTTACATCATTACTTTGTACTTGATATA
>JAEDNL010000072.1 GCA_016302505.1 Bacilli bacterium
TCTTTTAAGAATAATACTTTATCAGCATAGTTTTTAATTAAATCCATATCATGAGATACTACTACTAAAGTCGTTGTTTCAGAAAGTTCATCTAATAATTCTAATAAGTCTTTTATACTTCCAGGATCTAATGCACTAGTTGGTTCATCTAATAATAATACTTCAGGTTTAGTCGCAAGTGCTCTTGCTATGGCAACTCTTTGTTTTTCTCCACCACTTAATTTTTTAGGATAGTCATTTATTTTATCTAAGATATGTACTTTATCTAATAATTCTTTTACATTCTCATTAATCTCTTTTTTAGTTCCTAATTTTAATAACTTTGGAGCTAAAGATATATTTTCTCCTACTGTTAAATGTGGAAATAAATTATAATTTTGAAATACCATTCCTATCTTATTTTTAAGATAAACTTTATCTATATCTTTAATATTAATATTATTTAAATATATATTTCCACTATCAACAGTTTCAAGACCATTAATGCATCTTATCATAGTAGTCTTACCACATCCAGAAGGACCTATTATAAGTAATTTTTCATTATCATTTATATTAAAACTAATATTACTAAATACTTTTTGTTTATTAAACTTTTTTGATATATTACTTATCTTTATCATACTTTATCTAACTTCCTTTCTAAAGCTTTCATTAATTTACTTAGAAGTCCAGTTATAATTAAATAAATAATTGCTATTAAAATTAATGGGAAGAAATAATCATATGTTCTTGATGCAATAATATCAGATGCCTTTGTTAAATCCATAATACCAATATATCCTGCTATAGCAGTTTCTTTTACTAATGTTATAAATTCATTGCCAAGTGGTGGTAAACTTACTTTAATTGCTTGTGGTACTATAATAGTTCTTAGTGTTTGATTAAATGTAAGGCCAAGAGCAAGGCCCCCTTCTAATTGACCATCATCTACACTATCAAATCCACTTCTTAATATTTCAGCACAGTAAGCACCTGAATTAATACCAAATGCTATCATACCAACTATTATAGAACTTATATTACTTGTTTTAAATACAATATAATACATAATCATTAATTGTAATACTGATGGTGTTCCCCTTATTATAGAAACATAAAGTTTACAAATAGAATTTAAAAGTTTAAACTTTCCAGTATGTTTATTAGTATACCTTATAATAGATATTAAAAATCCAATAAGAATTCCTATTATTAAAGCACCAAATGATAAAATAATTGTATTTTGAAGACCATCTAAAATCATTTCATATCTATTTTCAAATATGACTGAATTATAAAAACTTTCATATACACTTGTAAACCAACTTACTATTTTATCCATAATACTTAAGAAGAATGATTAATAACATATTCTTCTATTTTACCTTCTTTCATTAATTTTTCTAATACATTATTAATTGTATTTAATAGTTCAGTATTTCCTTTTTTAACAGCAATAGCATATTTATCAGTTATTAATTCTATATCTAATATAGTTAATTCATTATTCTTAACTACTAGTTCTTTAGCTGGTAATTCATCCATTATTATACAATCAGATTTACCTACTTTTACATCTTCAGCAGCAGATAAAAATTTCTTTTGTCTTACTATTTTAGCACTTTTATAATTATTAGTTACATATGTATCTGCAACTGTTCCTAATTGTACTGATATAGTTTTGTTATTTAAATCATCTTTTGTTTTAATTGTTTTATTATTTTTATTAACAACTACTACTTGTTTACTAGATATATATTCTATAGAAAAATCAACCTCACGTTTTCTCTCTTCAGTAATACTCATACCTGCTGCTGCAAAGTCAGCTTTACCACTATTAAGTTCACTAATTATTGAATCAAAAGCAACATCTTTAATTTCTAACTTTTTACCCATTTCTTTTGCTATCTCATGAGCTATATCAATATCTACCCCTACTACTTCATTATTTTTAACATATTCATATGGTTCAAAACCAGAGTTTGTAACCACAACAATAGTATCATCTCTACTACTACAACCAAATAATAATAAACTAAAACTAACTAATATAAATAATTTAATGTATTTTTCCATATGATCACTCCTATAATAAGATTATAACTTAAAATTATAAATAAAAAAAGACTAAAATTAATTTACAATAAAAAATTCTAGTCTTTCACATTCTAATGTGATTTATTATTTAACAATAGATTTTATAGTACTTTTAACTTTAGTTATAAAAGTATTTTTACCTATCTTTTCACCATACTTAACAATAGTTTCTATATCTTCATTAGAGTTTTCTATTATATCATTATCTAAAGATATAACTCCTTTTTTAAATAATAATACTATAGTAGAACCACCAAATTCAAAATATCCTTTTTCTTCACCCTTTTTATATTCATATTCTTCATGATTATTTTTAATTCTTCCTACCATCAAAGCACCTATTTCAACTTGAATAACTTTATCAAAATTATTAGTATTAAGAACTGTATATTCACGAGAATTAGTTTTAAAAAAATTATAATTTTTCAATGATATAGGCTGTACTGTATGAAATACTCCTTTAATATGATAGTTTCTTCCCTTAGTACCCGAATCAATATAACAATATCTATGATAATTATCAGTAGATAGTCTAAATACTAAAGCAATACCATTTTTATATTCATCCATAATATCTTTTTCGACAAGAGTATTTATACTATAATATGAATTCTTTATTTTAAGAGTTAAATCATCATTAATAGTATACGCTAGTACTCTACCATCACAAGGAGATATTAATGTATTTTTATTACTCATGATTGGTCTTTTGCAACTAATAACTTTACGAGTAAAAAAATCATTATATGATTTATATTTCTTATCATCATACTCAAATGTATTAATATCATTTTTATCAATAAATCTATTTATTTTTATCTTAGAAAACCTACTATTCATATATAACGCACCTAAATTAGATATAGGTTTAGTTATAACTATTCTTAATAATAATCTACCTATAAATGTAGAGTAAAAAAAATCAAGAGAACGCCCTGACTTAGTAATAATATTTTCTTTACTATTTCTTTCACGACTTATGTATATCATAAAAATTTAAATATAGAGACTATTAATAATATCTCTATTACTCCTATAATAATAAATAAAATCATAATCTTAATATTAGGCTTTTTAATCTTAATTTTAGATATAAAAAGTATTCCAACTATTAATAAAACTATACCATATACTAATGGAAAACAACATCCTAAAAACTTTTTAAATATATATATAAAAGGAAACACTAAAGCAGATGATGTAACTGGTAAACCAGTATAATAAACTACTGGATCACTACTATTTCTATTTATTTCTAATACATTAAAATATGCAAGTCTAATTAAAGCAGCAAGTGAATAAAATACTAAAACTATTATCATATAAGGCTTATCAAGACCTATTTTAAATCCAATAACTGCAGGTAATATACCAAAACAAACTAAATCAGATAAACTATCTAATTGTGTACCAAATTGTCTCTCATCATTAGTTCTATTCTTTTTAGTTCTTGCTATCTTTCCATCAAACATATCACATAAACCTGAAAACATCAAACAAAATATTGCTGCAAAAGTATGACCTGTCATAGCAAGTATAATACCTAATACAGATGATGAAAATCCCAAGTATGTTAAAAGTACTGTATAATTATAAAATCCTATCATCTTCACACCTCTATTTAATTATACAAATATTTAATATAAAATGCAAATTTTTAGCACAATAAAAATCCTATAACTAGGATTCTTATT
>JAEDNL010000073.1 GCA_016302505.1 Bacilli bacterium
TTTATTTACAAGGATTTGAAGTGATTTTTTCTTATGCTTCCATTACCCAGTTAATTCCGACTTTAGTTAACTTTTCATTGTTATTATTTTTATCCATAAAAAACATCCTTTCTGTTCTTTGTTAATCGTTTTATTTGATTTTTTTCGTTTTTAACTTGCTGATATTATATCACATTTATTTCGATTTATAAAGTCCAGTGCCTCAAAATATTTATCTTCAAACTTAAATATTAATTTTACATTACTATCTTTATCAATAACAATATCTTCTATAATTTCATCTATTAGAAGTCTATCAAGTTCCTTTATTTCTTCTATTTTTTTAACTTCTTCTATCCAATTTTTATTATTAGATAATTCTAAAGTAATTTTTTCTAATCTTGTTTCAAATTCAGTTTTACTTTTTTTCAATTCATTTATTTTTTTACTATATTCTGCTGAATATTCCCAATATTCATCTTCTGTTATAAATTTTCTTTTAAATCTTCTTTTATTTCACTTTTTAATTTAATATACTTTTCAATTTGTCTTTCAATATTTTCTATTTTAGATTTTATTATTTCTTTATCATAACAAATTTCTTTCTGATTTAATATTTCTTTTATTTTTTCATCAATATCATTTACTACGTTTCTAAAATTATTAAGCAGTTCAACAACAACTTGTTCTAGTTTTTCTTTTTGAAAGGATTTTGAAGAACAAGATTTATTCTTCAAATACGTTTTGCAATAATAATATGTATGATATTTTGACTTTCTAATAATCATACTATTACCACACTCATTACATCTTAAATGTCCTGAAAAGATATCATAAGTATTTTTCTTGTTTACTCTGATATTTCTTGAATAAAGTAATTCTTGCACTTTATTCAATTCTTAAATCGAAATAATCTCTTTATGATGATTAGGCACTACCATCCACTCATCATTATCAACTCTCCTATTCTTATGAATTTTATGGCTCACTTTCTTTCTAACACCTTGTACTAAATCGCCTGTATATGTTCTATTTTTTAAAATTTCGTCTATTTTTTTAGAGTCCCATCTCTTTGTTGACTCTTTAATTTCACATTTTTTTATAGTACCGGACTCAAATTTATGAACTCTTGGAGTCATATTATAAAATTTTAAATAATTTGTTATATCACAAAAGACCTCATCAATCGAATACACATATATATCCTCTGGAGCAATATATTTTAAATAAATATTATATATTTTTGTACTATAATTCATATAATAACTCATTCTAGGTGGTGCTATTATAAAATCTAATTCTAGTGATATATCATTTTTTAATTCATCATCTAAATAAGATTTACCTGTAAATTCTTTATATTTATTTTTTCTTTTACGTTCTCTATTGATTTCTTCTACTTTTTTTAAAACTTCATATAGTCTAGCTCTACCTCCAACACCATATTGTTTTAATGAAGGACTTACGGCAAGGCACACAGTCTTTTCAGTTCTTGACTCATCTGCAACAACCAAATTTGTTTTTAAAGGATCAAGATTTCTTTCTCTACACTCAACAGAAGCATAAAAACTTTTTAAATCTATACACATATATATTCTATTCATTTTTACACCTCCTACAAACTTTTGTTCTATTAGATTATATTATATAATTTTTAATAAAACAAGCGAACAAATAAAAAAAGCAAATCTTATTAAAGATCTGCTAAATAAATTATAATTAGTTTCTTACTTAATCTACATCTATACCTTTATTTAAGAATTTGTTGCCGATAAAATAAATTCCTAAATTATATATAGCATATACTAATATACCAAATAACATCATACTTTTTAGTGCATTTGAACTTACCTCAATATTGTTAAATAAAGACATTATATCTGAATTTAGCAATCCTGCAACAAATAATAATACTACTGACATAGATGATAATATCATATATATTACAAAGCCTATTACTATTGATTTAACTATTTTTAAATTGTTTGATTTATGTCCTATTATAATCCCTAGTATTCCACTCATCATCATAAACAAAAATTCAAAAAACATTGTGATAATCATTACAAATATGAAACTAAATACCGAACTATCAAAATATATTGCTGATTGTTCTAAAGATTCTTTTAATATAATCCAAGTATCTTTATTTAATGTAGCAATAGCAAGGCAAGCAATTATAACAATAAATGAAGTTAATAATGTTATAATTGCAGTTAAAATCTTTGATAAATAGATTTGATTTTTACTTACAGGTAGTGTATGTGTTAAATATGATTCATCCTTATAAATATTTCTCACAAATCTTGCCCAATTTCTCATAAAGCAATTTATTAGTATATTTATTATCATTGCAATAACGACACCACAACAAATCTTGTCAATTATTAGCACTATCAAACTCTGTTCAAAGCTCTCAACAATTCTTACTATTATTGAAAAAAAGATTGCTAATATATAAAAAACTAATAAAGGTTTATAGCACCATTCTAAATCATATTTTAATAATTTTTTTAACATTTGAAGCACCTCCTAAATATTTCATCTATTGAAGCGTTTTCTTTTTTTCTTAATTCATCGGCTGATGATGTTAGTACAATTTCTCCTTTATCAATAAAAATAACATCATCTAATATTCTTTCAATATCACTTATTATATGTGTAGATATGATTACACTTGCTCCCTCACTAAAATTCGAAAGAATTGTATCTAATATATAATCTCTAGTTGCAGGATCAACTCCTCCCAATGGTTCATCAAGAATATACAATTCGGCTTCCCTACTCATAACTAATATTAGTTGTAATTTTTCTTGCATACCTTTTGACATTTTACTAACTTTTGAATTTATATCCAAGTCTAAATCTTTTAATAATTTAATTGCTTTTTCTTTATTGAAATTATCATAAAATTCACCAAAAAAATTTAGTATTTGTGAAACATTCATACTCTTATCTAAATATGTTCTTTCTGGCAAATACGAAATAACTTTCTTTGAATTTATATTTGGTTTTTCACCATTTATTAAAACTTCACCACTTGTGGGAGTTAATAAATCATTTATTAACTTTAGAAATGTAGTTTTTCCCATTCCATTTTTACCAAGCAAACCTATAATTTTCCCTTTTGGAATGGTTAAATTAACATTTTTTAGAATTTTTTTATTATCAAATTCTTTACATAGATTATTGCACTTAACTAATTCCATTTTGACCTCCTAATTCTTGCAAGTATTTTACAGCTAATTCATAACTGATTCCTATATTATTCATACTATTAAGATAATTATTAACCTTTTCCTGTGCTAATTGTTTTTTTATTTTTTCAATTAGTTTTTCATCTTCTGTTACATATTTACCATTTGTTCTTTCTGTATAAATCAATTTTTCATCTTCTAGTTCAACTAATGCTTTTTGCATTGTATTTGGATTAACCTTCATCATAAGTGCTAGCTCTCTTACAGAAGGCAATTTTTGTCCTTTTTTGAATTTGCCAGAAACAATGTCAATTCGTATCATTTCAACTAATTGAATATAAATTGGTCTTTCGTTATCAAAAACATATTCCATAATTATCTCCTTTCTTTATTGTATTACTTGCATAATACAATAATACTATTTTAAATTTATATTGTCAAGAAAAAGAGAGCAAATTTTTTAATTTGCTCAATAAAATATTTTTATTAATTTGTTTATATAAATATTATATTCATAAAAAGAGCGAATCTAATATATTAGTCGCTCTACTTTATAAATTG
>JAEDNL010000026.1 GCA_016302505.1 Bacilli bacterium
CTTCAGGGGGTTTTGGTTGAATACATCCACACTTATATTCGTAGAAGTATTCGTGACATATTTCTATGTCAATTTAATAATATAATATTATAGATTTTTTGTCAATTTGTTTTTTAAATTTTTTACATTTATTTTTTAATTAATTTTATTCCTTGTCTAAAATCATCTACTGTTTCAACATGTAAAACATTACTATTAAAGTAATCTACAAACTCTTTTAATACATATGATGGCTTAATCTTACCATAAACAGCACATGAATTTACCATATTATTTAATCTATCTGATTCTAATTTAGCTAGTGTTATTAATTCTGATATTATAGATTCACTTAATTCTTTTATATTATCTCTTACTAATTTAATACTATCTTCATAAGTTCTTTCAAATAAATCTGTATCTATTGCTATTAATCTATTATCTTTCGTATAAAGTAAGTTTTCTTGATGCATATCAGTCATTCTAATTCCTTTTTGAGATATTCTTATTATTTCTTTTTCTAAGTTTATTAAAGCATTTATAAAATTATCTATAAATATTTCTCCATTCATTTTATAAATAACATTACCTTCAACATAATCAGCTAAATAACCTTTAAAATTATCATATGAATAACTTTTTTCAAATACCAAAATTTTAGGAAACACAATTAAATCACTTTTTTGTCGTGACAATTCTTCTAAATGCAGTAATGTATATGAACAAATAGAATGTTTATATTCTTTATAAATCATATCATCACTATATTTATATATTATACCTTGAAATCCCCTATCATCTAATAAATTTTCATAAAAAGATTTAGGTATTTCAGGTAATACTATTGATTTATCAGTCATATGCACCTCTTAGTTTCATAGAATATCATATTTATTATAATAATTCAAGTAATTAAAAATATGAAAATATCACATATTTTCATATTTTATTAATTTTAATTCTTTAAAGACTTAAACATCTTTTTCCATAAATTACTTGATGAATAATTTAATATTCCTGCTTTATATATCTTAAGTCCATATTTATAAAGTAATCCACAAGTACCAATTAATAAAACTATAGATATTCCAAGTTCTAACAATGTCATTTCTCCAAGTGTATACATAACTGGTGCTAAAATACCTGATATAAATGGTATAAATGCTGCTATTTTAATAAACAAAGCTCCTTGATATACAGATGCATATATAGCTAAATAGTACCCTATCATTAAAAATATCATAACAGGTGTTAATATTTGATTATAATCTTCCATGTTAGTAGTCATACTAGCAAGTACTCCTATAAATAATGAATATGCAAAAAAACTAAACAACATCAGTAATACAAAGAATGGTATACCATTTACTAATCTACTAGCTATATCACTTTGTAAAAACATGTTAATATATTGTGAAACACTACCTACAGATACATTACTTGATATTACATCTCCTGCTGGTACTCCAACTGTTGCTAATCTTATTAATGCTCCTACAATTACATAGAATATTAATAATAATCCTTGTACTATTGCAAAAACATTTGCTGATATTAATTTAGATAAAAAATGTATTTCTGGTTTAACACTAGATATTATAACTTCCATACTCTTAGTTGATTTTTCTTCATTAATTTCAGCCCCTATCATTTGTATAATTAATATAATAAGCAAGAAGAAAGGTACTATAAATATAATAATTATTATTCCACCTATTTTCTCCATTAACTCTTCATTTTCATTAAGATTTTCATCTAAAAGAGTTCTCTTTACTTCAACTGACTTATAAACATCATTTAAAGTATTTTGATCTATATTAGATTTTTCTAGTGCCAAATTTGACTTGACTGTATTTAATGCATTAATTATATTTTGATATAATACTGTATCGACATAATCATATGATATAATCTCTGCATTAAATATTTTATCTATTCCCTTACTATCACTTTTAGTAATATAAACAATTATATCATCGCTTTCATCTTTAATAATTTCTTTTTTTAGTTCACTTACTTTCTTATCACTTTTCTTTATCTCAGTATTATAGTTATCAAGTATATCTAAATAACTATTTTTCATTGTTTCATTAACATCATCATATATACCCATTTCATCTACTATATATACATGTGTTAATTTATCAAAATCCCCACCAAATAATTTAACTATACTATCTAAATTAATAAGTACAGCTATTACTATAAATAATACTAAATTAGTTATTTTAAATGATTTAGTATTTATTTTTCTCTTAATGCTATCTTTTGTTAAAAACTTAAACTTATTTTTCATATGCCTCCCCTACTGTACTTACAAATATTTCATTTAAAGTTGGTTCCTCAACTACAAATTTAATTACATTGTTATATTTAGATACCTTTTTAAATACATCATTAACATATGCAATATCTTCTATTTTAATAGTATATTCATTTTTATTTTTAGTAACTTCTACTACACCTTTTACTTTTTTAATTTCATCTACATTTAAGTCAGCTATTACTTTAATATTTTTCTTTCTATAATCTTCTTTAATTTTAGTTAATTTACCCTCTAGAACAGTATTACCTTTAACAAGTATAACAAGTGAGTCACAAAAATATTCTATATGCTCCATCATATGTGATGAAAATATTATCATAGTTTTATTCTTCTTAAGTCTTAATATTATTTTCTTAAACATCTCTACATTTATAGGATCTAACCCACTAAATGGTTCATCTAATATTAAGAGTCTTGGACTATGAAGTATACTTATTATAAATTGTATCTTCTGTTGATTTCCTTTAGATAATTCTTTTATTTTTTTATTTTTATATTCTTTAATATTAAATTCATCTAAATACTCATCTAATTTCTCTTCTACTTCTTTTTCAGTCAACCCTTTAAGTACACCATAATATATTGCTTGCTCTAAAACAGTTTTACTTGTTATTAAACTTCTTTCTTCTGTTAAGAAACCTATTTGATCAGTAAGAGAATAATCAATTTTTTTACCATCTAAAGTAATTTCACCTTCAGTTTTATCAAGAAGTCCCATAATCATTCTAAATGTTGTTGTTTTACCTGCACCATTCACACCAAGTAAACCAAATATTTCTCCTTCTTTTATTTCAAAGGATAAATCATTTACTGCTCTAAAGTCATCATAATATTTAGTGACATGACTTACTTTTAACATATCTTTACCTCCATTCCATTTTCTATTCCTAACTTTTCTGCTTCATCTTTATTCATATGATATTCAAGTACACATGTTTCATCAGATTTAATCATAACATCATCTAGAGTTAACCCATTTACTTCTATTTTTACTATTTGACCTTTAGAAACATTAAACTCTTTTAAGTCTTCACTGCTCATATGAATATGCCTATCTGCAATAATAGTTGACTCTACTGCTTCATAGGTACCATATGGTCCAACTATAGTGATAGATTCACTTCCCTTTAAGTCTCCACTACTTCTAACAGGCGGATTAATACCTAAATATTCACAATCTCTTTCTAATAATTCTACTTGAGTATATTTTCTACAAGGCCCTACAATTCTTACATTTTCTATTTTTTTATTATTCTTAATTAATGTTACTGTTTCTTCTGCTGCAAACTGTCCTTTTTGTACTAACATTCTCCTAACATTAAGATTATAATCTTTTCCAAATAATATATCTAATACTTTACGTGTTACATGAATATGATGATTAGATAATGCAGTTCTTATTATCATAAAAATATCCTCCATTTACATTATAAAATATTTTCATTTAAAATTGAATAAACAATCACAAAATAATTAATATTTCATTAAATAATACAAAGGGAGATGATAGTTTGAACGGTAGTTATTATAAAACACCAGTATTTTTAAATGATATAGAAAGGGATTCAAATATGCCAAATAATTATCAAGTTGATTATCCAATGGAACAAAGTTATATAGAAAATATAATTAGAAATAATATTGGTAAAAAGGTTCGAGTACATGCATCATTTTCAGATTCAATAGAATGGAGAGATAGAGTTTTTACGGGAATAATAGAGCATGCTGGTAGAGATAATCTTGTATTGAATGATGTAGAAAATAACAAACATTATTTAATACTTATGATTTATGTTGACTTTTTTGAATTTGATGAAGAAATAATTTACGCAAAATAACTTTAAATATGATATGATTTTTGATATAATATTTAAGTAGGATGTGATTATATGAATACATTAAATATTATTGCTTTGATATTAGTCATTTTAATTATTCTTATTAGTTTGATTACTATTTTATTTAGGTGTCATAATGAAAAATTAGAATCTATTGTTAAAAATTTAGATAATACAGAAAAAGAATGTTTTGATAAATTAAAAAATAAATATGATTTTATTATAAGACTCATAAATATAATTGAAGATAAATATAAAGTAGAAAGTAAAATATTTGACGATGTCAATAAAATGAAAATAGATTCTATAAAATCATATAAAAATGAAAAGATGCTTAACAAATGTTATAAAGAAATATTACAAATAAAAGAAGATAATAAAAAAACTAAAGAAGTAAGAAGTTTTAAAGATATTATAAATGATTATGAAGATAATGAATTATTAATCATTTCACTAAGAACATATTATAATAAATATGTTTTAGAATATAATAATTTAATAAAAAAATTTCCTTATAATATTATTGCTAAGATTAAAAAATATCAACTTAGAACTTTATTAGAAGGAAAAGAATTAGTTAATGATTTTAATAATACTTTGGAAGTGTAAAATTCACTTCTTTTATTTTGTTTTTCTTTAAAAAATTATTAGTTTTAGAAAAAGGTTTACTTCCAAAGAATCCATTTCTTGCTGAAAAAGGGCTTGGATGAGCGCTTTCTATTAATAAATGTTTAGGATTTGTTATTAATGATTTTTTATTTCTAGCAAAATTTCCCCATAGAATAAATACAACTGGTTCTTTTTTTAAATTAATTAATTTTATTATATAATCAGTAAGCATTTGCCATCCTAAATCCTTGTGTGAAGCAGGTAAATCTTTTCTAACAGTTAAAACTGAGTTTAATAAGAGTACTCCTTCACGAGTCCATGGAGTTAAGTCACCACATCCTTCATTTTTAATACCTAAATCATCATATAATTCTTTAAATATATTTTGAAGACTAGGCGGTAATTTAACACCCTTTTTAACACTAAATGATAGGCCATGAGCTTGCCCTATCCCATGATATGGATCTTGACCAATAATAACTACTTTAGTATCCTTATATGATGTAAGCTTTAATGCATTAAAAATATCATCCCACTTTGGAAAACATGTATAATTATCATATTCTTTTTTAACATTACTCATAAACTTTTTAAAATTTGGACTATCCCATACATTAGATAAAACTATATCCCAATCATTGCCTATCATTTATTCTCACTTCCTATTAATTTTATTATACTATAAGAATTAATAATAATCATAATAAATAATAAATAATCTAAATATTTCCAAATAATACTATTATTAACTATAATTCCTAATAAACAAACTATAATAAATAATACTTTAAAGATATTAAAAAGTAATCTACTACCAGTTAAATATTCAATATAGTTTTTACCTATATAATAACCACTTAATATTGTAGTAAACCCAAATAATGTAAATGTCACTGTTAATAGATATACACCAATTTTACCACTTGTCATATAAAATACTGAATTTATTAATAAAATATAATCATTTAGTATATTATTATCATGTAAATATATTAGTAAAAGAGAAGAAACAAGTATAGTTATAACAAATGAAATAAAATAAATTCCAAGTACTTGATATCTCATACAAATATCAGAGTCATTTTTATCAGCAGCAGACGAAACTGAAGTAGTCCCCACTAATATTTCATTCATAAATATACTTCTTTTAATACCAATTACCATACCAGATAATATTGATTTAATTGAAAATATATTATTTAAATTATATTTAAAAGATAAAATAAGAATATCAATATTATTAACTATACTATAAAGGCACATAATAACAAATATAAAACACATTATAGGAACAACTTTATTCATTAATTTTAATACAGAATCAATAGATAAACCTATAGTAATTAAAAGTATTAAAAATACACTAATTAGTATAATATTTCTATTTATATTAGTATTTAATATTATAATGTTACTAATGGTATTGAGCTGTATCATTTGAAAAAAGAAACAATATATAATTATTAAAAGGACACATGATATTAAAGAAAGTATCTTTTTATTTAATCCGTATTTTAATATAAAATATGGTCCTCCTATAAAATTATTACTGTTTTTCTTTCTATATTTTTTTCCTAAATATGATTCATAGTAACAAATTGAACTCATCATTAATGAAAATACCATTATCCAAAATACTGATGCAAAACCTCCAACTATTACACATACAGTAGTTCCAATTATTGAGCCCACTCCTACTTTAGTACCTATTGTTAAAAATAATGATGTTTTATCTCTTTTTAATAATTCTTTAACACCAAGTTTATAATTTCTATATTTTATTTTTTTACTAACAATGATAGAAAGTATAAACATAAATATAGTTAACATTATCCACATATTAAATAATATTTTCAAGTAAAAAAGTTATCACTATTTATGATAACTTTCATTATTGATTATTTTAAATGATCTATATATTTGTTCTAATAAAATTGCCCTAAAAAGTCCATGAGGAAATGTCATTTTAGAAAATGATATTAATTCATTACTTTTATTTTTAATTTCATCATCTATACCATCAGAACCACCTATTATAAATGTAATATTACTTATACTATTGTTAAATAAATTTTCTAAATGTTCTTTAAATTCAATAGAATTATATTCTTTACCATGTATATCAAGACAAATAATATAATCACTTTTATTTATTCTTTTTAATATTTCTTCTTTCTCTTTAGTAATATTGCTATCTTTAACTTCAACAAATTTTATTTTATGATATTTAATTATTCTTTTATAATAATCATCTATCATATCTTTTAAATATTTTTCTTTTATTGAACCAACAGTTATAATCTTTATCATTTATATAATTTAAGTGGATCCATCATTACACCATTTTTATATATAGTTAAGTGAAGATGAGTACCTGTACATGAACCTGTGCATCCCATTATACCAATAACTTGTCCTTTTTCCACTTTGTCTCCTGGTTTTACTAAATATTTAGATAAATGCATATACACACTGGTGTATCCACCATCATGATCTATTTTTACATTAGTACCAGCTCCACTATTCCATCCAGTTTGAGCTGATTTAACAATACCACTTTGAATAGCATATATGTTTCTAGAAGATGTACCTGTAATATCTACACCACTGTGAAAATGTTCTTCGCCTCTTATTGGGTGAACTCTATATCCATAATATGAAGATATTCTAAATGGTTTGCTAGTAGGCCATGCCCAATATGTAGTGTTACCATAATATACAACATTCTTAGCACCAACTACTATTATTTTATCAACTGCTTCACTAATAACTTCATTACTAACTTGTGCACTCTTTAAAATAACACCATTCATCTCTTTAGTAGCAAATGTAACCTTACTTAAACCATCAGAACCATTTTGTTTAACATACATATCATTAGCACTAAGAGATTTATCATATTCAATTTTAGTTTCATGTTTAATAGTTTGAAGTTCAGTATCAAATGATTCAACAACTATATTAGCTATTGGTGAAATTGGAGATACTGTAACCTCTTGTCCTTCTGCTAATAAAGCATTTTCACCAACTATATCTGGATTAGCAATTAAAAAGTCAGAAACACCAAGTTTATTATTATAAGCAATTGTCTCAATTGTATCATTTTCTTTTACTATATATTTATCTGTTAAATTAGTAGTACCAAATAGAAAATATTGACTTAATTCATCAGAATCAGTAATTATTTCTTCTTCAGTAGATACATATGTCTTCTTTACAGTAACATTTTGGTCAAAATAAACATCAGTTATTTCAATACCTTCTTTATCATTATTACGATATTTTCCTGATAAGTAATTGTTATATTCATCTTCAGATAAAAATGCTAATATTGTATTTTTAACCGCAACATCCATGTCTTTTTTATTTAATATATAAAACTTTCTAGAGTCTTCCTCTATTTCACCTTTGACAGATACTTCATATCCTTCAATTGTAAATGGTGCTGTGTCTTTTATTTCATCATAAATTTCTTGAGCACTCATAATATCATCACTATATGTTAATACTTCTTGCACTTCTAATCCTTCTGGTGGATATATCTTACTAACTCCATATTTTTCTTTTATTTCATTTTGTTCTTTATCAATCAGATCGTATAATTCATCTTTGGATGTGATTAAACCAACCTTTTTATCTGATAAATAAACTTGATAATATTTATTAACTTTTCTTTCAATAGGTTCAAATGTAATACACATATAAATTACAAAACATATAATTAGAAAAGTTAATAATATTGTCGAAATAGATAATTTTTCCTTATTCATTCTCATCTTCCTTATTTATATAATTATCAAATGAACCTGTGTTCATTTTAAATATTAAATCTACAGCTCCAGTTTGTCCAGCTCTATGTTTAGCAACAATTAATTTGATTTTTCTATTTATATTGCCATCATATTTTCCATATTCATCACTATGCAAGAATAATACAATATCAGCATCTTGTTCAATAGAACCAGACTCTCTTAAATCAGATAATTTAGGTGTTTTATCACCATCTTTTCTTTGCTCAACACTTCTTGATAACTGTGCTAATGCTATAACTGGAACATCAAGTTCCATTGCTAATTTTTTAATATCACGGCTTATTTCACTTACCTCTTGTACTCTTTGACCAGCATATTTAGATGAACTTGATAACAATTGTAGGTAGTCAATTACAATTAAATCTAATCCAGAATCAGAATTTTTTAATTTTCTACATTTTCTTCTAATTTCACTAACAGTAAGTCCACCTGAATCATCTATAAAGAACTTAGTATCAGAAAGCTCACTCATAGCTTCATTCCATTTTTTCCAGTCATTATTTTTAAGTTTACCAGTTTTTAATACATCACCATCTATTTTACCAACGCATCCAAACATTCTTTTTGCTATTTCTTCAACACCCATTTCAAGTGAAAAAAAAGCTATACTGTTTTTATTTTTAATAGCAGCATTTAATGCAACATTTAATGCAAATGCACTCTTACCACAACCTGGTCTTCCCGCAACTATAATTACTTGTTTCTTTTGAAGTCCCCTTGTCATATTGTCAAAGTCATAATAGCCAGTTCTAATACCTGTAAAATCAGTCTTAGATTCCGCAAGAGCTTCCATATTTTTTTGTACTTCAGGAAGGACATCTTGTATACTTCTTATATTTTTTCCTAATTTATCATTATATACACTTAGTATGTTTCTCTCAGCATTTTCAACTATATCAACTATACTATCTTGCTCTTCATAACATTCTTCTTGTATTTTAGTGGTTTTATCTATTAAGTTTCTTAAAATACTTTTTTCAAAAATAATTTTTATATAATAATTTAAATTAGCTGTTGAAGGTACTGAATTAATAATATCAGTAATATATTCTACTCCACCAACTTTAGCTAAATCTTTATTTTTATCAAGTTCATTACATACAGTTGCTGCATCTACTGGTATATTATTGATATGTAAATTTTTCATTGTTTTATATATTATTTTATTCTTATCACTATAAAACATTTCATCATTTACTTCATCCATTATTTTATCAAGAGCAGTCTTTTCAAGAAAACCACATCCTAAAACAGATATTTCAGCATCTATATTTTGAGGTTCTTTTCTTGCCATAATCTACTCCTGTTTAGTTAATACTATATCAAATTCAAATTTTACTTTCTTATGTAAAGTTATTAATACCTTATGAGTACCAAGACTGTTAATATCTCCATTTATAGTAATCTTCTTCTTATCAATATCATATCCCATTTTACTAAATTCTTCACTAATTTGTTTGGTACTTATAGTACCAAATACTTTATCTTGAATGCCAGTCTTAACTTTAAAAGTAATTTTTTTACTTTTAAGTTCATTTTTTAATTTATTACATTTATCAATTTGTTCTTGTTCTTGTTGCTCACGATTCTTAATTTCTTTATTTAAAACACCAGCACTATGAGAAGTATAAGCAACTGCTAAACCTTCATTAATTAAAAATTTAGCATAACCATCTTTAACTTCTTTAATTTCATCTTTATGAGCTTGTTTTTTAACATCTTTTATAAATATTACTTTCATATGATTAAACACCTCCACATGAATTTATTCACTAATATTATAGCACATATGAAAATAAAAAAAAAGTTGAAAATATACTTAAATTATTATATAATTATTATGATAATGGAGGATATATGAATAATATTTCATTAAATAAAGTAAAACAATTCGAATCATTAATTATCAAATGTTTAATAAATAAATATGGAAGTAATTTACCACAAAATAAAATTGAATTATTAAATTCAAGTAGTTTTATTACGCCTGAAATGATAAACGGAATATCTTCCTCTAACGAAATTCAAGGAACAATCATAAGAGAAGTTATCAAAAATGTAATAGATATTACTTGTGAAAAGGAATTAATTATAGATGGTAATAAAATATCTATAACTTATGGTGAAGATCTAGAAGTTGGATTAATTGAATATTATTCAGAACAACTAGCAAGTGAATATAACATTAAAATTAATGAAATTGAAGGATTAAGTAATAACTTAGAAATGGTAAAAAAACTAAAAGATAGATTAGACAATGGACTTGATAAAATGATTTTTGAAAGTGATGCTATTAAAATATTAGATACAGCTGGATTACAAGAATTAATAGAGCAAAATGATAATTTAGCTATTGAAAGATATGTAAAAGAAAAAGAAAACATAATTAATGCTAAAGATGAATTAAAACAAGAAGAGTTGGATACTATTAATAAAGAATTAAGTGATAAGTCTAGATTACAAATAGTATATTTAAATGGAAAACAACATATTAAATATATTGATAAAAAAGGAGAAGTTCATTTAATAGAAACTAAAGATCCACAAATAATATCAAAAGCATATAAAGAAAAAATGACTAGTTTTAAATCATCTAACGTATTAGATGTAGATGATTTTTTCGAAGAATTAAAAGATATTAATGACGAAATCGTGCTTGAAACATTAGAAGATAAAGACTTAAATAAGATTACTAGTCAAGAAGTTGATATGTTAGATTTTGTTCATTCAAATAAAATTATAACTGATAAAGCTAATGAAAAAGAAATAACTCATTCAAAGGATAATACCATTCATGTAATAGAAGAAACAAATGAAATCGTAACAACCGAAAAAAATAATGTAAATGATAATATAAAATCAAAAATTATAGAAAATGATGTAACTGGTCTTAAAGCCAATGGTAATGAAATGTATCAACAAGAAGTTATAGATAATGATGAAAAAGTTATTTCAGAAGAAGAAGCACAAAAATTATATGAAAAATTTATGGCTAATGAAAAACTTTCATTGGATGAGTTAAGAAAACTAAGAACATATGAAAATCAAAAAAGACAATTAAATAAACCGGATGCCCTTAGCGCAGAAGAAATTGCTCAGATGCAAATAGAAAATTTAAAAGAAATTAAAAAGTCAGAAAGCACTGGGCTTAAACTTGTTCCAAGTTATTATGGATTTGCAAGAAGTATATTATTATTGTATATATTATTAGCTTGTGGATGCATAGGTCTTTCATTAGGAGCATTATTATTTAAATTTATGAATTAGATAACTAAGGTTATCTTTTTTAATTTATTTTATATATTATCATCGCAGAAAAACAATATATTTGTTCCTCACTAAATATAGAAACTGCTGTTCTAAATTGAATATCCATTATTTCATAATCTATACTAGCTAAAAAATTATTAACACTATTTTCTAAATCTTTTTCATGATTCTCATCTATTATTTTAACCTTAATCATAATTTTCACCACATAGATTATAACATTTTAACAAAAAAAATAATGTCGTATATTGACACTATTTTATGTTTTTATTAACTTTTTTTCTTATTTCATCTAGTTTAATAGTATTTGTTTTTTCGAGTCCTTCATCATAAGATACTCTATTAATACTAAGTCCAAGAACAAATATATAAGCAAGAGCATAAAACCATAAAAGTAACATTACTATATTTGCTAAGTTTCCATACACTAAATCATATCTTGCAATATTATTAATATAGTATGAGAAACAATATGTTAAAAGTAACCATGCAACTGTAGTAAATAGTGCTCCTTTTGCCATATATTTGCTAGGTATTTTATCATCAGGTGCAATCACATAAACTAATTTTATAAATAAATACACAACTAATAATGAAACTGGCCCACTTAATATAAAGTATAAAGTATTAACTATCACCTGATTATCTCCAATTATATAAGTAAAAGAACTTAATAATGTGATAATAGATGTACCAAGTACCTGTACTATAACAATAAATCCGAATAGTAATACTATACAAAATGTAAGAAATACGGCCTTAATCATTCTTTTTAAAAAAGTTGAATTATCAAGACCATATATTGTATTACTTGTTACAATTATAGCATTACATCCATTAGCTGCCACAGTTAAACCTATTACTAAAGTAATTACAGAGTCCATAGATATCGAATTTGTAAGTACTGGTTGTAATAGATCAACTACTCCTTGTGGAAAAGTTTCACTTAGAAAATTATTAATAATATCCATAGGCAAATGAAATTGTGTACAAATATAAAATATTAATGTAATTATTGGTATAATTGCCATAAAAAATGAAAATGCAAGATTACCCGGTAATATACTCATCTCACGAGCAAATATTAATTCCTTGAATTTTTCTATTTTCTTTTTCATTTTTGACTACCTTTAGTTTTCTTAATCATCATAAGTGAATCATTAATTGCATCATCAATAGTAGTTTGTTCACTATTAATCATTGAATATCCTATTGATACACCATAATCTCTATTTGATAAAGAACTTTGAATTTCACGATTCAATTTATGAATATAAGAACCAACTTTCTTTTCATCATATCCAACTAGATAAATCATAAATTCATCCCCATCAGTTCTTAATATTTCAGTATTATCTTTTTGAGTTCTAATAAGTACTGATGCAACTGATCTTATTTGATTATCTCCAGCTTCATGACCATATTTATCATTTAAAGATTTTAATTTATTTATATCAATAACTATAATTGCTTGTGGATAAATTTTACTAGAATTCCAAAGTTCAATATAATCATTTAAATAATTTCTATTTTTTAAATTAGTCATTGCATCTAAATAGTAAAGTCTATCTTCTTTTTTAATTTTTTTCTTATACATAGAATTTTTAAGTACACCATATGCTATAAAACAAAGTACCAAAATAGTAATTATAATATATATTAAATTATCCATTATAAATCCTATTACTCTATTATTTTTTAATGTAGTAATAACACCAACTACACTTTCATTTTTCATTTCATTAGAACTTAATGTACTTAAATAGAAATCGAATACATTATTAAATGCAGCATTATCTTTCTTTAATAAAAACGAATTATTAAGTCTAACAGTATCTATATATCTAATACTATAATTTTTAAGTTTGGAATCTTTATAATAATCATATACTTCTTTTTCAATAATAATTATAGAATTTTTATCTATATTTTTTAATAATGTTTTTATATTAGCATAATCTTTAATTTCAAATAAATTCTTACTAGCCATATTATATTTAAGATTCATTGTTGATAGCATGTTAACATTAGAATTAACTAAACTATATAGTGAATTGACTACTATATTATTATCAACATGTGCTAATACAACATATTCAGTAGTACCAAGTGTTCTTGTGCTAGTATAATTATCAGAGTTTAAAGAATAATAATTCAATACCAAATCCACTTTAGATGAACTTAGTGCAGAATTTAATTTTTTAGTATCATCATATTTTATATATTTATAAGTCACACCTGTCATTTCTGCAAATCTAGATAAATATGTATCAGTAAGACCAGTAAATTTATTATGAATCATTCCTTCATAAGGAAGATTAGTTATGTACCCTACTATTAAATCTTCATTAGTAATAGTTTCTTTATCCATTTCAGAATAATTATTTTCCGTAAAATATAAATTTAAAAAATATTCATTAATCTTAATTTTTGCTGTTTCTTCCCATCTATAATAGAATTTAGAAGCAACACTGTTTAGTACACTATCTTTATCGTTAAGTTCTAAACAATAATATGAATATAATCCATCTAAATGATATATAATTTCATATTTATTAGATATTATTTTATCTAAATATTTGTACATTGGAATTATCATGTATTCAATCTCATCATTTTGATAATATGCCATTAAATCTTCGACATCATCATATTCAGTTAAATTAATACTTTTATATTCTGTTAAATAATATGAAATTGCCTCTATATCGGAAGACAAAACACCTATTTTTTTATTATTTAAATCAGTTAATTTGTTAACTGAATCCATTTGACCAACAACAATAAAATGATCTTTATAAATAACAGTATCATTATCATCAATATTATTTTTATTTTTTAGCTTTATTGTATCATTTGCTTCTGTAGAAATTACATTTAATGAAAGATTAGTATTATCTTTAAGAGCTTTTACATAATCATTAAACACACCACTACCATTACTAGAGAAAATTGGTAGATTAGGTTCAATATATACATCTAATGATTTAGATATATTTTCATTTATCCACTTTTTTTCAGCAAAAGTATAATTATTTACTGTACTAGTTATATAATATAGTGTTCCAAAAAAAGCAAATACAATAAATACTATTATAAAAAATACTATTATAGTTGTCTTTTTCTTTTTATTATTTTTTATTACTTTCATATATTCACCATACCACTTTTAAACTACTTGAGCTTTTAGAACCAAATACAGGGAAATTTTCATTACTTTCAGTGCCTGAATAAGTAAGTATAAATTGTATATCATAATATTTTAAATTGTCTTCTCCAATTTTATCAAGAGCTTTAACAGCAATATTTTGTGCTTGAGATACTTTTATTGATGAGCCAAAATCAATATTAATGTATATAATTTTACCCTTAACATCTACTGAAACTTTACTTACTTCACTGTTATTACTAAACACAGAATTAATATCACCTTCAAGCGTTTTTGATAATGGATGTTTATCAATGCCATCTAATCTATCTCCATATTTATTATTACCCGTTCCGGCATAGAAATATTTATAAAACCCAAAACCTAATACTAGGAAACACACTAATAGAAGTCCTAATAATCCCCATAATACTTTGTTGTTTTGTAAGTTTTTTCTTTTGCTCATTTAATTTAACACCTTCCTTTGGCTTTAATAATTATACTATATTTTATTTTATTTTTCTACTATTCTCATAATATTAAATAATTTATCTTGATTCCATATAGGAATATTAAGCTCGTTAGCTTTATCTTTTTTACTTCCAGGATCTTTTCCAACCAACACTACAGAAGTCTTTTTACTAACTGAATCGCTAGTAAAACCACCTCTTTTTTCTATGTAATCTTTAATTTCATCCCTAGTAATACCATCAAAGGAACCAGTAATTACAAATCTCTTATCTTTAAAATTATTATCTTCTATCATTTCATCAGTATCACTATTCATATTAATTCCTAACTTTTTAAGTTCATTTATTTCATTAATATTATTCTCATCTTTAAAATATTCTACTACATTAACAGATAAAATTTCACCAATATCTTTAATTTTATATAATTCTTCTGATGTTGCGTCCATAAGAGAATCAATATTCTTATAATATTTGCATAATAATTTAGCTGTTTTAGCTCCTATTCCAGGTATACCAAGTGCAAATAATAATCTATCAAGTGAATTATTTTTAGAATTTTCTATATTATTTAATAGTGTTTCTATACTTTTATTACCAAAACCTTCTAATAGTGTTAATTCTTCTTTTTTATCACTTAATTTATAAATATCACTAATTTTTTTGATGTATCCATAATTATAAAAATCCTCAATTATTCTCTCACCTAGACCATCTATATTCATAGCATTTCTTGATACAAAATGTATAAGACTTTCTATTTTTCTAGCAGGACAATGAATATTTTCACAAAAATAATCTACAAGTCCTTCTTTTTGAACAAGCTTACTTCCACACATAGGACAATAATCTATCATTTTAAATTCTTCTTCAGTACCATTTCTTCTACAAAACTCTACCCTATCAACCGCAGGTATTACATCACCTGCTTTATAAATATAAACATAATCACCTTTTCTTATATCCTTAGAAATACAGTAGTCTTTATTATGTAATGTTGCTCGTGAAATAGTACTACCCATAACTCTAACAGGTTCTAACACAGCATTAGGAGTTATTTGACCAGTTCTTCCAACTGTAAATATAATATCAGTTAATCTAGTCATAACATGTTCTGGTGGAAATTTATATGCAGTAGCCCATTTAGGTACTTTAGCAGTAAAGCCTAATTCTTTTTGCTCCTTTATATCATTAACTTTAATAACAACACCATCTATCTCATAAGGTAATTCTGGTCTTTTAATTGTCCACTCATTTATATATTCAATTACTTCATCTATATTTTTACATAATCTAATGTTAGGATTTACCAAAAAACCCAATTTTTTCATATACTGTAATGTCTCATAATGAGTTTTAAAAGGTGTTAATGGATAGTGATATAAAAATGAATCAAGTCCTCTTGATGCTGCTACCTTAGGATCTAGTTGTCTTATAGAACCAGCAGCTGCATTCCTTGGATTTTGAAACGGAGATAATCCCTTTTTAATAAAATTTTCATTAAGTCTTTCAAAACTTTTTTTAGGCATGTATATTTCACCACGAATATCTAAATCAACAGGCTCACTTAGCACATGAGGAATAGTTTTAATTGTTAAAACATTATGAGTTATATCTTCTCCAACTACACCATCACCCCTAGTTGCGGCCCTTACAAACTTACCTTTTTCATATTCAAGGCTAACAGCAAGACCATCTATTTTAAGTTCACAAACATATTCTCTATTCTTAAATTCCTTAGCAATTCTAGAATCAAATTCTCTAATTTCTTCTTCATTAAATACATTACCTAAACTCAACATAGGAACTTTATGAATTACTTTCTCAAATTTACTAATAGCTTCTCCTCCCACTTTTCTTGTCGGAGAGTCATCTCTAACCCAATCAGGGTGTGATGATTCTATTCTTATTAATTCTTGCATAAGTCTATCATATTCACTATCATCAACAGTAGGTTTATCAAGTACATAATATTCATAAGACCATTTATTTAAAAGTTCAACAATTTCATTCATTCTATCCATTTTTATCACCCACTAATATTATATAACATTTTGAATATTTTATAAAGAAAAACAACTACACTAGGTAATGATTTATACTAATGAAACCCACATAAATTAACTCTGAATAAAACTTGAAACACCACTAGATAAGAAAAGTGTTGATCTACTTATTTTTACACTTTTTATCAAGTTTATTTAATTGTTTTGTTTTATTATAAGTATTATATATTTAATAATAAAAACATACCTTTAACATTTATGTCAAATGATTTACCCAATCACTTTCGCTAAGTTTTTCAATTCCATCAGGTACAGCTACTCCTAAATTATTTAAAAGAATATTTATTCTAAAAAAAATTATCAATGATTATTTTGATATCAGGTTACTCCAGTCAAAAACTGATTCCAATTATAACTGCTTTCTTTATACTTAAATAAAATATAATTATATTGTTAACCTTCTTTCTAATGTTTGCTACATTTTATAACAAGTTTTAATTAAAAATAAAAAATATTAACTAAAATTGTTGATTAAAAAGACAAGTGTGGTATAATGTTTACAGGGAGATGATTATATGAATAATCTATACTTTACATTTGGTAATTTAGTTGCTAAAAACAACGGTGATGATGACGACAAAATAATTTTTAATTAAAAAGTAAAAAAGGAAGCATTAGCTTCCATTTAATTTATTCATTCATCAAAGTGTAATTTATAATTAAAAACCATAAAACTATTGACAAATTAAAAATAATAAAGTAAAATAAATATTGCATTAAACGCAGGTGTAGTTTAATGGTAGAACTTCAGCCTTCCAAGCTGCTAACGTGGGTTCG
>JAEDNL010000027.1 GCA_016302505.1 Bacilli bacterium
CTTATATCTTTAAATTTATTTCTTAAATATTCTACTTTAACACAACCTTCAGTTAATGAATTAACATGAGTCAAAAATGCTATTTCAAACATATTACTTTTAACTAATTTATTAATACACTCAATAGAATCATTTAAAATGTTATCATCATTGATAATACTTCTAAAATCGAATGTAGAGAAGAATATAGATGCCTCTCTTTCATTATTTAAATCTGCTCCACTTTTTTCAAGTGCAGAATATAACACAGGAATTGTATCCATAACAACACCATCAAAATCAATATAAAGTCTTTTTTTCATTATAACCTCCCTAAAATTGTCCTTAATAAGATTATACTATATTTTTAAAAATATTCAAAAAGTAACACAAGATATGTTACTTAAGATTAATTATTTTATTATTTTCATCTAATGCATAAATAATATTATTGCACAAGTCTTCACTATCATAAAGAGTTATATCTTTTATATTATTACCATTTGATATTTCATAAAAAGGATCTTCTTCTAATAAATTTTTATTGTCCTCTACTCTATATACTTTACCATTAGATGTTAAAATTACTGCAAAAGTTTCTTTACAAGTACCAGTTTGTGTATCAATACTAATAACATCTCCATCAAAAGAATACTCTTTTATTGGACTACCTTTATCATTTAAAAATACTAGTTTTTTAGAATCATTAATATAAAGTTTACCATCAACATTACTATCAGTATCATAATCATATACATTAGATACATTAACTTCTATTTTAATACTAAAATAATATTCTTTATTATCAATAGTAATACATTTATAATCTGCAAGACAAATATTATCTGATGATTTATTATTTTCAGTATTAATATTTTTATTAGTATCTGTAGTTGTTTTATTATTAGTAAAATATAAAACGGTAAAAACACCAAGTAAAACAATTATTATTAATATAGCCTTATTTTTCATATATTCTCCTTATTTAACATAAACCCCATCAAGAGAAAAACTTTTAGCATCAGTTATCTTAACATTAACTATTTGACCTATTAAAGACTTATCTCCATCAATATTAACAAGTTTCATATTTTCAGTATATCCACAGACTTTACTATCATCTTTATCGCTTGGTCCAATTACTAAACATTTAACTATTTGACCTTCATATGCTTTATTTCTTTCATTACTATATTTATTAACTACTTCATTAAGTCTATGAAGTCTATCCATCTTAACCTCTTCACTAACTGTTTCTTTCATTAATGCAGCTGGTGTATTTTCTCTTTTGCTAAAAGCAAATGTAAAGGCTCCGTCAAATTTACATTCATTTACTAAGTCAAGTGTTTCTTGAAAATCTTCTTCAGTCTCACCTGGAAATCCAACAATTATATCGGTAGTTACACTAGAATTTTTGATTTTAGAACGAATAGAATTATATAATTTTAAATATTCTTCTCTAGTATATCTTCTATTCATTAGTTTCAGAACTTTATTACTACCAGATTGTAGTGGCAAATGAATATATGGCATTATATTGTCTCTAGAAGCAATTACATCAACCATTTCCTCAGTAAAATCCCACGGATGAGAAGTTACAAATCTAATCCTTTCTATTCCAATATCACTAGCATCTTTTAATAGATTAGCAAGGTTATAATCAGTATATAAATCTTTTCCATAAGCATTAACATTTTGACCAAGAAATGTTACTTCTTTATAACCATCTTCTTTTAACTTTTTAACCTCATCAATAATACTCTCTTTCGTTCTACTTCTTTGTTTACCTCTAGTATATGGCACTATACAATATGTACAAAATTTATCACAACCATATTGAATATCAACCCAGGCAGAATAAATACTGTCGCGAACAACTGGTACACCTTCTACTACATCACCTTCATAACTTAATACTTCTATTTGTTGAGTATTGCTATCAATTTTATCTTTAATTATATTTAATAAATTATCTAAATTATGAGTCCCACATACAAAATCAACATATTTATATTTATTCATTATTTCATCAATAACAACTTTTTCTTGAGACATACACCCACATATACCAATTAATAAATTAGGATTTGTTGTATCTTTAATATGCTTTAAAACACCAAGAAAACCAAATACCTTATCATGTGCATTTTCTCTTATCGCACATGTGTTTAAAATTACTATATCAGCAGTTTCAACACTATTACATTCAACATAACCTACACTTTTTAACATACCCTTTATTTTTTCAGAATCATGTTCATTCATTTGACAACCATAAGTTCTTACAAAAAACTTTTTACCATCACCAAATTTATCTAAAGACACATTATATTTAACATAATTTATTTTATTATTATTTCTCTTTTTAGCATCAATCATATTAGGTATTCTCACACTAATCACTTCCTTGCAATATTATAACATAAACAAAATAAAAAGAACATAAGTTCTTAATTAATCAAAAAAGAAATTTTTATTAAAGTCATCATAATCATATATATCATCATAATTACTATATTTATCATTTTTTTCACGGCACACACATTTGCCATTAGTATATGAAAAACTTCCATAACATTTTTTAGCACAATCACTAATATTATCAATAGAAGATATACCGCCTATTATAATAAAGAAGAATAATACAATAATACGAACCATCGCAATTACATATCCAATTATAAAACCAATCATTAATTTCTTACTAGTATTAGGTTTACTTCCACTATAAATACAATATAAAATAGTTGCAATTAACGGAAAAAATAAACCAAGTATTAAATACCAAAATGAACCACTATCATTAAGTTCAATACTTTTACCACAATTTGAACAATATTTACTACCATCCTCAATCTCATTATTACATTTTACACACTTCATATAAACCACTTCCTTTTACTTATATTCAAAATCAAATCTTTTTCCATCTTCACATACACATTCATTATTAATTACTTCATATTCTTTATCTTCACAATATATATTACAAACATAAAAATCATTTTCCTCATTAACATTTACTTCATCAAAAATTCCTAAATTAAATAAATAAAGAATAAATGCTATAAACATTAAAATTTGAATACCAATATTAATAAAAACGCCTTTAATTAAATTATTACCAATTGGAGTCTTACTAAATTTTAAACACATATATGATATTAAAGCTGGTATAGGAAACAGAATGCCTAATAGCAATAACCAAAATGAATTATTATTAATTGTTGAATTACCACAATTAGGGCAAAAATTATATTCAGCATTTAATTCCTTACTACATTTACTGCATTTCATTTAAACACCTCTATTATAAATATTTTACCATAATCATTTTTCTATAACAATTATAAATTAATCATTTAAACATTTTAACTCAAATATAGTATCTCTAAGTTCAGTAGCTCTTTCAAAGTCTAAAGCAGATGCAGCCTCTCTCATTTCTTTTTCTAATCTACTAACAATATCTTTTATTTCCTTTTTAGAATATTTTTTATCAGTTGCCTTTTCATCAACCACATCATTAGTTACAGCTTCACTTATAGCTTTAACAATAGTTTTTGGTACTATATTATGCTCCTTATTATATGCTTCTTGAATAGTTCTTCTGCGTCTTGTTTCAGTAATTGCTTTCTTCATCGCATCACTTTCATAATCAGCATACATTATTACCTTACCATTAACATTTCTTGCTGCTCTTCCTATTGTTTGAATTAAGCTTCTATCACTTCTTAAAAAACCTTGCTTATCAGCATCAAGAATACAAATTAATGACACCTCAGGAATATCAAGACCTTCTCTTAATAGATTAATACCAACTAAAACATCTATTTTACCAAGTCTTAAATTTCTAATAATATTAAGTCTTTCTAATGTTTTAATTTCATTATGTAAATATGTTACTTTATAACCAAGTTCTTTTAAATACGATGTTAATTCCTCACTCATTCTAATAGTTAAAGTAGTTATTAATACTCTTTCATTGTTTTCAATTCTTTTATTAATTTCTTCTATTATATTATCTATTTGTCCATTAGTTTTTCTAACTTCAATTATTGGATCTAATAACCCTGTTGGTCTAATTATTTGTTCTGTTGTTTTATTATTGACAAGAGATAATTCATAATCACCCGGGGTTGCAGACACATAAATAACTTGATTTAATTTCTCATTAAATTCATCAAACTTTAATGGCCTATTATCCATCGCACTAGGAAGTCTAAAACCATAGTCAACAAGAGTTTGTTTTCTCATATGATCCCCATTATACATTCCTCTTACTTGAGGAATAGTAACATGACTTTCATCTATAACAAGTAAAAAATCATCGGGAAAGAAATCTATTAATGTAGTTGGTGTCTCTCCCTTATCTCTAAGACTTAAATGTCTACTATAGTTCTCAATGCCATGACAAAAACCAGTCTCACGAAGCATTTCAATGTCATACATAGTTCTCTCTCTAAGTCTTTGCTCCTCTAATAATTTGCCTTCACTTTTTAATTCTTCCAATCTTACTTTTAATTCACTTTCAATTCTTTTAATAGCTTCTTTTAATTTTTCATCACTAGTTACAAATAATGACGCTGGGAATATACTTATAGTTTTAACTGTATTTAATGTTCTGCCTGTTAAAGGTTCAAATAAACTTATTTTATCTATTTCATCACCAAACAATTCAACTCTAATACCATTTTTCTTCTCACCTATTGGTATTAATTCTATAGTATCTCCTTTTACTCTAAAAGTTCCTCTTTTTAAATCTAAGTCACTACGCTCATACTGCATACTTACAAGTTTTTCTAATATAGTATCTCTTTCTATTTCTTGCCCTAAATATAAATTTAACATTTTATTAATATATTCTTCTTTTTCACCTATGTTATATATACAAGAAACACTTGATACTATTATAGTATCTCTTCTATCAATTATCGCAGCACAAGCTGCGTGTCTTAGTTCATCTATTTCATCATTAATAGATGAATCTTTTTCAATATATAAATCTTTTGAAGGAACATATGCTTCAGGTTGATAGTAATCATAATATGATACAAAGTATTCTACTTTATTTTCAGGGAATAGTTCTTTAAGTTCAGAATATAGTTGTCCTGCTAAAGTCTTATTATGAGCAAGTACTAATGTTGGTTTATTAGTTTCTTTAATGACATTGGCTATTGTAAATGTTTTACCAGTACCTGTAGCACCTAGTAATACTTGACTTTTCTTTCCACTATTTATACCATCAACTAATTCTTTAATCGCATGTGGTTGATCTCCACTAGGTTTATTTGAACTAACTAATTTAAACATATTTTGCCTCCTTATTTCGATTACTGACAGCCAAAAAATTCGTATCCATTTTCCTATTTTTAGTTCTAAATTTTGGTTAAAAACTGTAGGATACACATTTTGGCCACAAATTTATTAAATAACACCAAATAATAATTAGTTCTTTTCTAAAATTTTAATTATTGTGTCTTTTACTGAATTCCAAGTATTCTTTAAACTATCATAGCTTAAAGTATCTTCAACATTTGCAAATTGTGTCCATATAATATCATGAGTATCTTCACTTTGATTATCACTCTCTCCTTTATCTAATGCAAAAAACATATAACAAACACAATTTTCTCCTCGTGGTGTAGTATACTTTTCTACAAATGGCTCATATTCATCTACTATTTTGGCAATTCTTTTTGTTTCTTCGGCTGTTTCCCTTATAGCAGCCTCTTTTAATGTTTCACCTTTCTCCACATGTCCTTTTGGAAATGAATAGTCATTTTGTTTTCTTCTATAAATCAATGCAATTTCTTTTGTCTCTTTTTTTATTAAGAAACAACCTGCTTTGTCAGTAATCATACAATTCCTTCCTTTCTTTTTCAACATATATTATAGCATAATATTGCAAAATAGGTGAAGTATGATGATTAATGTTCAAAAATTAAAAGATATTCGTAAAGATAAAGACTTAACTCAAACTGATATTGCAAATATTTTATCGGTTCCTAGATCTGCATACTCTATGTGGGAAATTGGTATTTGTATTATTCCATTAGATAAATTATGTATTCTTACAGACTACTATAATGTAAATATAGATTATGCACTTGGATTAACAAATAATTCAAATAGTAAACATATTATTAATGAATTTCAGATGGATATCATTGCGTAAAACTTAAAAAAATGGAGAAAAAGCTAACATAACTATTATCAGAATGGGATGCAATTATTAAGTTACCATTAACTACATCAGGCATATCACTTTCTTTAATTACTTGAATATTTTTATTAACGTTATTATCTTTGTTATCAACATTAAAGAAACCTCTTTTTCCATTTAATATTATTATGTATTTTTTAGTATTTTATTTTGGACTAAACAATATAAAAAAGCCCTAAATATAAGGCTTTATAAAGCATAATCATAATATGAAACAAAGTATTCTACTTTATTTTTAGGAAATAATTCTTTAATCGCATGTGGTTGATCTCCACTAGGTTTATTTGAACTAACTAATTTAAACATATTAGCTCCTTTCATTAATAGAATTTCTTGTTTAATTATTTTCATACATATTCTATCATTTTTAATATAATAAAACAACAAATGAAATTGTTGATTTATTTAAAATCTAGTACTCCATAGGCATAAATATAATTAGAATTTAATGGATATTTTTTCTTTCTAACATCCTTATGATCAACATTTCCTTCAACTGTATAAACATTATCACCAGATACATTTAAAACATAACCAACATGATCTATAACTCCGTTATTATTCCAATCAAAGAATATCAAATCAGCAGGTTTAGGATTATATTCTTTTGGTTTTTTAAGTAATCCTTTTTCTTTATAATAATCTACTCCAACTTTAACCCATACAAATTTTGGAACTTTTGTATTTAATATGCCATTTTGATTAGCAATATAACTTACAAATACAGCACACCATTCAACCCTATGATTAAATCCATACCACTTCCAATATTTATCACCATGGTTTCCTATTTCAGGTATTAATGATGATGCTATTTTATTTCTAGTTATTGTTTCAATATTCACTTTATTATATAAATTTAATACATTTAAATTAGAATATTTTTCTTTATCAAAATATATTTTAATTTTAGTATCTTTTTCATTATAATAATTATTAAAATACTTTTTAACTATTTCCTTATTTAAAGTTGCTTCATAAATATATGTATTGTTATTTTTTATCATACTAGGATTATAACAATTGTCATTAATTAAACTCATAGTATCTTTAAAATTATAATATTTTTTAATTCTAGTTAAATAATTATCTAAAATAGAATACTCTATTACAATAGTATTGTCTTTATACTCAATAAAATCATTATTATCAACATTAGTATTAGTTGCTAAACTAACATCATTACAAATAGATAAATATGCATATGAAAAAATAGTACTTATTATTAATATTAAAATTGCGCTTTTAAAAGTCATATTATTCATACTACACCTACTATATATATTTTATAATATTTAGATGTATATATCAAGTTTATTATATCTTAATATTTAGAAAACATTTATTTTTAAAGTATAAAATATTAATTTTCTTTTTCGAATACAAGTTTTTTTACTAATCTATTATGATACTCTTTTTGCAAAGTTACTTTTTTATAGTCATTTATTAAATCATCATAAATTTCTATTAACTCATTTTCATAAAAAAATAGTGATTTATTATATCCTAATAAATATGAAAACATAAATTCTCCTTGCAAATTACCTGAATAATAATGAGTTGTCATGTCATTACTTAATTTTACAAATTGTTTATGAGATGGTACTTCTTTAATCGTTTCTTTAATTATATCAAGTTCACTAGATGAAATAATATCATAGTAATCATTTACTATCTTATTTCTTTTATTTAATATTAATTTAATATTTTCTTTATAATTATTGATTTCATCTTGATTTTTAAAGATTCGTTCCTCTTCAAAATTTAACATTCTATTATAACTATCATATCTTGCATCTAATACACCTATAATAGTTGCATATATTTGATATATATTTTTTAGTTTACTTAACCATAAAGCACCAGGATATTCAGTTTTTTTATAAATATCATATTCAATTTGACTTCTTGTTTCGACTGTATTAATAGCTTTTAAGTTATCAAAACCAGATTTAATATATTTAGATACTTCCTCTAGAGCATTTGTGCCATTACCTTTATATTCATTATTTTCTTTTATTTTATATTTTAGATAAAGTATTTTTGCCTTATTAATATCATTCATAAATTTTCTCCTTTTTCAAATTAGTATAGCTAAAAAATATGTGCTTGTCAATGAATTATATCTTAATAATTATAACTCCTAATATTATCATAACAGATGCTATTATTTTTTGAACTATTCTATTTTTATCTTTATTTATGAAATACTCATACATTGTATTTAATATCGATGTTAATGTAAGAAGTGGTGCTATTAAAGTAATACTTCCAAATTGATATGCTCTAACAGATGATATAAGCATTAAACACCAAGTAAAAGCAGATATTAAAAAAGATTTTTTATCATATAATTTAAACTCACTTTTTAATTCTTTTATATTATGCCTACCAAAAATAAATATAAATATCGATGGAGTAAACACTGTAAATATAGTATACACTGCTATATTAAAGTTATCAGATATATTAACATTTATAAGCATCGCTACTGCGAATAAAAAATTTGATATAAAAGACATTACAAAATATTTATTAAATTTAATCTTACCTTTATCAAAAGCAAGAAGTACATTAGATGCAATTATTAATATTGACCCTAATATTTTTTTAAATAATATTTCTTCTTTTAAAAAGATAAAACCAAGTATAATTAAAAATACTGTTGATAGTTGTTTTAACATACTAAAAGCAGAAGGATCAAGTCCATGTCTTGCTTCTATATTTAATCTATCAGTCATAGCATAAATAATAGTTACTAAAAGAAGTGTTAAATATATATTAATATCATGACTAAATTTAAGTGTAAAAAATGGAATAAATAATATTGCAAATAAAGCTGTAAAAATCTCTAATAGTATTGTTAATGATCCAGCGTTTTTCATATTCCTATTAGTTTTTTTAAATGTTTGGGCAAATATTACTGCAGAAATTAAATAAACAATTACCCAAAACTTCCAATTATCGAAAGTTTCCATTACTTATTTAAAAGTGAAATAGTCATTTCATCTTTTTCTCCATTATAAAATTTATCTAATACTTTTTTAAATATATCAATATCACTAACTTCATTAAATAATGTCATGGATGACTTTAATTTTAAATCATCAGGATATCCCATAACATAAGTAGCATCATTACTCTCAAGTGAAAGCAATACCTCACATATTTCAATTAATCTATTTCTTAGAATCTTATTATTTAAATATTCTATTGCTTCATTTTTATCTTTAATTGAATAATATTTTGATGTTGAACTAAAACCAAGCCCAGCTATTTGTGGAAAAATATACCAAATCCAATGACTTGTTTTTCTACCATTCTTTATTTCATTTAATGCAGTGGCATAGTCTCTTTCTTGAGCTTTTAAAAAACGTTCTAAATCACTTTTCATATTTATCACCAATTTAATTTTAACATAAATTTATCTATATAAAAAGAAATATTAATTATTAATAGACTTTTTAATCGTATCAACTAATATTTCTATTTTCTTTTTGCATTCTAAGTCTTTATCAAGTAATGGATTATATTCTACTATATCCATACTCATTATATTAAGTTTTTCAAATAATAATTTTAATCCTTTGTTTACAATATCAAAACTTAGTCCTTTACCACTTACATATGTTTTATGAAGAAGAACATTTACAGATGGAAATTCATCATCATTAAGTACATCCAAATCAAAACTTAAATGAACATATTTTGTATTAATTTGATTAGATATTTCATTAATAACCACATCAATACCTTTATTAATTACATCTATATCACTATACTTAGTTATATTTTCTTTATTTATATAGTCTATTTCTTCTTTTTCATAACTTCTTATACCAATATAATATAAATTTTTAGGATCAAGTTTATATGTATTTATATTTAATTCATTACTAATACATCTTCCAATACAAACAGACAAAGGTATACCATGTATATTACCTGATGGAGTTGTCTCATCAGTATGAATATCAGTATGAGCATCAAACCATATAACTGAAACATCACCTTTATAAAAATCAAGAGAGGCTCCTACACTACCAATTGCAGTTGAATGATCTCCGCCCACTACTAAAGGAAAATTATTGTTATTTAAAGACTCTAAAACCTCATCATATACTTTTTTAGTTATCTCTTTAACAGCATTTTTATATTTAAGTTTAGAACCATCTTCAAACTCATTATTATCAATAACTTTATTATCTATTATTTTAATATTATTAAAGTTATTAATATATATATCCTTAGTACTTTCAATAGCCATATCAGCACCATCTAAAAAACATCCATATTTCATTGGAACGCCAATTACATCTATTTTTTTCATTTTGTCACCTAAATCAGTATAATAAAAAATAGGTATTATTTCAACCTATTTTACATGTTATTTACTTTTATTAAAATATGTACCATTATGCGTATTCTCTTTAATATTTAAATTTTCATCAACTGTTATATAATATGTAGCATTATATTCTTCGTCTTCTCCATTTGGTGCGATATAACTAAAATCAATTACTTCTGCTCCTTCCATTAATGGAGTAACTGTAAATATTGTTTTACCTCCACAACCATCTATATTATCATCATTACAATCAGACTCATAACTCTCAGTAATTTTAACAATTCCTTCATTATAAGTTTCTTTTTCCCAATGATATCCAGTAGACGGATTACTATCAAAAGAAATTTTTAATTCCTTTAAATTTTCAACTTCTTTATTACCACAACCACATATTAAAATTGATAACAATAATAATAAAATAATTTTTATATTCTTCATATTCTTCACCATACTAATTATAACAAAATAAGGACTAATTTAATAGTCCTTATGAATTTAAAGATTCTGTTTCATATAAATTTTTATAAGTTTTATTTGTTTTTAATAATTCATTATGTTTACCACTATCAACTACTTTACCTTTATCAACCAAATATATTATATCAGCATCCATAATTGTAGATAATCTATGTGCCACTATCACAACTGTATGATCTTTAACTAAATTATCAATAGTTTTCTTTATATAGTCTTGAGAACTATTATCAAGTGCACTAGTAGCTTCATCAAATAAAATAATTTCACTGTTTTTAGCAAGAGTTCTTGCAATAGAAAGTCTTTGCTTTTGACCTCCACTTAAATTAACTCCGCCTTCTCCTAGAATGGTATCATATTTATTTGGAAGAGACATAATATAATCATCTAAATAAGCCATTTTAGTATATTTTCTAACTTCATCAACTGTTATGTTATTATTGATAATTTTAAAATTTTCCAATATTGTTCTATTAAATATAAATGGTTCTTGTCTAATAATAGAAATATGTTTTCTTAACTCATCTTCAGTTAAATCTTTAATATTAATACCATCTAATGTAATATTTCCTTTATTAATATCAAATATTCTAGTAATAAGATTAAATAATGTACTCTTACCTTGACCAGACCTTCCTACAATAGCTATCTTTTTATTTGGCTCAATTTTAATATTAAAATCATTTAATATATTTTCTTCATTAGGATAAGCAAAACTAACATTTTTAAACTCAATTTGTCCTTTAATTTTATTAATTTTCTCACACCCAAATTTTTCATCTTCATATAATTTATTTTCTAATATTTCATTTACTCTTTGTAAAGATACAACTAATTTTTGATAAGTTTGACTAAAATAATTTATATTATCTATAAGATTTGTAAATCTATAAATATAATATGTCATTGTTACAAAAAATGCTATATCTATTTTTCCTTTTATTATAAGGAATGCACATGTTATAAACACTACACTTTCAAGAGAAATTTTTAATAAGAAAGTTAATCCATTATATTTTTTTCTTACTGATATTTCATCTTTTGATTTATTAAATATTGCTTTAATAATATCTTTCATATCATAAATTAAATTATTTTTCACACCTAAAGTTTTAATTTCTCTAATACCTCTTATAGATTCATTAACTAATGATGTAAATTTATCTTGACATTGTTTTCTTTCTTTATGAACACCTATTAACATTGGATCATATTTTTTAATTACTAAGTATAATAAAAATACAAATATTATTATTTCTAATGCTATAACCCAAGAATTTATAAATATATATACTAATACTATTAATGATGCTACTAATGATGAGATTAATGCAACTAACCTACCAAATGAAAAACTTAATGAATCAGCATCATTTACTATTCTATTAATTACTTCTCCAGATGATGTTTTCTCATAAGCATACGCAGGTAAATCGATTGCTTTTTTATATGTAAAATAACCAAGTTTTCTTGACACTTTACTTTCAATTAATTCAAGCATACAAGAACCAGTATTATAAAGTCCTACATCCTCTATAATATTAATAATCATATAAAGAATTAGATATACAATTGATAAATAATACTTAGAATCTGCTAAATATCCTGTTGCTTCACCTATTAGATAACCACCAATAATACCAGCAAAATTAGACACTATTATTAACAATGTTGCTATTATAAATTTACATTTATCTTCTTTAATAAATTTCCAAAGAGGTATAAATTCTTTTATATTCTTCATAAATACCTCCTCAATAAAAAACTACTTTAATAAGTAGTTAAAAGTACATAGAAGTAGAAAAAAACAATAATTTTCTATTCCCACTTTCAACTAACAAATTATTAACAAATTTTGAACTTAATATAATCATTTTTTTCCACTCCTTTCTTTAAATTCAAATAAATGTTAACATACAAAATAAAAGATGTCAACCATTTCTAGTTAACATCTTATTTTTTTAAACAAATAGAATACTTTAAATTAAATTTATATATATCATTATTTAAATTATAATTTACAAACTCTTCATACTTTTTATCAATAAATTTACCAATAGAATTAATAAAATCATTAGTTTTATCTCCAATTATATATTCAGAAAATAACTCTGAGAATAACTCTTCTTTATTAACACAAGCATAAGGACTTACTAACTCATAAATGTTTTTATTCTCTATTAATTTTAAAAATTCTGGGTCATTTGATATATGTAAAAAATTATCAAGCAAATGACCAAATTCATGAAAAATAACTTTTCTTCCATCACAATTATTAATACCATCAAATAATACAATTGAAAAATAATCAGCAAATTTTTTATCTATTTTAAGTGGTACTTCGTAATAACCTGTTAATTCATTATCATCAGTTATTGAATAAAATCCAGATACTCTGTTATCATTTATTAATTTACTGTCATCATAAGTATAATTACAATCCATTGTATATATAAACATATTATAATGATATATAAAATCATTTTCTTGCTCTATAGCACAAAGTACATGATTAAAAAATGGGTATCTTTCATACATAAAAGATAATCCCATCGTGATTTCATATTGTGTTTTTAAACTTATTTCATCAAAATTACAATAAGGTATTTTTAAATTTTCTTTTACAAATTTACTATAATCTTCTTCCATAGTCTTCTCTAAATTGTTGTTTTATTTCTTTATATACTATATCTCTATTATCAAAGTTATAATCAACTTCACTAGAATACACAAGTTCATCATTTAAAATTTCATCACCTGCATGAATTAAATATTTACCATTGCCATCAGCATCATAAATTTTTGATATTAAAGTATAATCTTTTTTATATAGTGCTATACACTTAATACCTAATAAATCAGCTACTGGATTAATTGATTTAATATGTTTTCCTACAAATGTAGAATTATCTAAAAAACTTAATAAGCTTTCATGTTCTATTAATATATCTTCAAAAGTATTATATTTAATTATACTATCAATAAAATTATTACCAAGAGACTTTAAAATTATTTCTTCTCCATTAGTAAGCAATTTATAAAACTTATCACATCTAGAATAATCTAATGACCCTTCTTTTTTTCTTAAATCTTCTAACAAAGATTCTCTCATCTCATTAATTTCATCAATTGCTTTTTGATTATCTATTTGAGATGTAAAGTCATCCGTAATTTTAAGTACACCAAATAATATTGGATCCTCATTTATTTTAAATATATCAGGTTTTACTTTTATATAAATATCTCCATTAATAAATACCTCCATATTAATATTCCTTTCTGACTCATTAAATTGTCATTTATTATATGTTAAACAATATTTAAAGTCAATGTAGAATAAATAATCTAACCACCAAATTTTTTATTTAAAAGTCTTATTGGTCCTGATTTATCAGTCATCAATTCACTTATTGATTTATCATTATGTATACTATAAATAACATTAGCAACTAAATCGGAGCAGTCACACACTTTAAGCCATTCTTTTTTTGTATACTCTTCTGGTATATATGATAAATTAGTTGTATATACTGCATCTAATAGTCCAGTTTGATAGTATTTATCAAACATATCAATACCTTTTGTAAATAAAGCATATGTTGCAATAACATAAACCTTTTTAACATTTCTTTTTCTAAGTTCATCTATAACATCAAGCATACTTCCACCACTAGATATCATATCATCTATAACAATAGCCGTTTTTCCTTCTAGATTAGCTGTCCCACAATAATCGTGAGCCACTATTGGATACTTACCATCTACAAGAGTATTATAATCTCTTTGTTTAATAAAACTTCCTGCACCTCGTGTAATGTAAGGAGATGCAAATGAATTTAAATATACAGTTCTCCTACCAGTGGCACCAGTATCAGGAGCAATAAATTCAATATTTTCTATAGTTTCTTTAGGAAGATTATTTATAAATTCATTTAATATTATTTCAGTTGCATAAAAATTATCAAATTCCATATTATGAACAGCATGTTCAACACCTTGATCATGAGCATCAAAAGTTATAAAGCTTTTAATACGACTAATATTGTCAAGTTCATGTAAATTCATACCACACATTAAATTTTCTCTTGTTTGTCTTCTATGTTGCCTTCCCGCGTATAAAAGAGGCATAACTATATTTATACTCGAAGCATGACAATTACAAGCACCTATTCCATCTTTTAATTGCATCATTAAATCATTAGGGCTAGTGTGATTAATAAATCCATGCATTTTATATTCTATCGAATAATTACCAATATCAGTTAAAAAGAACAAGTCTTTCCCTCTTACAGTTTCTTTAATTTCTATTTTCATATGACCATCTTCAAAAAAGTTTTGTTTAATTGGTACTATAAAAGTATAATCATTATCATCTATTCCATACATATCTAATAACTTCTTATCAATCTTTTGTCCTAACTCATATGCACTATCAAATACTATTAATCTTAATTTCTCATTTTCAATTTGTTTTTTACTCATAAACACTCCTTAATAACCATTTTTATTATAACAAATCCAAAATAAAAAGTAACCTAATAGTTACTTATTATTTAAACCAACTTAATATTTTGTTTTTAACTGATTTATAAATGTTGTTTATAGTAGAACCTAATCCTGTATGAGTTTCATGGTTAACCTCATCTTTAACATCATCCATTATTTTATCTAAATTTTCAATACCTTTTTCAGCATTATCATTTAAGTATTCTATTCCTTCTTCCATATGCTCATCGAAGTATTCTATTCCTTCTTCCATATGCTCATCGAAGTATTCTTTTCCTTCTTCCATATGGTCTTCTAAATATTCTATTCCTTCTTTCATATGGTCATCGAAGTATTCTTTTCCTTCTTCAACTCTTTGTTCAATCATTTCATTATGCTTTTGTACTTTGTCCGCAACAGTAGTATTTTGAGTTTGAACAAATGAGAATAAAGCAGCAATTGTTAATAAATTCATAATTTCCTCCTTATTGCCTTTCAAGCAATATAATAATTATAACATATAATGCTTAATTATTCAATACAATACTCTCATTTTACATTTTTTTTATCCTCTAAATAATTTACATTAACTTCTTTATCTATTTCATTATTAATTGCATCTTCATCAACTATTATATCATAATCATCCTCATTATTTTGAACAGCTATTTTTATTTTAGCATCTCCTACTATTTCGATACCTAATTCTTTAGATATAGTATATTTTATTGTTTTATCTTCATTTGATACATCTATACAAGTTGGATTTTTAAGACTTCTTATTATAATTTCAGACTCATCATTTAACTCAGCATTAGATTTAACTTTTACTTTAACTTTTTCTTCATAATACATTTTTTTACTAACAACATTTGTCTTTGTATTATTATCATAACTATACCAAATATTAATATCATAACTACCATTTATTTTAATATATTCATCATCTTTCCTACCTATTAAATTATGATTAATAACCCAACAACCTAAAACAGTATCAACTTTCTCATTAGTATTTAATTCATAATCATTTTTAAAAGTCTTTTTACCCTTACCTATAATAGCTTTAGTAACTATCTCTTTATAATTATACATGATATTGGCCCTCCCTCTCTATAATAGAATATGCAATAAATATGAAAAAGTCATAATTTTATTGAAATTTAGCATAATATAGTGCTATATTATATGAAAGGTGGTTTTGATGAAAGATAATAGAAAATATGGTTTAGATATAATTAGAATAATTGCTACAATATTAGTGATAGCTGTACATTTTTTCAAAAATACACATTACTATGATACCTCTCTTAATTCAATGCCAATGAGAGTACAAAGTATAGTTAGAAACTTTTTTATGATTTGTGTTCCATTATTTATATTACTAACAGGGTATCTAAATAATAATAAAGAATACAATAAAACTTTTTTTAAAAAGTTATTTAATATATTAATTATTTGGTTATTTTATAGTTTTTTAGAATATTTTACAATACAATTAATAAACAATACTCATACATTTAACTTAAAAGATTTAGTATTTTCTATCACATCATTTAAAGCCAGTAGTTATTCTTGGTATATTGAAATGTATATTGGACTATATTTATTATCTCCTATTGTTAATAATGCATTTGATGTAATGAATGATAAGAATAAAAAAACATTATTGATAATATCCATTATAACTTTTGTATTACCAACAGCAATAAATGCTTTATTTGATGGAATTTTACATATTCCAAATTGGTGGGTAGAAGTTTATCCATTATGTTACTATATAACTGGTAAATACATTAGATATAAAAATTTTAATTTTAAAAAGAAAAATTTAATTCTTTTATTAATATTTACTCAAATAATAACATTTTCATTAAGTTTTATTTGTAATATACATTATAACACTATAACAACTTTTATAAGTACATGTATAATCTTTTTCATATTTTATAACATTGATATTACAAAAAGATGGCAACAAAATACATTAAAATATTTTTCTTCAATAAGTTTAGATATATATTTTGTTTCAGCCATAGTAGATTATATAATTTATAAAATATTTAACAATCAAATGTTAATTCATCATATAGGTCAAGCAAAATGTATAGTATTCGCACCGCTAGTAGTTATAATTATATTTATATTATCAAGTGCCATTGCAAGTATTAGAAAACTTTTAATAAAAGTGAGATAAGAAGTATTCATTTTGAAGTGATAAAGTAAAAGTAGACACATAAAAAGAATGTGATCTGCTTTTATTT
>JAEDNL010000074.1 GCA_016302505.1 Bacilli bacterium
AGGCTAAATTGCTAGTCGTTCTTCTTATTCTTTTCTAATATAAATTCTTGTATTATAATTTAGGCTTTTCATCTCTACTAATATGTGTATTTACAAGGAAGTATTATAATATCTTGCACATAAAACCTTGTAGAAAGTCTTAAAATAAAGTCTATAAGCCTTATGCTATGACCTCATTATATTTTTACAATTAAATTATAAATTCTTTTGGTGGCTAATTTCTAGATTTTTAAAAACAAAAACAAGTGAGTTCAGTTGCTCACTTGATAGGTAATATCTATTACCAACTTTGGTATATGATACTTCATTATTTTTTACCCAACTATAAAGAGTTTTATAAGATATGTCTAATTCTTTACTATCAACTTTTAATGGTATCAAATCTTTAATATTAACACCTCCTCATATATTTAGTAGCAATTCTAGGTATAAACTACAACTTTTGTTAATTTTTGTATAAAAAAGTATGGTATAATTATATTAGTTGAAAAAACTTTGAAAGTGTGTGATTATATGTATTGTATGATAGAAACAGCCTTTGATAATCTTGATGAGGCTAAACAAGTAATTTCTAAGTTATTAGATGAAAAACTAGTTGCTAGTTGTCAAATGGTTGAAAGTAATAGTAAATGGAATTGGAAAAAAGAACAAGAAGAAAGTAAAGAGTATCTAGTTTTTATGAAAACAAAGAAATCTTTACAAGAAAAAATATTTAATGTGATAAAAGATATTCATAGTTATGATTGTTTTGAGTTTGCAGTATTTGATTTAACTAGTTGCAATCAAGATTACTTGAATTGGATTGAAGAAGAAACAATTTAAGGTGAGTTTTAAAGTATGGACAATGATAGATTAAAACATTCTATATCAGTAGCAAGAAAGATGGTTGAAATCGGAAAAACTTATAACTTAAATGATATTGAATTGCAAGAATTATTTATGCTTGGATTTAATCACGATATAGGTTATGAGTTTTCTGATAAAGGATTAAATCATAATGTTATTGGTGGTGCTATGTTAAAAGAAAATGGTTATAAATTTTGGCAAGAGGTTTATAATCATGGAAACCCTAATTCCAACTATTCATCTTTATATTTAAAAATATTAAATATGGCAGATATGCAAATTGATAAGTATGGAAATGATGTTGGTTATGAAAAAAGATTAAAAGATATAAAAAATAGATATGGTGAGAATTCAAAACCTTATCTATGTTCTAAGCAAATTGTAGAAGGTATAATAAATTCGGAAAGTGGGAAGTTATGAAAAATAAAATTTATACACTAGCAATCATAATCTTTTCAGTAATATGTGGTATTATTTCAAAGGATTATTTTTTAGGAACTATAATTTTGATATGTGGTTTACTTAACTCATATTATGCTAGTATTGGTAAAATTTACAATTATATATTTGGTGCATTATATTGTTTGTTAAGTGGTTATGTATGCTATTTAAATGGATTATATGGAATAGCAATATTATCATTTGTTATATACTTTCCATCACAAATACAAGGTTATTTAAGTTGGAAGAAAAATACAAATAATAACGAAGTTCAAGTTAGGGGTTTTAATACAAAAAATTCTATTATAATAACAACATCTTGTATTGTTGGTAGTATTATATTAGGCTTTCTATTAAGCAAGATACCAGGACAACAATTAGCCTTTTTAGATGCTAGTAGTAACATAATAAATTTATGTGGAATTATACTTATGAATTTAAGGTTTAAAGAATGTTGGGCTGTATGGTTATTCAATAACTCAATAGATTTATCTATTTGGATTATAAATTTTGTTAAAGGTAGTCCTAACTCAACTATGATGTTGTTAGTTTCTATTGGTTATCTACTTATAAATGTATATGGTCTTATTAAATGGATTAAGATGGCTAAAAATAAGGAGGTTTAATATATGAGAAATATAGAAGAAATTGCATGGGATTTATGTTGTTTATATTATGAGAATAAACCACCAATCAATAGTAGTGGCGAATTAGAATATTATTTAGCCGGTTCGTTAGCAACATTGCCTATGTTATGTGCAGAAAGAATACAAGATTTAGTAATAGATGAAAATGGTATTATAATTGGTGCAAATGAACCAATGGAAATAGATGACTCAGTTAGAACAATTTTTCAAAGTTATAGAAGAAAAATAAATGATGCAGATTATGTTTCTGTTAAATCAGAACCAAATAAAATAGGTTTGGTAGATAAAATAAATACTGAAATCACTGATATGAGTGAATTATCTGATTTAGGAACCAATGTAATACATATTAGTGACCCTAGAGAACAAAGTTGTAGTTACAATGTTTCGCTCATTGAATTTCAAGGTAAAAAAATAGTTATACCATCTCCAATAGATATTATTTCTTTTAAATTATCTCAATGTGTTGGAAGAAAGAAGGCAATTCAAAAAAGACAACTTATGGAACAATCTGAAAAGAATGAAAGAATTATTAACAAACATAATGAAGCATATCTTAAACAAATAAGAGATTTTATTCCTTTAGCAATTGGTGTAAGTAAATTGTATTCTTCAGAGAATATAATTACACGTATGAAAGAAATAATGGAAAGTGAAAATAACTTTGACCATCAAATTATTGAAGAAATTAAGACTGATTTATCTCAGTATCCGGAAATAACTGAATTATTTGATGGACTTAATAAATCAAAAACAATTTAGGTGGTATGTTATGAAATTATTAAAAGATTAGACTAAATTTGAAAAAATATTGTTATTTTCAAGTGTTATATTAGTTGGATTAGTTGGAATTATATTTAAGGCAGAAATGCTAACAACTATTTGTTCTATTGTTGGGATTATAACTGCTTTACTTTTAGCAAAAGGAAAAAATCTAGGACAAATATTTGGCTTGTTAATAGTTGCCTTATATAGTATTGTTTCTTTTAAAAATAAGTATTATGGCGAAGTTATAATATACTTGTGCATTATGCTACCTATGTATATTATTGGTATTATATCTTGGTTAAAACACCAAAACAAAGAAACAAATTCAGTTGAAGTTAATACTATAAAAACAAAGGAATGGATTATTGTATCTATTGCAAGTATACTTGCTTTCATAGGTATCTATTTCTTATTAAAAGCATTTAATACTAGTCAGTTGTTTATATCTTCATTATCAGTTATAGATAGTTTATTTGCCATTTATTTGGGTATTAGAAGAAGTAAATATAGTTTCTACTTTTATGTAGTAAATGACTTAATACTAATAGCATTATGGGGAATACCTGTGGTTAGTGGTAATTTAATACTATTGCCTATGGTGTTTAATCTTATAATAAACTTTATCAATGATATATATGGAATACATAATTGGAAGAAATTAGAAAAAATACAAGGAGGAAAATAAATGAAAGTTTTATTTACAGGTTGCACTTTTAATGATGTATTAAAAAGAGCCTAAAAAGGCACCAAAAATAACAAAAT
>JAEDNL010000075.1 GCA_016302505.1 Bacilli bacterium
CTCCTAATATACTAACCATAAAACATCTATTTCTTGTTTGTGGTATTCCATAATCGGTGGCTATAAGGTCTTGAAAATAATTTTTGTATCCTATATTTTCCAATGCTAATTGCCATTTATTAAAATGCTCAACATTATCTATCCCATGTACTTGTGGAACATTTTCCATTAATAACACTTGTGGTAATTGGTCTAATTTCTTTAATTCATTTAATATTCTTTCAACTTCCCATAACATACCACTTCTAGTTGAAGTATCAGCCATGCCTTTACCTTTGCCTGCCAAACTCAAATCTTGACAAGGAAATGAATAAGTCATAATGTAATCATATTGGTCTTTATCAACTATTTTGAAATCTTTACCTTTTGCATTTTGAATATTAACTAAATTGTTTGTTGCAATTATGTTATTATATATTTTTCTAAAATTTTGTCTTTTTAATTGCTCTCTAGTTGCCGGTTCATTGTAATTAATGCTAACTCCTAACTCTATCAAAACTTTTAAAATATTATCATTACTTAAATCTCCAGAATAATCAAAATAATCTTGTATATGCAAGTCATTGTATGCTTGAATACTTTTTATTGCCCACTCACATATTTTATAGTGTTCAACATTTGTTCCTAAATATTTCAATGCTAAATACTGACTACCATAGCCTGCAAATAACTCTATAAGGCGTATAGGCTTTTTAATTTTGTATTTAGGATAAAGAAAATCAAATATTGTTGTTTGCCCTTGAACCATAATACCTCCTTAATTATTAAATTCTTCAAACTTTATACTTTCTAATTTCTTTTTTAGAGCATTAATTTTATTTTCTGTACTTGTATAAGCATTTTTAAACCTTTTTAATGAGCATTCTTTATCTGCTAGTCTATTTATACTATCTTTGCAAAAACGAGTTCCTAGAGCCTCAAAATAAGCCATAGCAGGTGCTTTACCATCTCTTTCGGTATTCCAATTCTTTCTTTCTTCAGTTGTTTTTATTGCTCTATCTATTTCTATTTGTGTTTTTAATTCTATTATATCTTTTGTTAATCTTGCTATTACTTCCCCTATTAAGTAATTAAGATTAGAATAAACCTCTATATTATGAGCATATAAATACATTGAATTAGGTTCATCTACAATCTTTTTGAATACTTCTTGATACATACTAGCAAGTTCTTTTTCATTTATATTTTTTATGTTAAAGGGATTGAATAAGAATAATTTTTCTTCCATTATTTACCTCCTTTTATTTTTTGTGCCTTTTCAAGCATAGCCATTACTAAGAACGATGTTTTACTTTGGCCTGTTAACTTTGTTACTTTTTCTAATTCATTAAACTCCCATTCAGAAAGCCTAATATTTAATACTCTTGTTTTTGTTTTCTTTCTCATATTATCTCCTATCTACAATATTTGTCGTATAATTCGCAATATTGATTTTTATATTCTTTTAAATCTTCAATTTCTTCTTGTTGTTTTTCTATATTTGCATAATAATCTTCTAATTTATCAATTAATTCCTCAATAGATACTAAATCTTGATTTTTGAATATTTCTTGTATATTATAACCATAGAAATCTTTTAAATTAATATAAACATTATTCATCTTTTACACCTCCTTACATATACCGCTTGGTCTCTTCCATTATTATAATCATTTATTCTTCTTTTAACATCATTTATTTCACTACTATGTAAAGTGCATCCATAAGTTTTTATTTGATATTTTTCTATCATAATAATTAACTCTTCTAAATAATTAAACTTACCATGTAACTTATGAAAATTTGCTCTAAATACATCTCTATTTTGCATTACTTTGTCTTTATATAAATTAAAGTAAAAGTTCAATTTAAATTCTTCCATTATTTCCCTCCTAATTCTTTATAATATCTTGTAACACCACTAACCCAATATTTATTATCACCATTATCATTAATTCCAATAGGACAATATTTAGGCTGTATTAATTCAATAGTATCAAGTCCCATATCAATGTAATTATTCTTTAAATTACTTACAAAGAAATCAATTCCTTTATCTAAATCTTCAAACACCATTAATGAACCATTTCTAAAGTTACCACCTACATTATTATTATCATTAAATGCTACTGATGTATATTTGCCTGTTTCGTGCATCGATATAGCAACCGCTAATCTCCAATCGACACCATAATCTTGTGCTACTTTCTTAATTTTGCAAGATACTTCATCTAAAGTACACTCATTTGATAATTCTTCTACTTTTTTTAAACTCTCTAATTCGGCATTTTTTTGCGATTTGAGAGACTTTTTTTCTTCTTGGTCTATTTGTATTACTTCTTTGCTTTCATTTGTCTCTGCTTTAGCAATTAAGCCTGAGCCTATAAATAAATTGCTATATATAAGCCCACACATAAAACCTATAAAAAATATTATTAAAACTTTTTTAACCTTAACCCAAACCTTATTTATTTCTTTTTTCATTTTATAACTTTTTCTAGTCATTACCTCTTTATTCTTTTTCATCTTTATTCTCCTTTTTATTTTTCCATTATATAATTTTTAATTTCTACATAATCTGCAGATGTTACTTTTCCATCTCTATTAACATCGTATTTGTTATAAGTAAACCCAACATAAGTAATTATTGCTCCAATTACTACTGATAATAATATTAATAACCCCATTTTTATCATATCATCATTTATCATTTTGTCACTTCCTTTCTATAAATTATTTACTACTATTAATGTAATTATAACTAATTCTGTATAGAATATAATTACTCCTTTATTTTCTTTTAAAAACTTTTTCATTATATTTTTTCTCCTTTCTTAACTCCATAATATTCATATAAATCTATGTCTAAATTATCTTTTAACCATTTAATTATCTTTTTCATTATTCCTCACATCCTATCATTAAACTATATTTAGGTGTATATTCTTTACCAGTTATCTTATTATAAATGAATATTATTTCATTACCACTTAACACTGGTATATAACCTTTCTTGTTTACTAATTTTTCAACTTTCTTAATTTCCTTTTTCATTTTCTTTTTTTTCCTTTCTATTTTTTATAATATTCTCTAATTAGTTTTCTAACTTCTTTAACATTTTCTTTTTTTATGTAAGATACTTCTTGTTGATTTTTAAAACCTTCAACTTTCCAATTGTCGTATAAATCTAATTCGTGTTCTAAAGTATAAATTAAATCTTCTTCTGACATTTCTTCAAATTCCCAATCTAAATAGTATTGTCTAAAATCTGGTATGATTTTTTCTATTTCTTTTAGAACCTTTTCTTTTCTCATTTTTCATCTCTTCCCTTCCTTAATTACAATATTATTATAGCACATTGTATATACAATTGTCAATACATTTTAATAATTTTTTTAATTTTTTTTACATTTTCTTTATAAACCCTTATAAAATAAAGAAAAAA
>JAEDNL010000028.1 GCA_016302505.1 Bacilli bacterium
TAACATCTTTCATAATTATATGATACCACAAAATCAATTAAAAAGAACCATTAAATATTTTATAAGTGATAATATTTTTGAATAGATTCATATTCAACTTTTCTAAAAAGTCCATAACATGTAAAAATTTTATTATATACTTAATTTCTTTTTATAATTTTATTGCTTTTGCCTCTTTTTTTACATTACACACTACTTTATATAATTTTTAATCAAATTAAAAAAGCCAATGAATCAGGCTTTTTTATTAATTTAAAGCGTCTTTTAATTTGCTTCCAGCTTTAAATGATGCAACTACTTTAGCAGGAATTTTAATAGGTTCTTTAGTTAATGGATTAATTCCATCTCTTGCTTCTCTTTTTTTAGCAGCAAATGTACCGAATCCTACTAATGCAACTTTTCCTTCTTTTTTAAGTCCAGTTGTGATTCCTTCAAAAGTAGCATCTAATGCTCTTTGAGCGTCAGCTTTAGTTAATCCGGCTTTAGCAGCAACGAATTCTACTAATTCAGTTTTACTCATTATAATTACCTCCCATTTAAACATCATTTATTTTCTTCTTGTTATGATGTTTACATATTAATTGTAGCATAACTGCTTGAAAAATCAAGCAAAATCAATATTTTTTTACAAATTATACAGTTATTCTTTATCTTTATCACATTCGGGACATATAATACTATCCTTTTTAGTAACTAATAGACCATTACATTTCGGACACTTCTCACCAGTTGGTTTATCCCATAGCGCATACTTACATTTAGGGAAGTTATTACATCCATAAAATATTTTACCTTTACGAGTATTTTTTTCTGTGATCTTGCCACCACACTTTGGACAATCACATATTTCAATTATTTGTTTTTCTTCTTTTTTAACATATTTACATTCAGGATAGTTTGAACAAGCCACAAACTTACCAAATTTACCATTTCTAATAACAAGAGGATTTCCACACTCTGGGCATATTTCACCAGTTTCCTCTGGTGAAACTTTTTCCATTTCTTTAAATGCTTGATTTAATAATGGTTCAAAATCATTATAGAACTTATCTAATACTTTATACCAAACTAACTTACCATCGGCTATTAAATCTAAATCATTTTCCATATTAGCAGTATAATTAACATTTATTATTGATGAGAAAAACTCTTGTAATTTATCTGTTACAGTAATACCAGTATCAGTTGGATAAAATTTCTTATCTTTTATAGTAACATATTTTCTTTCTTTTAAAACACTTATTATTTTAGCATATGTACTAGGTCTTCCTATTCCTAATTTTTCCATTTCTGCTATTAGTTTAGCTTCTGTGTATCTTGGCTTAGGTTCAGTAAAATGTTGTGTCTTAAATGTTTCAGAACAAACTAATACTTTAGACTTATAATTTGCTAAATCTGGAAGTACTGTATCATTATTATCTTCAAAATCACTATATACTTTTAAATATCCATCAAATACTAACACTTGGCCATTTGCTTTAAAAAGATAATTATTATTCTCAAGTAATACTTCAGTTGCTTCAACTTTCGCATCAGCCATTAATGAACTTAATGTTCTAATATATATTAAATTATATAATTTATATTCTTCTTCTTTTAAATATTTTTTAATAGAAGATGGTGTTCTTTTAATACTAGTAGGTCTAATAGCCTCATGAGCATCTTGTATATTATCTTTTTTCTTAGTAGTTTTAGTATAACCTACATATTCTTTACCATAATTATCTGTTATATATTTTTTTGTTTCATTTACGAATAAGTCAGATAATCTAATTGAATCAGTTCTCATATATGATATTAAACCAACTGTTTCATTTTCTAAAGTAATTCCTTCATATAATTTTTGTGCAATAGACATTGTTTTAGAAGCAGGATAACCAAGTTTAGTAGATGCCATTTGAGTAAGAGTACTAGTAGTAAATGGAAGTTTACTTTGTTTGTTTTTAAGTTTCTTATCAACAGACTCAATATTATAAGCATTAGATAAACTACTCAATATATCATCTGCTTCTTTAGAAGACTTTATTTCAATATCTTCACCTTTATATTTCTTTAAATCAGCTTTAAAATCTTTAAAATCAGCTGTAATAGTATAATACTCTTCTTTTATAAATGATAGTATTTCTCGTTCTCTATCAACTATAAGTTTTAAAGCAACACTTTGTACTCTACCAGCACTACTTCCCTCAGTTTTACTTCTCATAAGTTTACTTAATCTAAAACCAATTATTCTATCTAATATTCTTCTAGATTCTTGACTATGTACAAGCTCAGTATCTATATTTCTAGGACTCTTAAATGCTTCCTTAATCGCAGGTTCAGTTATCTCATTAAATACAACTCTTCCATATTTACCATCTTTTAAACCAAGTGCTTCTTTTAAATGCCAACTAATAGCTTCTCCCTCTCTATCAGGATCTGTTGCTAAAATAATATTATCACTATTTTTAGCTTCTTTCTTAAGTTCATTTAATAATTTAGTCTTACCCTTCATAGTAATATAATTTGGTTTAAAATTATTCTCTAAATCAACCCCTAAGCCATATTTACCAGTAGTAGCTAAATCACGAATATGACCTTTACTAGATAATACTTTATAATCATGTCCTAAATATTTTTCAATAGTTTTGCTTTTACTAGGACTCTCTACTATAACTAAGTTTTTCATAATCTTCCTCTTTCTTCTTCACACAAATAATATTATATTGTATTATTTTTTTTGTCAAGATATTTCCTCCCTATTATTATAATAAACCAAAAATATAAAAAACACTTTAAAAAAAATTAAATTTCATAAAAAAAGAGTTCAAATGAACTCTACACACATTCTACAAATGTATCATTTAAACATCTAATACTACATAAACAATTACTATCCATAGTGAACAATGAATCAGTTCCTACATAAGGATATAATGATGTAGTATCAGGATTTTGAGTTAATACTCTAAAAGTACAACAACATCCATCTACTTTCTCTACTCTAAATACAGTACTAGTAGTCGTTTCACTATCACTTCTACTAATAGGCATAGCCCAAGGTGTTCCATTTCCACAGCAAGTATATAATTGAATTGGACGAGTATTGCATATTACACAGTTAGTTCCACCACCTAATGCTGGTCTATCACATGTAAGTAAACAACCATCAGGACAAGCATTTGATTGTAAAACATTTATTACTTGTAATATTTCCATAATACAATTATCACAAGTATTGCAATTGTTTTCTTTATTACACATATAATCCACTCCTTTATTTCTATTCATTAATAAGTTATGTATTTAAGTGAATTTTGTTTACATATTTTTCCCAAATTATATAAAAATAAATAAGCAAATTTCTTTGCCTATTTAAAAGTTTTTTACCAATAATAAGTACTAATTACTTCATTGCAACTCACACATCAATCTACTATTGTTTGACATATGCAATTTTTTGCATAGAAAAAAGAACTATTACTAGTTCTCATAAACACTAACTTGTTTTTTATCTTTTCCTTTTCTTTCAAACTTTACATTTCCGCTAACTTTAGCATATAAAGTATGATCTTTACCCATACCTACGTTAGTACCTGGATAAATTTTAGTTCCTCTTTGACGATAGATAATAGCTCCAGCTTTAGCAACTTGTCCATCACTAAGTTTAGCTCCTAATCTACGACCAGCAGAATCTCTACCATTCTTTGTAGAACCAACACCTTTTTTAGATGCGAATAATTGTATATTTAAATTCATTTTAAACATCTTGGTTTTCCTCCTTAACTTTAATATTTTTATCATAATTATCCCTTAGTTCATATATCATATTAACTAGGTTATTAAGTAGGCTATTTGTTATATTATCTTTCTTAATATTAATAATCTTTAAATCATTAGTATCAGTATAACTAACAGCTTCTTTGTCAAATTCAAGTATTGCATTTATTGTTGTAATAATCATTGTACTAAAAGATGCACAAACTATATCTTTTCCATAATCTGCATATCCTGCATGACCAATACAATGAATACTTTCTATGACATTATTTTTCTTACTTATTTCTACTCTAATCATTACTTAGTAATAGATTTAATAAGAATCTTAGTATAAGGTTGTCTATGTCCTTGAGTTTTTCTATATTTTTTCTTTGGTTTATATTTAAATACTAAAATCTTTTTTTGCTTTCCATGTTTTAACACTTTAGCAACAACCTTAGCTCCTTTAACAGTAGGAGTACCTACTTTACCATCAACATATAAAACTTCATCAAAAACAACTTCTGATTCTACTTCATTATCTAGTTTTTCAATATATAGTTCTTGTCCTTCTTCAACCATATATTGTTTTCCACCAGTTACAAATATTGCTTTCATATTATTCCTCCTTCAATAAGACTCGCTTTTGAGGTAAGACTAATCTTTTTAAAACCTCTTCAATGCGGTTGTAGAGAAAGATTTCTACAAACATGAGTATTTTAGCATATTTATAATCTTCTGTCAAATAGTTTAGATAAATATTTTCTTTCAGTTATTCCATTTATAATATGATAATAATCTCTTTTAAATTTATTATGATTTGTAATTCTTTTTATTTTTTTAAAATTATAGTTATTTTTATATCTTTCAAATAAGAAATTAATATATTTATTTTCAATATTATTCATTTCTAATATTATTTCTTTTACTAAGAATAAGAATAATAAAAAAGATAATAATGTCTTTTTAGACAATAAAAATATTATCATAAATATTATAGATATAACAATAGTTAATTTATTTGATAACTTATATGAAAATAATTTATCAAGTATTATATTTAATAGTTTTCCTCCGTCTAAAGGAATAATTGGTAAAAAGTTAAATGATATTAATAAAAAATTTATCTTTTTTATTATAATAAATACATTATATGTTATAAAGTTATTATTAAAAAGTATTACTGCTATAAAATAAAAAATCATTTGAAATAGTAATCCACCAAATAAACTTAATAATTCTCTATTAGTATTTAAATTTAAATCACTATCATATATAGTTAAACCTCCAAATGGATAAATAATTATTTTGTTAGTTTTTATTTTTACTAAACTACTTATAAAAAAGTGACCAAATTCATGCATAAATATTATTAATAAAAGTATAAATATATATTGAAAATAACCTGATAAAAAAGATATAAGCATTGTTATATATGTTATATTATGTATTTCAATTTTCATTTATATTAACTGGTTTATTATCTTTTAAAAGTACATAATAATATTCATTTGTAAGAGAGGTTCCTATTACATTTCCACTCTCTACATAATCATATAGTTTTACTTCTTCTTTTATATTACCATACCAAGCATAATATCCATTACTTTGTTGTACTATTACTGTATTATTATAGCCTTCTTTTTCACCTATATAAGTTATAATACCACTATCTTTAATATATATATCTTCATCTTTATTTACTATATATTTAACTCCATCTTTATATTTTTCTTTGAGATCTTTTTCATCTTTCATAACTGTTTTTATATTATCATTAGTTTTAAATACTTCTGTTATATTATTAGTTATTTTATTTACAAAACTAAAATCTATTGTACTATTAAGTACTTTATCTATAAGAAAACTTTTAAATTTAGGACTATAATTACTAATTATAATTATTATCATAGTAAAAATAACTAATGTGAATAGTTTATTCAATATTTTTTTTAGAAAATTATTGTTCTTAGAATCTTTTTTATTTTTATATTCTTCATATGTCATATTAAATATTATGTTTTTAATTTCTATTTATTCAAATTTTCATAAAAACTATAATAGGAGTCACTACCAAATACTATATGATCTACTACTGGTATAGCCATTATTTTACCTAATTTAAATAAACTTTTAGTTACTTCTATATCTTGATGACTAGGTGTTGGATCTCCTGATGGATGATTATGCATCACTATTATAGAGTATGCACTTTCAAGTACAGCATATTTAAATATTTCTCTTGGATGAACACAAGATGTATTTATTGTTCCTTTAAATAATAATTTATAACTAATTAATTTAGATTTTGAATCTAAATATATAGCATAAAAATATTCTTGTTTTTCATTATCAAATATATATTTAAAATATTCAAATATAATTTTAGAATTATTTAATTTAATACTATTTATATCAGTCATATTAATTCTTTTAGATAGTTCTACTATAGATAATAGTTCAATTGCTTTAACACGACCTATGCCTTTAATTTTAGTTAATGAATTAATAGTAGATGATTTTAACTTATCAATACTACCAAGACTATTTAATAATTTAATAGCAAGTGTCTTAACAGAATATTCACGAGTACCATTCTTCAAGATTATTGCAAGTAATTCTTCATTAGATAAATTTTCTACTCCATACTTAATAAATCTCTCACGAGGTCTTTCTTCTTTAATTATATTTTTAATCTTTATTTCTTCCATATTATTATAATAAGTCATAAATATCAAAAACACTTCTTTTTAAATAAAAAAAGAAATTATTTTCTTTTCTTTAACGCATCAATAACATTGCTTAATGATTCAGCTTCAATAATTTCAATATTATATTTATATTTATTTTTAAGTTCTATTGCTTCTTCATAGTTATCACTTGGCACAATAAACACTTTAGCATGCTTATTAACTGCTCCTTTAAGCTTATATTTAACTCCTCCAATAGCCCCTACTTTTCCATTTTCATCTATAACACCAGTTCCTGATATTATATCTCCATGAGTAATATCATATTCAGTTATTCTATTATATATTTCAAGTGCACACATAAGTCCTCTTGAAGATCCACTTTCATTATTTTTAAATACAAATTCTACTTTAGGATTAGTCTTAATATTTTTTAATTCTTCTAAAGCAACACCTATTACTTTATTATCATTATGTTCAACTAACTGTGCACTACACTCTATTATTTTATTATTTCTAAGTACATTTATTTTTAATATATCTCCAACTTCATATTTATCTACTTCTTCTTTAATCATATCAAAATTAGTTATTTTAACTCCATTAATAGTTTTAATAACATCAGATGCCTTTAAGTCACTCTTAGCAAAACTATATACATATGTTATTGTTACATCAACACTAGTTATTTTATAATCAATATTAGCCTCTTTAAAAGCGGCAATAATAGCATCATAACTAGTTCCTTTTAAATATATTTTATCTCTTTGTTCTATTTCTTTTTCACTTTCATCTTCAATTTTCATATCATCTAAATTATCAATATCCCAATTTGGAATAATAAGTGATAATAACATGTTAGGTATAGTAGCAGGAATAGATGTTACATATGTTAAATTCATGCTACCTTTAGATTCATAAGATGGTTCTACTTTTATTCTATCCTTCAAATTTTCAAGTGAACCAGGAGTATATATTACATAGTCAAATCTAACTAAAAAAAGAGCCATAATTAAAAATAATCCAATGTAAAATTTATAGTTTTTCTTAATATCATTTATAATATATTTTTTAAGTCTTTTAATCATATTTTTCTCCTATTAATAATATTATATCACAGATAGGAATAATTTATGAAAATAATAAAGCCATTAATTCTTACATTATTTTTAATAATATTTATATTTAATTTAGATATAGTTATTAACTCTACTTTAAGTGCAAGTTATCTTTTTATTACAAAAGTATTTGTGTCTATTTTTCCATTTATTATTTTAAGTGATATATTATTTTATTTTAATTATGATTTGTTTTTAAAAAATGTATTTGGCAATATCATTTCAAAATTATTTAATGTTTCTAAAAATTCATCTATTATTTATATACTAAGTATATTAACTAGTCACCCAGCTAATGCTATATATATAAAAGGAATGCTTGATAATAAAACTATCAATGAAAATGATGCTAATAAAATATTAATATCAACATACTATCCATCAATAGCATTTGTAATTGGAACTATTGGCATAGGTATTTATCATAATATAAAAATAGGTTTAGTTCTTTATATGATAACTTTTTTAAATAATCTATTGATTGGTGTTTTTCTAAGAGGAAAAGATAAATACATAGATATAACTTATCAAAATAAAAGTAGATTATCACTACAAGATACGTTGAGTAAGTCAATTTCAAAAGCAATAAATACATCTTATATAATACTAGGTAATATAATAATATTTACTATATTAGTTAATTTATTAAATCATTATTTAAATATCAATAATATTATTTTATCAATAATAAGCGGTATGCTTGAAATGACTAATGGTATATTTATGATTAGTAATTTAAATATAGATACACACTTAAAAATAATAATAACAAGTTTTTTACTTAATTTTAGTGGTCTATCTATTATATTTCAAACTTCATCAATATTAAAAGATTATAAAATAGATATTAAAAAAATATTAATTGTTAAATTAATATTTAGTTTATGTTTATACATGATTATTATATGGCTCAAGTACTAAGGGTATTATAATGTTATTAATACTATTGTTTAGTTGAATTGTTACCTTATAAGTAGCAGTTTTATCATAATTTCTTTTTAATCGATATAAACCTTTTCCATATTCAAGTACAATATCAGTAAACTTATTACCGATAGTACTAGTACATTCTTCATCTAATACTTTATCTTTGCAAGTTCTTTCATTATTATTACATGTATAATCTAGTGTTTTAATATACAAAAGTTTTTCATTATTAGGATCAGTATTATCTATATATTTTAATGTTGACTTATCTTTTCTTTTAGTACCAATATAGTCTTCACTAGATGAGTTTTCATTTCTTATACATGTGGTTTCAAATCCATCAAAATTTTCAATTACAAGTTTTCTACTCTCATTGTTAGTTAATATTATTTGAATTTCTTTATCATTAATAAGTTTAACATCCTTAACTCCTTGGTTATCATTAATATCATTATAAATTATTCTAGTTATAGATGAAGATACTAAATCAAAATCAGTTTTGTCATTTGTTTTATCATAAGTATCTTTTAATTTTATAAGTGCTGCTGACATTGAAGTAAGAACTATAGCTACTAGAACTAGACTTACTAATAATTCTACTAATGTAAATCCCTTTTTCACGTTTTACCTCCTATACTTCTATTGATGCATAATAATATTTACCTTCTCTTTTAAATATGCCAAGTAAATATTTTCTTCCTTTTGAAGTATTAGTGCATTTTTGTTCATAACATCTGGGTAATGTTTTTAAATATTCTATTGTGATATTATCATAATAAGTTTCACTTGCTTTTTTATTAAGTTCAACATTTATATCATCTACTACTGCGAATGTTACCATGTTAAGTTCATTCATAAAATAACTACAATCAGTTATTGTCTCACCAAGTACAGTGGTTTTACCATTATCTAATTCACAAGAGCTAGCATTTGATACCATTATTACATCATCACTAAGAGTAGTTGTATCAATTAAATTAGCTACTGAATATAAAATGTATAAATCTTTTGGTTGATCATAATATTTATGTTTTAAAGACTTTGTATAAACAAGAGTATAACTTGCAAGTAATGTTATTAAAGAAAGTGCAACTACCATTAAAATCGATACTGTTTCTAAAAATATAAAACCTTTCTTATTCATTATGAACCTCCCTTAACTATATAAGGATTATTAGAAGTACCATTACCATCAGATATAATTATATCTCCCTTTATTGTATATACTGAAGAGCTTTGAAGAATATATTTTTCATTTGCTTTGACTAAAATAACTTTACCAGAACTAATTGCATACATATATGGTTTATCTATATTAGTTGTAGTATCATAGTAGTAATAAGCAGGTGTCATTGTAATAGCATTTTTAACAAATGATTCCTGATTTTCTGTTTCTTCATATCCAATACCCGAATCTGTTTCTTCATATCCAATACCCGAATATATTGCTTCATCAAGTGTAATTAATCCAGCATACGATTCAATATAATCAGCATAATTACCAGCACTATCTTGTCTATTACAATTAAATCTAGGGTGTTTATCATTTATTATTCTATTCATGTTATAGTATACTGTAGTATACTTACTATAACCAACTTTATCATTATTAATTGTATAAATATTATCAGATACATTCTTAGTTATATCTGATATCTTAGTAACTGTTTTATCTATTGTTCTATCATTACAATAATATGTTGTTGTTAAATAACTAGGTATATCACTTGGAATTAATGCTTTTTTAATATCACTATCATTTATATTCTCATGTGTCTTTAAATATAATTCAACATTAGTAAGAGCATTCTCATCTTCATCAGTTCCATACATAAATCCTACTGCTTTATTACCAGTTTCATCGTTATATGTTCTATCAGTAGTACCATAATCTGCTGCTTCTATTACTTTAACATTGCGATTTTCATCAGTTCTTAATATTTGAAATTTTCTACCATCAATTTTTATATAATTATTTACATTTTCCCCTCTAAAATAATAAACAGTTTTATTATCTTTTGTATATGATGTATCTCCTGTAAAAAATAAACCTTCTCCATTTGAAACTTTTCCATTATTTTTAATAACAGGCTTACTAAAGTCTATTCCATCTTTAGAGTCAACAGTAGGACTAGCATCATTATTATCTGGATATGCTGTATTATCTTTTAATATTGTATTGTATAAAGTATCATTTCTAAAAGAAGTCAAATTCATTTCTGACTTTATTTTATCTTCTATAATATCATAATATTTATTTCTTTGATTATATGATGTTAATATTCCAGTCATAAGAAAAAGAAATAATATTAAGAATGTATAAACTAAAGTCATAGATATAAAACCATTTTTATTCTTCATACTCCTCACCTATCATAATAATTATATAACAAATAATAATTATTGTAAAATAAAAATCCACTTTAGTGGACATTTATTTATTTTCATTTACTACATTCGCACCTACATAGATATAATCTATAATCTTTCTTGCATTTTGTGTATCTATAAGTTCATCACCTATAAATTCTATTTTAGGTGGTATTGATATTAGAACATTTAAAAGTATTTTTTCTTCTTTAATTAATTCTAAATTTTCATTATATACTTTTAATAAATAATTAAAATCTAATTTATATCCTTCTGTTTTATAAAATTTATATAAATCAAGTATTGGTGTATCAACCGTATAATTATCCCAACTAATAAGATAATTTTTATCCCCATGAATAAAATGTTTTAATGACACATTATTATGAAGAGTACATACTCTCTCTTTAGATTTATTTTCAACTAATTTAAACCAACTCTTTAACTCTTTTGATGCATATGAAAGACTACTATCAATTATAGAATAATTTCTAGCTATTAAATATTCTTTAGGAGACATATATTCACTAGACTCTATAGTTTCAATTAAGTCTAAATAATATTTTTTTAAATACTCAATATTGCCACTTAATGTATCATATACTTTTCTATATTTATTTTTACTTATATCTTTAAAAAATAGCGTTTTATAATGAAGAAGTGATATCGTTTTAATAAGTTCTACTCCTTTAGTCATTTCATGATAATCTTTTTGTTCTATATATTCTGTTTTAATTTCTCTATCATCACTACTTATTACTTTAGGAAAATTATTAAAATTTCTTGTTTCTAAATAATTAAAAAGCTCTATTAAATTATTATTTCTATTCTTTTTAGTTACTACTTCATTATCAATAATAACACTATTTTTATATATTCTAGTCATTATTAATATATGGTATTATAATTTTATCTCCTAAAGATATATTATTTATATCATTATATTCTATTAAATCATCTACACTAACGTTATATTTTGAACATATATTCTCTATATTATCTCCTTCTCTCACTATATAAACTTTATAAGTATAGTATTTATTTTCATTATTAATAATATTTTGAGTTAAATTATTAAGATTATTTTCTATATTTGTATTATCAGAATCTTCTTTAGTTATTTCTATATTTTTACTTTCATCTTTAAAATAATCATCCATATAATTATCAAAATCTATATTGTTAATATTCTCTTCAACTTTTATTTCATTCTTTTCATCTTCTCTTTCTTCTTCATCACATGTAAGTTCAAGTGAAATATCTACTTTCATAATATCTTTTATAGTAGTATATTTAAAGTCATCTATATCTATTTTTATAGTATCTTTATTTATTCTTTTTGATATTGCGATTGAAAAAGGAATATTATAAACAAAATCCTCTTCAATAACACTTGCCTCTGTCATTTTATATGAACCACTTAAATAAACAGTTCCTTCTACTATATCATCTAGTATTTTATAATCGTGTTCTAAATTTATACTTGTTACTTCACTTATTTTAGTCTTAAAAATAATATCTTTTTTTAATGGAATAATCTCTTTCATATATTCTCCTTTCATTTAAATATATGAAAAAAAATATTCATTATGAGAATATTTTTTATTTGAATAATTTATCATATATTTCTTTATAATTATTTACTGGTACAAATTCAATATTATTTTTAATATCATTTTCTATCCATGTTGTATCATATAAATTTTCATCTGGTAGATACATAATTTTAATTTTATTTCTAATACAAGCTATAGTTTTTTCTTTTATTCCACCCACTTTTAATATATCACCCTTAAGAGATATTTCACCAGTCATAGATATTTCACTGTCCATAACTTTATTTTTAAGTAGTGATAATATTGCGGTTGTTATCGCAATACCTGCGGATGGTCCATCTTTTTGAATAGAGTTTTCAGTAAAATGTATATGAATATCATTTTTTAAAAAGAATGATTCATCTATTCCAAAATACTCACTATTACTTTTAATATAACTTATAGATACTTCTATACTTTCTTTAGCTATATCACCAAGAGAACCTGTACATGTGAATTTGCCATTTCCTTTATATGATGAACACTCTATATCTAAACAAGTTCCACCTAATGAGTTACACGCTACTGCTTTTACTACACCAGGTACTTTAATAATTCTAGGTTTGCTATTTAAAAATAATTCTTTATCTAAATAATGAGGTAAATCACTTACTTTTACTCTTACACTAACTATTTTTCTTGAATATTTGATATGTTCTGTAATAATCTTCCTTATTATTTTATTAATACATCTTTCAAGTTCTCTTACTCCTGCTTCATTTGTATATTCACTAATCATCTTAACTATTGCATCAGTTTCAAACTTAATAACAGTATTTTTAAGACCATGTTTTTTAATAATACTTGGTATTAAATAATTTTCACTAATAAGTAATTTTTCTTCATCAGAATATCCTGTTAAATCAATTATTTCAAGCCTATCTAATAATGCAACTGGTATTGATGATATATCATTAGCTGTAAGTACAAATAATACTTTACTTAAATCTACCTCTTCATCTAAATAATTATCTACAAATCTTTTATTTTGACTAGTATCTAATATATCAAGCAAAGTTGATGCTGGATCTCCTTTATAATCTTTTTTTAATTTATCAACTTCATCAAGTAAGAATACTGGATTTTTACTTTCACATTTAATTAAAGATGAAATAATTTTACCAGGATTAGATCCAATATATGCACGTCTATGCCCTACTAACTCTGCTGAATCACTCATACCTCCTAATGATATTTTTACAAACTTTCTATTAAGAGCTATAGATATAGACTCTGCAAAAGTTGTTTTACCTACACCAGGAGGACCTACTAAACATATAATTGGACTTATTACATCAGGAGCAATACTTTTAACAGCTATGTATTCTATGATTCTCATTTTAGCTTTATCCATACCATAATGAGATTCATTTAATTTCTTTTCAATCTTAACTAAATCTTTTTCATCTTTAGTCTCAGTATACCATGGAACTGAAAGTAAATAGTCTATATAATTTCTAATAACACCAGAATCAGGGCTCATCTCACTAGTAGCATTATATCTTTCTATTTCACTTTCTAATTTTTTCTTGATTCTTAAAGGAAAATTACCATTTTTAACTTTATTTTTATATTCTATTATTTCTTCTTCTTTTCCTTTAGTTTCACCTAATTCATCTTTAATAACTTTTATTTTTTCTTTTAGAATAAATTCTTTTTGACTATCATCAAGACTTTTTTTGATTTTAGTTTCAATATCACCTTCTAAATCAAGAATAGCTGTTTCAATAGCAATTTCTTTGATTAAAAATTTACTTCTACTTATCGAAGATGTATCTAACATTAAAGATAATTTCTTTTCAAATGAAAGAGGTAAATAATTAGCAATTAAATCAGTTAATTTATCAAGTGAAACATTACTTTTAATTTCTGAAACTATTGAATTTGATACAAAAGGATTCTTTTCTAAATAATTTTCAAGTTCACTTACTAGCTTTCTTGAATATGCAGATAAATCTATTTCACTTTCTTTATTATCTATATTAGTAATTATACTATCAAGAACATCTTCTTCATTAGAATAATTTACATAGCTAATTACTTTAACTCTATATAAACCATTAATGATAACTCTCATATTACCATTAGGAAGTTCAATTACGCTTTTAATTTTACCAACTACACCTATTTTAGGTAAATCAGATGTATCTGGTCTTTCTTCTAAAGAATTTAATGGGCAAACGATTAATACTTCACTATCATGATATAATTTAGATATCTCTGTAACTTTTTTAGATAATTCACTTTTTATTTCTACTCTTATTTCTTGATATGGAAGTAAAACAAGATTTTTTAATAATATAACAGGTAAATTACTTTTAATCATGTTTGCCTCCTTTATGAGTCATTATTATAAAAGTAAATTATTAAAATGTAAATAATTATTAAATATTTTTCACAAAAAAAATAGTCTTATGACTATTAATTTTATATTCTATCAAAAGTTATACTTTTAATTTTTTCTTGTTTAATAGAATTGATTATAACAAGACTAACTCTTTCATAATCAACTTCTCCTTTAATTGGAATGTTTTTAAATTTAGATATCTTTTCAAAGCATTCTTCAATTTCATCATTATTATAACTATCTATTCCAAACTCTTTTTTTAATATATTTGGATAATATTTAGATAACATTTCTAATATATGAATTGCAATATTTTCTACTGTTAGTACTTCTTCTTTAATGATAGTCATTGATGCTAAATTATTCGCAACCATAGCTGTTTCAAATTTAGGCCATAATATACCTGGAGTATCTACTAAGTCCATTTGATTATTTATTTTAATTACATTCATTTGTTTAGTGACACCAGGTTTATTACCTACTCCTGTTATAGACTTACCTGCTAGTTTGTTTATTAATGTACTTTTACCAACATTAGGAACACCTACTACTAAGCATTTTGCCTTTTTAGGTAAAAGACCTTTGGACATTCTTTTCTTATTAACATCTTTCATTAAAGTATCTACTTCATTTATTATCTTTTTATAATCATTTGATGTTTTAGAATTACATGTTACTACTATAGCACCTTCGCTTTTATATTTTTCTATCCATTTATTAGTTTCAACTTGATCACATAAATCATATTTATTAAATACAATTATATTTTGTTTATTTCTAGTTATTTTTGCTAAATCTGGTATTCTTGATGAAAAAGGAATTCTAGAATCTATTAGTTCTATTACTATGTCTACCATAGAAATTGTATCAGAAATATTTCTTTTAGTTTTAGCCATGTGGCCAGGATACCAGTTAATGGAAGTATTAGAAAAACTTTTTTCTTCACTCATTATAAATCCTCCTTTACTTTAGATAAATCACCATTTATTATAATAGGAGCAAACCCTTGAATTTCATCATATAATATTCCTTCTGGAATATCATTATATAAATATATTTTTTTATTCAACCTAAACGCATCATATATTTCTAAAAATGTCGCTCCACCTATATAATTTTTTTCGATTGTTTCATCAGTTATTTTATCAAAATTTAAAACTAATACTGCATCCATATTTTTTATAGTTTCTTCACTTTGTTTATACATTTGTGCCTTGAATTCCTGATGTTTTTCTCTGCCTAAATTCCACATTCTCTCTTCAGTTTTTGGATCATCATAACAATTTGGTAAAAATACTTGTATGTTTTTTTGTTCCAATTTCTTTTTTATATTAGGTATATTTTCGTAAAATCTTTTACTACAAATTATTAATATTTTCATATAACAACTCCTATTTTAATTTTTATTACTTTCTTCCAAATATTTATTGTAAAATTCATCCATAGAAGAAATGTATTTTTGATCTTGTATAACTCTATATTTCTCATATTCACTTTCAGCTTTTTCTACAGCTTGTTTGTGTGATATTTTTCCAGAATCTTTTAAAACTTGTTTTCGTCTAAATTTTAATAAATCATCAGTTGCACTTATCCAATCTCTCATTGTCATAATGTGTCTTTCTTTTGCTTCATCTTCTGCAAAAACTAGGAACATATTAATTAAATCATTTAATTTATTAAGTTCTTCTTCGTTTAAATAATTTTTCGCAACTACAACATCATATTTATATATTAACCCATCAGGAGAATTTTTCCAAGAAGTAAGTCCCATATTATCTTTTGTACTATTTGCTCTATTATAAATAAGTTCAGCAGCAGTATGTCCTGAAATAGCATAATGTAATTTATTTTGAACTATTTTAAAGAAAGTATATGCTTCTTCTGATTTAGGATTGTAATCAGTTGATGTAGCAATAAATAAATCTGTAATTTTTTGATAAGACATTCTTTCACTTACTCTAATTACTTTTATTCTTTCAAGTAATTCGTCAAAATATTTTGCATCATATTTATTACCTTTAATAAAACGTTCATCATTTAAAACAAATCCTTTAGTTATATATTCTTTTAATATTT
>JAEDNL010000076.1 GCA_016302505.1 Bacilli bacterium
TTAAAAAAGGTTTAAGTGGGAAAGGTGCTAAAATCTCATTAACTAGATATTTAAATCAATTAGAAAAAAGTAGAGGAATAAGCGAATATGAAGAAGAACTTAGACAAACGCAAGCCCTTTTCGTTGGAGTTGACGAAACAAAACCACGAAGTGATTTTTAATGAAGATGAATTTAAAAATCTATTAGATGATTTTGAATTTGTGAAAAATAGTAAGAAAATAGAATATTGCAATGTTCCTTTTGCGTTTGACATTGAAACAACTTCCTTTTATCAAAATGACGAAAAAAAAGCGATAATGTATGCTTTTTGTTTTGGTGTTAATGGTAAGGTAGTATTATATCGTACTTGGGATGATTTTGTTAAAATATTATGGTGCTTACATAATTATTATAATTTATCTAATGAAAAAAGAATAATTGTGTATGTTCACAATCTTGCTTATGAGTTTCAATTTTTTAGAAAAAGATTAAATATAGTTGATATTTTTGCCAGTGAAAATAGAAAACCTATTAAGGTATTGACTGACTTAGGTATTGAATTTAGATGCAGCTATATTGAAAGCGGCTATAATCTTGAAAATTTAGGTAAGAATCTAACTAAATATAAGGTTAATAAGCTTGTTGGTGATTTAGATTATCGCTTAATAAGACATAATAAAACTGAATTATCACCTAAAGAAGAGCAGTACATTATTAATGATGTCTTAGTCGTTATGGCTCATATACAAGAACAAATAGAGAATTATGGTGATATTTTAAAGCTCCAGCTTACTAAAACCGGATATGTTAGAAAATATTTAAGAGATTGCTGCTTATATGATGGAAATCATAAGAAGAATGGATATAAATATATCAAATATATGAAATTCATGAATATGTGTAAAATCACTAGTGAGCTTGAATATGATATGTTAGAACGTGCTTCATCTGGTGGATTTACTCACTGCAACGGCTTATATAATAATGTTATTATTGAAGATGTATATAGTGTGGATGAGTGTAGTGCGTATCCTTATGCAATGTTAAGCGAATTATTCCCAGTTTCAAGTGCAAAGCTTATTAAAAGATTCACAAGTAAAGAATTTTACACATATTTAAAAACTCATTGCTGCTTATTTAATATCACTTTTTATAACTTAAAAACACGTGAAAATAGATACGAGCATATATTATCATACTCACGATGCTTTAATGTTAAAAATGATATATGTGATAATGGTAGAATTGTAGAATGTGAGATGTGTTCTTCAACTATCACGAATGTTGATTTTGATATGATGAAAAATTTTTACACGTGGGATAAAATCGAAATATGGAATTTGCATATATATCAAAAGGGATATTTACCAAAGGATTTTATCAAAGGTGTTATTGAATTAATTTATAAGAAAACAACTCTAAAAGGTGTTGAAGGTGAAGAAGTTAATTACATGCAATCAAAACAAAATCTAAATGCATCATTTGGTATGGCATTAACAAAGATCATCCAAAATGATATTAAATATGTTAATGATGAATGGATTGAAAATGAAGTTATTTCTAGTGAGCAGCTTGAAAAATATAATAACTCTAAAAATAGGTTTTTATTTTTTCCTTGGGGAGTTTTCATTACAGCTTATGCCAGAAGAAATTTACAACTAGGTATTATCGAGTTAGGTCGTGATTATCTATATACTGACACTGACTCACTTAAATTTAGAAACTATGAAGCACATAGATTATATTTTGAAAATTATAATAAGCTATGCTATAAGAAGCTTGAAAAAATGTGTAATTTCTATCATTTAGATATTAACGAATGCAATCCTAAAAATATCAAAGGTGAAACAAAATATCTAGGAGCATTTGAATATGAAGGACATTATAAATATTTCAAGACACTAGGAGCTAAGCGTTATATTTATGTAGATGATGCTGATGATATGCATATTACAATTGCAGGAGTTTCGAAAAATAATGGACTTATTTATCTAAAATATAAATATAAAGACAATTTAAATATTCTAAAAAATTTTACGAATAACCTTTATTTTCCTAAAAATTTTGAAATTTCTAGAAATGAATTAAATAATATATTAGGAAAAGAAAAAGAAGAAAAAAACGAGAAATTATTAATGTCTGCAACTGGTAAAAATATTCATACTTATGTTGATGATGAAATATATGGAACTATCGTTGACTATAAAGGAATCAAAAATAAATATCATGAAGATTCATTTATACATTTAGAAGAATGTGATTATTCATTATCCCTAAGTCATGAATATGTTAATTATTTGTTAAATATAGAGGAGTTTACACGATGAAAAATTTTGGATTTTACGATATTACAAATTTAGTAGACACTGACTGCGATTATTATATTGGTATAGGTGAGCGTTCAAATGGCAAAAGCTTTTCAGTCAAAGAAATAATACTAAATGGCATCCATACTAAAAAAGTTAATATTAGTGGCTATATTGATAGCGGTTATCAAATTCAAGCGGTTATCCTTAGAAGGTGGAATGAGGATTTTAAAGGCTTAAATGGAGCTAACTATTTTGATGACTTACCTCATAATGAATTAAGAGGTAATCTTATTGAAAAATGGACTAAAGGAAAATGGACTGATATATATTATTATTCTCAGCGCTGGTATTTATGTAAATATGAAAATAACGAGCGCATATTAGATGAAACACCTTTTTGTTATGCATTGTCAATAACAAGTAATGAGCATTTCAAAGGTATCCAATTTCCAAAAGTTAGAATAATTCTTTTTGATGAATTCTTAACAAATGGCTTATATGTTCCAGATGAATTCATTAAATTTCAAAATACATTGTCGACTATAATTAGATATAGAGATAATGTCAAAATCTTCATGATGGCTAATACTATTGATAAATACAATAACCCTTATTTTACCGAGATGGGACTTAATAATATACGTAAAATGAAGAAGGGTGATATTGATATATACACCTATGGTGAAAGCAGCTTAAGAGTTGCAGTTAATTTCACCGATAGTCCTATTGTTAAGAAGAAAAGTAATAAGTATTTTGCTTTTAACAATCCAAAGCTTAATATGATTAAAAACGGAGCTTGGGACATTGGATCATATCCACATTTACCACATAAATACAAGCCTAATGAGGTTATATATGTGTACTATGTTTGTTATCAAGACACCATACTACAATGTAATATTGTACTAAGTGATAATGACACATTTACATTTATACATAGAAAAACAACACCTATTAAGGATAATGAATCAAATATCATATATCAACAAGATTATGATGTAAGACCTAATTATAAGCGTAAAATAATATATGCTAATAGTAATATTGAAAAAAAGATTGTATGGTATTATAA
>JAEDNL010000029.1 GCA_016302505.1 Bacilli bacterium
CAAGTACAGGCATTTCTTCTGCATTTAATGTATTTAAAAGAAATGTACTTGATAATAATACAGTTAAAAATTTTTTCATTTTCCAAAACCTCCATATTATTTTATGACTTATGTCACTTGTTGGGACAGTATTATAGTGATGATTTATTAAAAAGTCAATAATTTTTAAATAAAAAAGTAATAGATTGGAATAATAATAATGGTGAAAATATGTACTATGTAAATTTGTTTTTTGTTTTTTCAGTATTTGGGTATTTATTAGAAACAGCATATTCATTTATAATGAACACTAATTTTAAAAGTGGATTTCTATATGGACCAATAACTCCTTTGTATGGAATAGGTATAATTATTATATTTTGTTTATCTAATTATATATTTAATAAATTGCATTTAAGTAAAGTAGTTGAAACTATAATAGTATTTATTCTTATTACTCTTGTATTGACCTTTCTTGAGTTTGTAGCAGGATACTTAATAGAAAAAATATTTAATGTGGTGTTTTGGGATTATAGTAATCAAAAATTTCATATTGGTAAATATATCTCATTATCTATGAGTTTAATATGGGGAGTAGGTAGTATATTTTTAATATATTTTGTTAAACCATGGATAAGTGATTATATTAATAAGATACCTAATGGGGTAACTATTCTTTTTATAATATTATTTATTACTGATATTATAATAACTATGTATAATAAACTTAAGTTTAGTTGAATTTTTTTTATAAAAATGATATATTTATATTAATAGAAAATAGGTGTTTAATATGGGTATGTCTGATAAAATATTTGGTACTTATACACAGAGGAATAGAAAGAAAGTAAATGATACTGTAAAAAAAATTTGTAATTTAGAGGAAAAATACAAATCTATGTCTGATAGTGAACTTTCATCTCAAACTGATGTATTAAGAAAAAGACTTAAAAATGGTGAGACAGAGAAAGATATTATGGTTGATGCTTTTGCAGTATGTAGAGAAGCAACAAGAAGATGTCTTGGTATGTTTCATTATGAAGTACAACTTTCTTCTGCTGTTGCGATGCAGGAGAACTGTGTTAGTGAAATGAAGACTGGAGAAGGTAAAACTTTAGTACAAATATTAGTGGCTTATTTAAATGCTTTAAGTGGAAAAGGTGTTCATGTTATGACATCTAATGATTATTTGACTGAAAGAGATTGTAAAGAAAATTCAAAAGTATATGAATTTCTTGGCCTTACATGTGGATTTGTACCTGAGAATAGAACTAGAAAGTTGAGTCGAGAGAAAAAACAAGAACTATATTCTTGTGATATTGTTTATGCTAAAGCATCAACTGTTGGTTTTGATTATTTAAATGATAATTTAGTTAAAAGAGAAAGTGATAGATATATAAAAAGACCATTTAATTTTGCGATTATAGATGAGGTTGATAGTATACTTCTTGATGAAGCAAGCACAGCTATGATTTTAAGTAGTAATAAAAAAGATACTACTGATCCACTTGATAATAAAAATTTATGTAAGTGGGCACATGATTTTATTCGTAAATATGATTGTAAAGTGGTTCCTCAAAAAATAAATTTAGAAGGAATGACATATAGTGGTAGTATACTTTTTCTTGATGAAAAGGAAGTTATGTTATCAACTAGAATGATTAGTGATATGGAAAAATATATACCATCTTTTGATAATAATAATCATGAGGATTTATATGAACTTGGTATAAGACAAAATGCCGTTGTTAATGCTATTCTTGCAGAGTATGCTTATCATAAAGATATTGATTATATTGTTGAGAATGGAAAAGAAATAAGTATTATAGATAAAAACACAGGTAGAGTAGCTACTGGTAAAAGACTTTCTAATGGTCTTCATGAGGCTATTGAAGCTAAAGAAGGAGTTACTATTAAATTAAGTAATATTGTTACTGCAAGATGTACATTCCCTGATTTCTTTTCTATGTATGAAAATGGTGTATGTGGTATGACTGGTACTAGTAACATAGAAGCATTTAGAGATTTATATCATTTAGAAACTTATGAAGTACCTAGTAGAAAACCAAACATAAGAATAGATTATGAAGATGAAGTATATTTAACTAAAGAAGCTAAATATAAGGCAATAATAAATGAAGTAATATCTTGTAATGAGAAATTACAACCTGTACTTATTGGTACTGATTCTATAGAAGAAAGCGAAATTATAAGTAAATTATTAAGTGAACAAGGAATTAGACATCAGTTATTAAATGCAGTTAGAAATGAAAATGAAAATGGTATTATTAAAAATGCTGGTCTTCTTGGTAAAGTAACTGTTACTACTAATATGGCTGGTCGTGGTACAGATATTAAACTAGGAGATGGAGTAAGGGAAGTTGGTGGTCTTCATGTTATTAGTACTACTTATAATAAAAGTGAAAGAATTGATAATCAATTAAGAGGACGTGCTGCAAGACAAGGTGACCCTGGTAGTAGCAAATGTTTTGTTTCACTTGAAGATGATATCGTACTTGAAAACGATTCTATGTTAGCACTTAGTCCTAAAGTAACATATTTAAAAAAGACTAATCCACTTGGTAGAGTAACAAATGAAAGCATATGTAAAAAAGTTAAATCATGTCAAGCAAAAAGAGAAAGTAAAGATGCTGAGAATAGAAAATTTGAAGAAGAGTTTGGTAAAATAATAACTGAACAGAAAAACTTATTCTATAGTCAAAGGGATAAAGTATTAAAAGCTAAATCTATTAGTGAAGTGTTAGACAGTATAATAGATAATTATTCTTTATTTTTATCAAATAAAACACCTGAAGAAGTTATGTCTCTAATAGGACAATTTGTACCTAAACCTTTAATAGATAAATGTGATTTTAGTAATAGTGAGAATGTAAGAAAACAATTAAATAGCATATTCAAAGGTAGAGTTAAATTTTTGGAAACTTCCGGTCAAATTAATAATTATGATGATAAGGTTAGAAATAAATTATTAAGCGTTATAGATGATTATTATATAGATATACTAAATCAATTAACACAGGATAGAGTTGGTGCTGGTCTTAATGCTTATGCTGGTAAAAATATATTTGATGAATATAGAATGTATGCTTATGAAATAGTTAGTAGTATAACACCATACATGCAAAATGAATTTTTAGCTTATGCTCTTAGACCATCATTAAGATATGGAAGTTATATTCCTTCTTTTGCTGAAATAGATACTGAAAAGGGAGTGGTATTATAATGAAAATATTTTTAAATATTATAAGAGGTATTATAATTGCATACTTAGTTATTTTTGCATTAATGGAAGTGATACTTTTTACTAAAAAGAAAATATATAAAGAAGTATTACCAACTGTAATAGATGGATATTCTTATATAGTTACTAAAGGAGATGGACTTAAACCTGATATAGAAAGTGGAAGACTGCTTATATTTGAAAAAACAAGTAGTTATAATACTGGGGACTATATCATATATCAAGAAGGCGAAACATACTTAGTAGGCAAAATAACTAATAATGAATTATATAAATATGAAGTATTAAATGAAAATAATAAAATAGTAAATCTTGAAGATAAAGATTTACTTGCTAAAGTTGTATATAACAATTCATTATTTAGTACTATTATTAAAATACTTATTAATCCTATAACGCTAGTTATACTATTATTTGTTGGAACTATATTTCCTGAACTTGTATATAATAAATAGACTTATGTCTATTTTTTGTAAAATGAAAATATTATGTTTATATTAAACTATATTTATGATATTATAAAAACATAGAAAGGAGTAAGTAAGGAATTATATGAAAAATATTAAATTAGTTTTAATTGCATTTATTATTTGTTTTAGCATTACTGGGTGTGGATTTAAAAAGCAACAAAGTGTAGTACCTAATAATAATAATCTAGATAATGTGATTACAGAAGATAATGTGATTACAGAAGACACAAAAAAAGAGGAGGATAATGAAAAGCCTAACCAAGGTAGTACAAATGTTAGTAATGCATCATTAAAGATAAATCAAGCACAATATAATAATGTTGTTATTACATTTCCAGCAACAAAGGAATCTTTTAATGGTACTAATTGGACTTGGGATAGTAAGTATGCTACAAAAGATTTGGCAACTGGATATACTACTAGTGGTGGTAGAATTGGTTCTTATCCTGGTGGAGTAGTTGTTGGTGTAATTAATGTGAGTGGTCAGACAAAAAAAATAGAAGACTGTACTATTGATAGTGCTACATTTTATAATCCAAATGATGGAAGTGAAAATGTTTACTTTATTGGTGGTATTAATTATAAGAGTACAGAAAATGATGTTACTACTATAATGTCTTCTCTTGGATATAAGAATGCAAAAGTATCTAAGTATGAAAATAGTGTTTATTATAAATATTTTGTAAATGATGATCAAAATAATTTTAAAAATTATATTGAATTCTATTTTTATAATAGTATTATTAAGTCTGTTACTGTAAGAGCGTCAATATAAATATAAGTGCTTTAATGCACTTTTTTTGTAATAAAATGTGTATTTATTCATAAATATTACTATAGTCTAGAAAGAGGGTAATTATGGATAAAACACAAATAATAAAAAGTCTTGGAAAAAAGTCAAATGGAGAAATATATTTAGGTGTTGTTGGAGCTGTTAGAACTGGTAAAAGTACTTTTATTAAAAAATGTATTGAAACATTAGTACTTCCATACATAGAAGATCCAATGGAAAAGAAAAGATGCATGGATGAAATACCTCAAACAGCTCAAGGTAAAACTATTATGACAATTGAACCTAAATTTGTACCTAGTAGTGGTGCTAATATCAAAATTGATGAATTAACTACTAATATAAAATTAGTTGATTGTGTTGGTTTTGTTACTCCTGATGCACTTGGATATCAAGATGAAATTGGTAATCCTAGAATGGTTAAAACACCTTGGTTTACAGAAGAATTGCCATTTATGGAAGCAGCTGAGATTGGTACTGAAAAGGTAATTAAGGATCATGCAACTATTGGTATTGTTGTAACAACAGATGGTTCTATAGGAGAATTATCAAGGAGCAATTATGTTCAAGCAGAAGAAAAAGTAATAAATGAATTAAAAGAAATTAATAAACCGTTTATAGTAGTATTAAATTCAACACATCCTGGTAGTATAGAAACTAAGACTTTAGCAGAAAAACTTCATGAAAAATATGATATACCAGTAATACCGGTTAGTATAGAGGATATGACTGATAATGATATTACTAATATATTAAAAGAAGCTTTATATGAATTTAATGTTGATCATATTGAGTTTAATATTCCTGATTGGGTATCTGTTTTAAATAATAAACATCCTGTTAAACAAAAATTTATTGAAAAAATGAAAAGTTCTGTTGTTAATGTAGATAAATTAAGGGATGTAGAAAATATTAATATTAATTTAGAAGATGCTCCTGAGATTAGTAAAGCATATGTATCTAATTTAGATACTGATAACTCTGAAGTAACTATTACTCTTGAAGCAGATGAGTCATTATTTAATGATATATTAAAAGAATTAGTTGGTGCCTCTGTTAATACGAAGGGAGATTTATTAAAAGTATTTCAGGATTTAAACGAAGGTAGAAATGAATATGATTCTATTAAAGGTGCTTTAAAACAAGTATATCAAACAGGATATGGTATTGTACTTCCAAGACTTAAAGATATGAAACTTGAAAAACCTGAAGTTATTAAACAAGGTGGGAGATTTGGGATTAAATTAAAGGCCAAAGCAAGTTCAATTCATTTAATAAAAGTTGATGTTGAGAGTAGTTTTGAACCAATAATAGGAAGTGAAATTCAAAGTAAAGAGTTAATAGATTATATTATGAAAGATAATAAAGATTCAGAAAGTATTTGGCAAAGTGAAATATTTGGAAGAAGTTTAGATGAAATAGTACAAGAAGGTATCCAAGCTAAGTTATCATTACTTCCTGACTCTGCTAAATATAAGTTATCACAAACAATAACTAAGATGGTTAATAAAGGAAGTAATAATTTAATAGCAATAGTCTTATAAAAAAAGACTATTTTTTTGTAGTGTTTTTGTGTTTTAGAACTAATTATAATAATAGGAGGTATTTATGTATAAATATATAAGAGCATTAGTTCTAGGATATGAAGAAGGCTTAAAAGAAAATAAAAAAATTAAAATTAAAAAATATGATAAAAGGAAAATATTATCTAAATTATATGATATTGGTTATATTGAAGGGTTAAAGAAAAATAACACTTTAAAAAAATAATTATTTATTATATAATTATTATAGGTGAGTATATGAAAAATGGTTTTACTTTAATGGAAGTGCTACTTGTTATAACAATAGCTTCAATAATTGGAGTAAGTAGTGTTGTAATGTATGAAACAACTACTAATGTTACTAAAGAAGAGGAACTTAAAAATACTTATATAGATATACAAGATGCAGCTAAACTATATATGGATATAGATTCTAATGCATTAAATTCTTTTCGTGAAAATAAATATTTGAATGTACCTATAAGTACTTTAGAATCAAATAACTATATTGACAGTGATTTGAAAAATTCTGTTGATAATAGTAAAATACCAAGTGATTATGTTGTTAGAATATACGTTGCTTTAAAAGATAGTAAAGAGTATTTAAATAGTTGTATTATTAAAAGAAATGGCTCTAGTCCTATATGTGTATCTAATAGTGAAGGTAATGCTTGTGGATGTTGTGACTTTAATATAACTGATAATAATAAAAGTTGTTAAATACTCTTTTTTTAATTTTATATTTACAAACATATGTACTTATTATATAATTGTTTTGGTAATTGTATTTTATTTGTAGTATAATATGTTTACTTTTAGTGATTACTAATATTAGAGGTGAATTATGGATAAAATTGTTATTAAAAATGCAAGAGAAAATAATTTAAAAAATATAAGTTTAGAACTTCCTAAAAATAAATTAATAGTTATGACTGGAGTATCAGGTAGTGGAAAAAGTAGTCTTGCTTTTGACACTATATATGCTGAAGGACAAAGAAGATATGTTGAGAGTTTAAGTGCTTATGCAAGACAATTTTTAGGTAATATGAGTAAAGCCAAAGTTGATTCAATAGAAGGACTTAGTCCTAGTATAAGCATTGATCAAAAATCAACTAATAAGAATCCTAGAAGTACAGTAGGTACGATTACTGAGATATATGATTATCTTAGACTTTTGTATGCAAGAATAGGTGTTCCTTATTGTCCTAATCATAATATACCAGTCACTACTCAAAGTATAGAAGAGATGACAAATAAAGTATTAGAGTATGAAAAAGGTACTAAAATAGAAATAATGTCACCAGTAATACATGGAGAGAAAGGTACTCAAAAAGATTTATTAGACTCACTTGTTAAAGATGGATTTGTAAGAGCTAGAATAGATGGTGAAGTAAGAGATTTAAATGAAGAGATAACACTTGAAAAAAATATTAAACATAGAATAGATGTTATTGTTGATAGATTAGTACTTAAAGAAGAATCAAGAAGTAGAATATTTGAAGCTATTGAGACTTCTGTAAAACTATCTAAAGGAAAAGTAGTTATTAATATAATTGGAGATAAAGAAATAGTATTTAGTGAAAATTATGCTTGTCCTTTATGTGATTTTAGTTTACCTGAACTTGAACCTAGACTATTTTCGTTTAATAGTCCATATGGAGCATGTCCTGATTGTAAAGGCCTTGGTGTTAAAAAACATATAGATGAAGATATATTAATACCTGATAAAAATTTATCTATTATGGATGGAGCTGTAACTTCATTTCAAAGTGGGGAAACATTAAATATATATTTTAAAAAACTTAGTTTAGTCGCCAAGTATTATAATATAGATTTATATAAACCAGTTAAAGAATTAACTAGAAAAGAACTTGATATTATACTTTATGGAAGCAAAGAAAAACTTGATTTATCCTTAACTACTCGTAGTGGTAGTGTATTAAAAAGTTATGATTATTTTGAAGGAATTATATCAAATTTAGAAAGAAGATATATAGAAACGGTATCACCATCAATAAGAGAATGGATAGAAAGATATATGACTGAACTTCCATGTCCTAGTTGTCATACTGCTAGACTAAGAGATGATGTGTTAACTGTTAAAATTAAAAATAAAAATATATTTGAAATAACTAATATGAGTATTAAAGACTTAATAGAATTTTTAGATAATTTAAAACTTAATAGTCATGAAATTGAAATATCTTCATTAATAATTAAAGAGATAAAAGAAAGATTAATATTTTTAAAGAATGTTGGTCTTGAATATTTAACTTTATCAAGGAATGCATCTACTCTAAGTGGCGGAGAGGCACAAAGAATTAGACTTGCTACTCAAATAGGTAGTAGACTTTCGGGTATTCTTTATGTACTTGATGAACCATCAATTGGTCTTCATCAAAGAGATAATGAAAAACTAATTGAATCATTAAAAGAAATGAGAGATTTAGGTAACACTTTAATAGTAGTAGAACATGATACGGATACTATGCTTGCTGCTGACTACATAGTAGATATTGGACCTAATGCCGGTAGTGAAGGTGGATATTTAGTATGTGAAGGTAGTGTGGAAGATATTATGAATTGTGATAAATCTATTACTGGAAAATATTTAAGTGGAAAAGAAAAAATAGAAATACCTAATAAAAGAAGAAAAGGAAATGGTAAAAGTATTAAATTAACTGGATGTACAGAAAATAACTTAAAAAATATTAAAGTAGAATTTCCTTTAGGTAAATTTATTTGCGTTACAGGTGTTTCTGGTAGTGGTAAAAGTACTTTAGTAAATGAAATACTTGGTAAAATATTATATAACAAAATATATAATACTAAAGATAAACCTGGTAAATATAAAACTATTAAAGGATTAGAAAATATAGATAAAGTAGTTAATATAAGTCAAGATCCAATTGGTAGAACACCTAGAAGTAATCCTGCGACTTATGTTGGAGTTTTTGATTCTATAAGAGATGTTTTTGCTCAAACAAAAGAATCTAAAATAAGGGGATATGATAAGAGCAGATTTAGTTTTAATGTAAAAGGTGGAAGATGTGAAGCATGTAATGGAGATGGACTTAAAAAAATAGAAATGCATTTTTTACCAGATGTATATGTACCATGTGATGTATGTAATGCGACTAGATATAACAAAGAAACATTAAAAATTAAATTTAAAGGATATAATATATCAGAAGTATTAAATTTAACTATTAGTGATGCTTTAAAAGTATTTGAAAATGTACCTAAAGTATATAAAACATTAAAGATAATGGAAGAAGTAGGACTTGGTTATGTTAAACTTGGACAAAATGCAGTTACATTAAGTGGTGGAGAAGCATCAAGAGTTAAACTTGCTAAAGAACTACAAAAGAAACCTACTGGTAAAAGTATATTCATTCTTGATGAACCATCAACTGGACTTCATCAAGATGATATTAAAAGGTTATTATTAATATTAAATAGAATAGTTGATAATGGAGATACAGTAATAGTAATAGAACATAATTTAGATATAATAGCTCAAGCTGATTATTTAATAGATTTAGGACCAGAAGGTGGAGAAGGTGGTGGAACTGTAGTAGCTTGCGGAACACCTGAAGAAGTAAGTAAATGCAAAGAATCATATACAGGCTATTATTTAAATAAAAAATTATGGTAAAATCATTATGCAAATTAGTAACATTTTATATAAAAGTGTTGCTTTTTTTATTGATTTATGGTAAAATAAGCGCAATTTCAAAGGGGTTTAGGAGAAAAAATATGAATAGTGATGATTTTTATAAAAGATTAAAAGAAGATAGAGATAAACTTAAGTACTTATCATATATCAATATTGATACATCTGAATATAATAGTAGATTAAAAATATTAGAACAAGATATTCAAAAGAAAGAAAAAGAAACTAATGAAAAATATACATCTCCATTATTAGAATTAATGATTGAAAATCTATATAAAAATGCTTTAATGAGACTTAGATTGATAGAGTGTGAGTTTATAAATTATAATGAATATCTAGATACTTGTTTATTAATAGAAAAAATATCTTATGCTGTTAATAGTGGAAATATCGATAAAAATGAACTTAATGATTTAACGAATAATATTATAAATATATTAGAAAGTAATTATAATTTTGATAAAGAAACTTTAAATAATTTATATTCTATTTGTTTTAAATTAATGCAGTTGGAAATTAATGTTAATTCTAGAAGTAATATAATGATGTATTCTAAGAATAATAAGTCTTTAAGACATTATTTAAAAAATAGATTAGAGAATGAAATATTAATGAGTGAGAAAGTTTCTCCTAGCGAATGTGATATTGCTAAAAAATGTACAAGCTCTCTTGGTGATAAGATTATTAATGAGGAAAATGTAAGTGAAGTTACTAATGAAAATATTAAAAATGAAGTAATGGATGAATTAAAAGATTTTTTAAGACAAATTAATAAAAATAATCAAAAGATAGAGAATCTTACTAAACATAAAAGTAAACACAATCCTGTAACTGTTAGTATAATAACTTATGCATCTATTTTAGCAGTAGCAGCTAGTGTTATAGGATTAGCATGTAAAAATTCTATATCACATGAATATTTAACTGATAAAGTATCTATTACATCTGGTAAAGTAACTGAAGATGAAAAATATATGCCTAAGATTAAACATGGATATCAAGAACTAGTGCTTGAAACATATCCATGGAATGATTTAGGAAATGGAACTTCGGTTAAAAAAGAAGTATCATATGATGTTACTGGTAGTGATATAAACAAAGATAATTATGAGGATGCAGACTTATCAAAATATAAAAAAACTATTAGAGAGATAAAAGCATCTGATAGAATATTTGATACTAATATTGGTGAAGATGTTAAGAGAAGTTTCGTTACTTTAAAACAAAATAGTAGTGAAGAGAAAGTTAGATTTGATGGTTTAACATTTTATATCTATATGTTCTTAGGTAGTCTTAGTGGTATATTTACTTTATTACTAGCAGGTGGTATATATGAAGCAGTAACTGGTGAGTATATTAAAGATTTAACTCATGAAGCATATAGAAGAATTAAGAATGGTGAAGTTAGTCAAGAAGAAATAGTAACTTGCGAAAACTATACTAAAAAATATTTAAAACTTATGGAAGAAAATGAAGAAATCAAAAAAAGATTTATGGAAAAATATAATAAGTATTGTGAGATAATAGATCTCGATGAATTAAAAAATGAATATAATAGAATTATAAAATAGTTAAAGAGTATCTTTAATTATTTTTATTTTTATGATAAAATCATATTTATGAAACAGGAAAATATTAGAAATTTTTGTATAATAGCGCATATAGATCATGGTAAAAGTACTCTTGCTGATAGAATACTTGATGTTTGTCATGCAGTAACTGAACGTGAAAAAAAATCTCAAATACTTGATTCAATGGATCTTGAACGTGAACGTGGTATAACTATAAAATTAAATGCAGTTGAACTTAAATACAAAGAACATATTCTTCATTTAATAGATACCCCAGGACATGTAGACTTTAGTTATGAGGTAAGTCGTAGTTTAGCAGCTTGTGAAGGAGCAATTCTTGTTGTTGATGCAACTCAAGGAATAGAGGCACAAACACTTGCTAATTTGTATTTAGCACTTGATGCTAATCTTAAAATAATACCAGTTATTAATAAAATTGATTTACCAAATGCTGACCCTGAAAGAGTTAAAGATGAACTTGTAAATACTATTGGATTTGATAGAGATGAAATAATATTATGTTCTGGTAAAACAGGTGAAGGAGTAGTTGAACTACTTGATGCTGTTGTTGATAGAATACCTAGCCCTAAAAGTGAAAGTGATGACTTAAGAGCATTAATATTTGATAGTTATTTTGATCCATATAAAGGAGTAGTAATTCTAGTTAGAATATTTGATGGTGAACTTAAAGTGGGAGATAAAATACACTTTATTAATAGTGGAGCTGATTATGAAGTCTTAGAACTTGGAAAACACACTCCTCATGAAATAAAAAAAGATAAGTTATGTGCAGGAGAAGTTGGCTTTATATCTGCCTCTATTAAAAGCATTGAAGAAGTTGAAGTTGGAGACACAATTTGTCTTACTAATAAAATAGTTAAACCTCTACCTGGATATAAACCTATGAAACCAATGGTATTTTCAGGTATTTATCCAATTGATAGTACTAAGTATAATGCATTAAAAGAAGCTTTATTAAAGCTTAAATTAAGTGATGCTGCATTAACATTTGAACCAGAAACTTCTATAGCATTAGGTTTTGGATTTAGATGTGGTTTCTTAGGTCTTCTTCATATGGAAATAATACAAGAGAGAATAGAGCGTGAATTTAATATAGATATTATTGCTACTAGTCCATCTGTTATATATGAAGTTATATTGAGTGATGGTTCCGTAGTTAATGTAGACTCTCCATCTAAAATGCCAGATCCTGGTAAGATTAGTAAAGTATTAGAACCATTTGTTAAAGCAAATATATATGTTCCAAGTGAATATGTAGGACCAATAATGGAACTTTGTCAAGACAAGAGAGGTGTATATAAAAACATATCATATTTAGATGAAACAAGAGTTAATGTTACATATGAACTTCCTTTAAGCGAAATTGTATATGACTTTTTTGATAAATTAAAAAGTTATACTAAAGGATATGCATCTTTTGATTATGATTTTATAGGTAATAGAGAGAGTAAATTAGTAAAAATGGATATATTATTAAATGGAGATATTATTGATGCTTTAAGTGTAATTGTACATAAAGACTTTGCATATAAAAGAGGAAAAGTAATATGTGAAAACTTAAAGAAAATAATACCAAGACAAATGTTTCAAGTACCTATTCAAGCTTGTATAGGAGCTAAAGTAATAGCAAGAGAAGATATATCAGCAATGAAAAAGAATGTACTTGCTAAATGTTATGGTGGAGATGTATCTAGAAAAAGAAAATTATTAGAGAAACAAAAAGAAGGTAAAAAAAGAATGAAACAAGTTGGTTCTGTTTCTATACCACAAGAAGCGTTTTTAACTATATTAAGTACTGATGCAAAAGAGTAATTATTGAAAGAAAGTTAAGTTATCATTATTATAAGTAATATTTTTATTTACTTTTAATGGCTTGCTTTCTTTTATTTCATCTATTAATTCATTTTTGGGTTTTTTAAATAAAGACTTTTCATGATTAAAGTATGGTCTTACTTCTTTATAAACTGGAATACTTTTTTTTATTATATTTAATGTTTTATTAGTATTAGCAGCAATACTTGATATATTAATTGTTTTTAAAAGACTTGATATATTTAATTTCATATATGTCACCTAATATAGTATATGTAAATAAAAATAAAATAGTTAAAAAGTATTTTAAATTTTAAAAATAGTATGTTATAATTTATATATAGAATAGTAAGAGGGTGATTTTATATGGCTGAAAATACTAATAATGTTAGTACACCTGTAAATGATGCAAGAGTACCAAATGTTAATGGTCAAACTAATGTTAATCAGACAGTACAAATGCCTACAGAACAACCAAATGTTCAAGGACCTAGTATAAGTACTAGTAGTGTTCAAGAGAATAAACCTAATAATAAAAAAGTTAAGAAAATTAAGCAAGGTAAAATAGATGAAAGTACGCTTGTTGAAATTAAAATAGATCCAGATGGACCTGATGCAGTTAAAAGTGAAAAAAAACAAGCATATAGATATTTAGCTAGAAATAAAGAGGGAGTACTTATTAAAGATTATTTTTCTGCTCATTCTAAATATGATGTTTACTCATACTTAGTTGATCAAGGAATGACTGTTTATAATATAGAAACAAACTCTATGATTAATTTCTTTAGAAAAGAGTCTCCAGTTGGTGCTGTTAAGATGAAAACTAAAGATTTAATATTTTGGTTAACACAATTATCTACTTATATTAAAGCAGGTATTCCACTTGCTGATGCTGTTAAAATACTAGCTCAACAAGATAAAAGAAAAAAATATAAACCAATATATGATTCATTAATATATGAACTTACTATGGGAGAATCATTCTCAGATGCTCTTGGAAAACAAGGGTCTGCATTTCCACAACTTTTAGTTAATATGATAAAATCAGCTGAAATGATTGGTAAAATAGAAGATACATTAGATGAAATGGCTAATTATTATCAAGATATTGAAGATACTAAAAAAGCAGTTATAAGTGCAATTACATATCCAAGTATAGTTCTTATTTTTGCTGTTGGTGTAATAACATTTATGCTTGTATATATTATTCCTAAATTTAAAGATGTATTTGTATCTATGGGTGCTGAGATACCTGCAGTAACACAATTTGCTCTTAATTTATCAGCATTTATTATTAATAATTATATGACAATTATAATATTTATTGTTGCTTTTGTAGTTGTATTTATATTTGCATATAAGAAGATTAAAGTATTCAAAGTATTAATGCAAAAATTTAGTATGAAGTTACCTATTATTGGTAAACTTGTTATAGCAAAAGAAATGAGTATGTTTGCAAGTACATTTGCAACTCTTACTAAAAATAGTGTAATGCTTACAGATTGTATGGAAATATTAAGAAAAATAACTTCTAATGAAATATATAAGGATATAATGAATAGAACAATAGAGAATCTTATTAAAGGTGATAAGATGAGTGAGACATTTAAAGATCACTGGGCTGTTCCTGATCTTGCTTTTTACATGATTCTTACAGGTGAAAATACTGGTGAACTTGGTAATATGCTTGAAAAAGTAGGAGAGTACTATTTAAAAGAGGAAAAAAACTTAGTTGGTCAAATTAAAACGTTTATAGAACCTGCGATGATTTTATTTTTAGCAGTAGCTGTTGGATTTATTGTAATATCAGTACTTGTTCCAATGTTTGGTATGTATCAAACAGTTGCAGCTGGATAGTAAAAGGGGGAATTATGCAAATAATAATTATAATATTTTTGACAGTTCTTGGAGCTATTATGGGTAGTTTTCTGGGATGTATGGGATATAGAATTCCAAATAAAATAAAAACTACCTATCCAAGTAGTTTCTGTGCTGATTGTGGTAAACCATTAAAATGGTATATGAATATACCTATATTATCATATATATTTTTAAAAGGAAGATGTGCATATTGTGATAAACCAATAAATTTTATTTATCCATTTGTAGAAATAGCAGGTGCTTTACTTTTTCTATGTAATTACTTGTTATTTGGTTTTACTATTAATTTCTTTATATCAACTATAATTACATGTATGCTTTTAGTTACAATAGTTAGTGACTTTATGTATTATTATATATCAGATAGAGTTCTTATTATTGGAAGTTTAGCTCTTTTAGCAGTTAATTATTATTTTTTAAATATGAGTGATGTATTTTATAATATAATATCAGCTGTTATAATTTTTGCTGTTATGTATTTTATTAAAATATGTGGTAATATAACATTTAAAAAAGAATCTTTAGGTGATGGAGATATTAAATTGATGGGAGTTATTGCCTTAGGATTAGGTCTTATAAATAGTTTTGTAACTTTATTTATTGGTTCATTAGTAGGAATTATATTCTCATTAATAATAATTAAAAAGAATAAAGAAGGTATTATTCCATTTGGGCCATTTTTATTAATTGGAGCTTTATGTACTATTTATTTTTCAAACTATATAACTCCTTTAATAGATAAATTTATAATAGGATGATAAGTCCTATTTTTTAATTTAATAAAATATTTATTATAATTATAATATGGTAAAGTTATTAGAAATGTTATTAAACAATAGGAATGGTTAGTTTTTAATTATGTTAATATGTGTATCTGTAATATCAGTAGCAACAGCTAGTCATGGAAGTGAAGAATGCAGTAGTAAATATACAAAAGAGACAACTATAACTTCAGTTAATCTTATTAATGAAATATCTACTGTTACTTATATGAAACTATTTCATCAGGATATTATGAAGAAGAAACTCAAAATGCTCTTAATAAAACTAGAACACCGTCTTATGTAAAATATTATCATAAGAATCTTACTATAGAATACTCTACGATTAGACAAGAAATAAATTCGTGGTATAACACTAATCTTAGTACAGTAGCAAGCTATATAGATCCTGATACAAGATATTGTAACGACTATAGTACAACTAGTGAAACTTATGGATATGGGACTTCTATAAATTCTTATCAATTAAAAGTAAACTAAAAGCTTTCAATAAA
>JAEDNL010000077.1 GCA_016302505.1 Bacilli bacterium
CTGATCTAACAAAAAAAGAAGATAAAGAATTATCTGCGATGATGAAATATTATAAGGAAGTAGAACTTGAAAGTGCCTATAAATCTAAAAGATTATTTAATGGTAAATTTGTTTATAGTGAAAATACTTATAATCAAGAATCTTTTGACTTTGTTCATAATGGTATTAGATATTTATGCTATGTTGATATTTATAATGAAAATGATGATGAAATAAATATTATAGAAGTTAAATCTACTACTAGTAGAAATTATATAGAGGGTTTAAAGTATGGAGAGAATTCTAAAGAAAAAAAAGATATGTTTATACTAGAAGATGGGATATACAAACTTAAAAAGCCAGTTAATGGTAGTGATAAACTTATAAAGAAATTTAATGAAAAATATAAAAAATTATTCGATAGATATAGTGATATTGGAAGATACGTTTTTGATTTAGCGGTACAAAGATATATAATTGAAAATGATTTAAAGAGTCATAAAATAAATAAACGTGTTAATTATTATTTATCTGTACTTAATCATAATTATGTATATGATGGATATATGGTTGGTAAAAAACGAATATATAGAACTATAGATGGAGAAGATATAGTTTGTTTCTTTGATATGAATGAAATTACTAAAGAGTATATGCCTATTATAGAATCTTTGGTTGATACATTAGAAAATAATATATATAATCCTGATTCAAGTCCATGTAATGTTGGAGTACATTGTTCATATAAAGAAAAATGTGAATGTAAATATAAAAATATTTGTTATAAAGATTTACCAGAATATAATTCTAGTTTTAATTATATTGGTTTTACTGATAGAATAGGTCTTGGGCCTGATAAATATAATAAGTATGATTTGATAAATAATGGATATTATAAGTTAGATGATATACCTATAGAATGGCTTCAAAATAAACCTAATATGTTAATCGAAAGAGAATGTTATGATAATGATAAAATATATTTGGATAAAGAGAAAATAATAGCTATGTTTGATACTTTAGAGTATCCAATATATCATTTGGATTTTGAAAGTTTTCCTTGTCCAATGCCTAGATTTAAAGGAGAAAGACCTTATACACAATCTTGTTTTGAATTTAGTTTACATATAGAACATGAGCCTGGTATTTGTGATAAAGATAAAGATAATTATGTATTTTTAGCTGATACTTTAAATGATGAAAGATTAGAAATGGTAAAAGAAATAGTTAAAAGAATAGATCCATCTAAGGGTACAATGTTTGCTCAAAATGTTACTTTTGAAAGAAGTCGTTTAAAAGAACTAGCGTATATTTTTCCTGAATATAAAGAGCAATTACTTAAAATAGTAGAAAAATCTACAGATTTACTTTATTTTATTAAGAATAATCAAAGTATATATGAAGAATTAGGTTTTGATGAAGAAAGAAGTAAACTAGTAAATTTCTATCATAAAAATTTGAGTGGTAGTTATTCTATTAAAAAAACTTTACCAGTACTTAGTGATTTAACATATAAAAATTTGGAAGTTAAAAATGGAACTGAAGCCTTAGTTACTTATTCTTTATATGATGATATGACGCCTGATGAATTAGAGAGGGCTAAAAAGAATTTAAGAGTATATTGTAAGCAAGATACTTGGGCTATGGTAGTTATATTAGATGCTTTACGTAATCTTGTAAAAAATGATAAATAAAGAATAAATAACTTTAGAAAGTGTGATAATATTTAATTATGAATGAGAAAATGGATAGAAAAAATTTTATTATAATATTTGTAATTATTTTTGTATTAATATTGCTTGGAGCATTAATAGGATTTTTATATAGAAATAAAGGTCAAGAAAAAGTAGGTACGGTTAGTGTACCGATTGCAAAATATATTATTGTAAATGGTACACTTATTACAATAGAAATGATTGAAAACAAAAAAATGAGTGTAGATGTTGCAAGTGAATACATTTTAGATATCAATAATATAATTGGTAAATGTGTTAAAAATAATGTTAAAGTTGATGATGGAAAGGGTTTTAAAGTTGATGACATTGAAGAATGTAATTAAAACATTAAGTATAGTTTTGATATTTATAATTTTAACGGGATGTGGTAATAAGTTAAGTATCACAATATCAGATAATAAGAGAGACTTTAAAGTAATAGAAAAGACTGACTATATAGAACTAAATTATAAAGATAAAATATATAATTTACATAATTATGAAGGAAAAACAAAAGAAATAGTATTAATACCAGGTTGTTCTATGGATGAAGATTACTTAAGTGTTACACTTCTTACTGAAAGTAATTTATATTTTATAATGATAGATGATGAAGATTTAGAAGGTTCTACTGATTTAAATTTTACTTGGATTAGTGAAAGTAAAAATATAAAGAATTTAGATTATACTAAAGATATTGAACAAACAAGTGATAAATATTTATACTGTTTTAGAAATGTTCAAATCAATTATATAAATGGAAGTAAAAAAAGTATATTAATGTCATATGATAGTAGTACTATTAAAAAGTATGATTTAGTAAATTTTAATTAGATGTAAATTTAATGTAAAAAAATGTGTATATTAGTTGTATAGAACTTTAGAATTGGTTATATTATTAATGTAGGGAGATGGTAAAAGTGATATATCCTTCAATCGATAGACTATTAAACATTGTTGACTCTAAATACAAGTTAGTTCATATAGCTGCAGATAGAGCCAAAGTTATGAAAGAACATAAACACTATCAAATGCCTGAAAGTGAATATGTATCTAAAAAAGAAATAGGAAGGGCATTAGAAGAAGTAGATAGAGGTTTAATTACAATTAAAAATAATTAATTCTTTTCTTATAATATTTAGACTAGTAATAGTCTTTTTATTTGATATAAAATATAGTATACTATTTAATAGTAGGTGAAGAATATGAAAAGAAATAATATAATAAAAATATTTCTAATATCATTTATAACATTAGTTTTATTAAGTATATTTAGTTATACATATGCATTCTTTAGTTTACAAATAGAGGGAACAGGAAAAGATATAGTTATGTCTACTGGAGACTTAAGACTTGAATATAAAGATGAAACAGAACTAAAATTTGAAAATGCAGTTCCAGGAGACACAATTTCTAAAGTTATAACAGTTAAAAATATTGG
>JAEDNL010000078.1 GCA_016302505.1 Bacilli bacterium
GCATGTAGAATGTGTGTGTTTACTATATCATAAGTAAAACTTCAACTATTTATAAAATTACAAAGATTATTTGCTCTAAAATATTGTGATGTAAAGATACTTTGATAGTCTCTTACATTCTTTAATAAATTCATTATCAATATTTAATATTGATAATACTTTGTCTTTATATATAGTTCTTTTAGTTTTGATAATAGTACCTCTGTTTTAGGAATGTCTAAAACATTTAAAAGTTTGAAGATTACAAAAAACATACTTTAAGTTATTTGGGTAAAGCAAGTTAATTTTATATTGTTTTAATACAAAATATTTAGTATAATTATTAAGACTAAAGAGGTGTTTTATGATTTTACAAATAATTCTATTAATATTTGGATTTATAATTTTAATAAAAGGAGCTGATTATTTTGTAGATGGAGGAAGTGGAATCGCTGGTAATCTTAAAGTATCTAAAATGCTTATAGGGCTTACTATTGTTGCTTTTGGAACTAGTGCTCCTGAATTTGCAGTTAGTGTTAAATCTTTATTATCTGGAAACACTGATATGGTACTTGGTAATGTTATTGGTAGTAATATATTAAACATTTTATTAATACTAGGACTTAGTGCTTTATTTCATTCATTAAAAGTAAAAGAAAATACAGTTAAAAAAGAAATTCCAATTACTTTAATGATTACAACTGCTTTTGCAGTTCTTATGTGTGATAACTTCTTTGATAAAAACATTTCTTCTTCGTTTACAAGAGGAGATGGACTTATATTAGTATTATTTTTTAGTGTATTTATGTATTATGTAATAGGAATGGCTAAGAATAAAGTTGAAGATGATATTGAAGAATACCCAAGCATGAGAAAATCTATACTATTATGTGTATGTGGTTTAGTTGGAATAGTTTTTGGTAGTAGTTTTGTAGTGGATAGTGCAAGTGAACTTGCTAAAATGTTTGGAGTAAGTGAAAGAATGATATCTTTAACAATAGTAGCATTAGGTACATCATTACCAGAGATTGTAACAAGTGTTTCTGCAACTAGAAAAGGGCAATATGATATAGCTATTGGTAATGTAGTAGGAAGCAATATATTTAATGTTGGAATTGTTATTGGACTACCTATACTTTTATTTGGAGGAATTAATAATATTAGTTTTAGTTATATTGATATTGTTGTGATGGTAATATCTACACTATTTTTATTTATATATTCATTTAATGATAAGAATATATCTAAAAAAGAAGGTATTAAATTTCTATTATTATTTGTAATATATTATAGTTATGTAATTTTTATGTAAGAAGAAATTTATGAAATTATTATAAACTAGTTTATCATTAATAATTATATAATGAAGATTATAATAGAGGGATTAAACTAAAAAAATTAATTGATAAATGATGTTATTTATGATATATTTATAATAGAATTGGAGCCAATATGAAAATAAGAATAAAAAAAGATAATAACAATAAAATACAACTAATAGCATTTTTAATAGTAATTTCTGTAGCACTTGGCATAGGATATTCTGCGATGTCTACAACTCTTAGTATAAATGGAACAGCTAAAGTTGAAGGAATGTCTTGGAGAATAGAATTTCAAAATTTAAGTGATGCTGTACTTACTGGAAGTGCTGAGAAAGTATCTGATCCAGTTATTAGTGAAGATATGACAGAATTAAGCTCATATAATGTTAATTTTTTAGAACCAGGAGATTCTATTTCATATACTTTTCAAATAGCAAATAATGGTACTATAAATGCTAAATTATCTGAAATTATAAAGGGAAGTATAATATGTGAAGGATACGGTAATAGTGTTCAAGCAACAACTGATGCTAATAATGTATGTGCAAATTTAGAATATACATTAAAATATCAAGAAGAAGAACCACATTATGATGATAATTATACTTTAATTAATAGTTCTACCAATATAGAGGTTAATGATATATTAAATTCAGGTGATGTTAAAAATATGATTTTAACTTTAAAATATAAAAGTCCAACTGATTCTACAACTATTGAAGAGCCTGAAGATGATGTTTCAATATCAGGATTAGATATAAAATTAGTTTACTCTCAAAATAAAAACGGCAATTAGTATTAAAATAAATGAATTAAAAGACATTTATTTTTTTAATTGAAGAATTATTCAGATTAGAAGAATCTAGTGATTAAGAGCGATGAACAATTATTTATTATAAATACAAAAATAAATAGTAATAAAATCTACAACATATAAAAAAATTTATAAAATAATTTACAATACTTTAAATTTATGTTAATATTGATATGTAGGGTAGTTGAAGAATTGTAAAACTTTAGTTTTACAAGCATTACAACTTAAATAACTCCACAATATATATATGTAAAGGAGGTAATAATGTAACTAATGAAAAAGAAAAATTTGGATTTAGTTGCTGCAGTAGTGGCCTTACTTATTGCTGTATGTGGTTTAAGTGTTTCATTGATGGCTTTAAGTACATCATTTAAGGCACTTAAAACTAAAGGATATGCGACTATTACTTCTCATAAGTGGGATGTTCATTTTGCAAATCTATCTAACTTTACATATGAAGGAACGGCTAAGGGACTTATTGATCCAACTATTGATGAAAAATCAACTATTATCGGTTCATTTCGCGTTGAATTTAATAGTATGGATGATACGGCATCATACACATTAGATGTCGTTAATAATAGCGGTATTGATGCCGTAGTCACTTCACTAGTTCAAACTGATCCAATTTGTACTGGAAAAGATGAAGAATCACAAAAAGATGCAAATCTTGTATGTGAACACTTTAAGTATAAATTGACATATGTAGATGAAACTGATATTAAAGTTGGAGATGTTTTGAAGAGTAACTCACTTCAAGCCCTAAAACTTAGTATGTGGTATGAAGGAGATACATGGCCAGTTAATTCTGTTGATGTAGATAATCTTTCAGTAACACTATACTATGGACAAAAATAATATAGAAAAGGAGATATGGAAAAAAATGAATAGAGAAAGAGAAATGAAAACATTAGTTATTGCTGCTTTAGTTATTTCAGTTGTAGCAATCGGTGTAGGTTTTGCAGCATTTAGTACTACATTACAAATTAATGGTACTGCTACAGTTAATACT
>JAEDNL010000003.1 GCA_016302505.1 Bacilli bacterium
GCAAAATTTATATTTTTTTACTTTTTTTCCTATAAAAATAATTAATGTAATATATGGCATATCTTAGGAAAATTTGAACATTTATTAATTATTTCAAATTATTTATTATTCTATTTACTATAAAAATCATATTTTAACTTATTTATATATTTTTTATTATGTTAATATGTCACTACAATTAGTTATGTTAACTTATTAACAAGATTTTAACAAAATTATGTTAACTTATTCACAATTTTTTAACAATTATACATAATGTTTTTTTAAAATTGTTGATATTGTTAATAACTAAATTTATGTTAGAAAAATAAATAAAAAAATGTTTACAAATAGTTTATAACTTGTTAATATAAATGATAATGATTTTTTTTGTTTGACATTAAAAATAGTTGATTTATAATTAAATTAGAAGTTTGTTGGAAAGGATGATTATCATGGATACAAATGAAATATGGAATGAATTTTTATCTAGAATTAAAACTAAAGTTTCATTAATGTCTTTTAATTACTTATTTAAAGATCTTAAATTTTACTCATATGATAATAGTAAATTAATTATTATAGTTCCACCAAACGAATTACTTTTACAAAATATAACTAAAAATTATAATTCAATAATCCAAGAATTAATAGATGATATAACTAATGATACTTGTGAAATTAAATATATTTTTGAAAAAGATATAAAAAAATTTGAACAAGATAAATCAAATATAATACAAACTAATAATAATAATAATAATGATTTAATTAAAAATGATATTAATAACTATAAATATATTAGTAATTTTAATCAAAAATATACATTTGATACATTTGTAGTTGGTGAATCAAATAGATTAGCATACGGTACTGCATTTGCAGTTGCCCAAAATCCAGGAAAACTTTATAATCCCTACTTTATATATGCTAAAAGTGGACTTGGTAAAACACATCTTATGCATGCTATTGGTAATTATATTGTTACTCACTCAGATAAAAAAGTATTATATATAACAGCAGAACAATTTACTAATGATTATAGGGCAATTATAAATGCTAAAAATAAATATGATAATAACGTTACATATTTAGAAGCATTTAGAGATAAATACCGTAACGTTGATGTATTAATGATAGATGACATTCAATTTTTAGAAAATGCCACTAAATCACAAATAGAATTTACAAATACTTTTAATACATTATATGATAATGAAAAGCAAATTATAATAGCCTCTGATACATCAATAAATGATTATAAGTATTTAGAAGAAAGATTAAAAACAAGATTTAGATGGGGATTGACCGAATCAATAAATCCACCAGAATTAGAATTAAAGAAAAATATTATAAAAAATAAAATTATGATAAATGATTTTGATTTAGATATAAATGAAATGGTTATTGATTATATAGCAAATAATTGTGGAAGTGATATAAGAAACCTTGAAGGAGCAGTTATTAGAATAGTTGCTTATAAAGCCGCTTTTAATATTAAAAATGTAACCCTAGAAATTGCACAAGAAGCTTTACAGGAATTTGTTCCCAAAACTGTATATAGAACAAATTCTGTAGCTAAAATTATTGATACTGTAGCAAAATACTTTAATTTAGAGGCATCAATGTTAAAGGGAAAAATGAAGAAAAAAAATATAGCTGATGCTAGAGCTATTGCTATGTATCTAAGTCGTATAATGACTGACGAAAGTTTACAAAGAATTGGATTAGAATTTGGTGGAAGAGATCATTCAACCGTTATTTATTCACACGATAAAATATCAAAAGAATTAAAAATAAATATGAAATTACAAGAAGAAATTAAAATTTTAAAAGAAAAAATTTGTGAATAATAATTAATTAATAAACATCTTAACAATGATAAATTTACATAATTTGTAGGTTTCATCTTAATATAAATAAGTTATTAACAATATTAACACTCTATAATAATAATAATTAAATAATAAGGAGGTATATTATTATGAAAATGTTAATCAAAAAAAATATTTTATTAGAAGGTTTAAACTATGTTAGTAAAGCATTATCAACAAGAAATATTATTCCAGTTTTAAATGGTATTAAATTTGACTTAAAAAAAGAGGGATTATTTCTTACAGCTACTGATAATGATATCACTATACAATACTTAATTGATAAAAAAGATATTGATTCAATAGAAGAAACTGGTTGTATTATTATATATGGTAAATCATTATTAGAAATAATTAGAAAACTTCCTGATACTACAATAATGATAGAAAATTTTGAGAGTAATGAAGTTTCTTTTAAAACTGAAATGTCTATTTATAATTTTAATTGTTTTTTAGAAGAAGATTTTCCTGATATTAACTTGGAAGAAACTAAAAAACCTATTATATTATCAAGTTTAAAATTTAAAGAAATGGTTAATCAAACATCATTTGCTTGTTCAATTCAGGAAAGTAGACCATTATTAACTGGAGTAGATTTTAAAATACATAATAAAAAATTTGAATGTGTTGCGACTGATTCATATAGGTTGTCTAAAGTTACTATTGAATTAAATAAATCATATGATGAGAATATAAATATTGTTATTCCAGCTAAAAATATTAATGAATTTATTAAAACAATAGAAAAAGATACTGAATTAGAAATACATACATTTGCAAACAAAGCACTATTTAAACATAGAAACTTAATATTTCAAACTTCTTTATTAAATGGAACATACCCTAATACAGATAATTCATTTCCAAAAGAATATAAATATGAACTAGAATTGAATTTAAAAGATTTTTATAATATTTTAGATAGAGCATCTTTAATTACTCAATCAAAAGATAAAAATATAATAGATTTAGATTTAAATAATAATGTTATTGTTATAAAGGCTTCTAGTCAAGAAATGGGAAAAGTAGAAGAAAAAATGAATATTATTAATAAATATGGAAATAATATAAAAATATCTTTTAGTGCAAAATATATGATAGAAGCATTAAAAATATTTAAAGAAGAAAAAATATATTTATTATTAAATGGTGAAATTAGTCCAATAATAGTTAAAGAGCAAAATAATGACGAACTTATTCAACTAATTTTACCAATGAAAACATATTAATTATTTTTTAACAATAAATAATATTAATTAATATAGACAGTTATTATGTCTATATTTTTTTATACTTTATTTAACTAAACTTAACTAAATACATTAGTATATGTTAAGTTATTATTCAATTTTTTTATAAAAAAGTTTAAAATTTTAATATTTTTACATTTTTCGACAAAATTCGACAAAATTCGACAAATCAGGTGTGTTACTATAACAACTAATATTTAAGAAAAGGAGGCAAAAATGGAATTTGAAATTACATATGATACTCAAGTAATATTACCAATAGATAATAAAAGTTCTAGAATTATTGAAAATAATGAATCATATGTGGTAAATGTAACCCCAATGCAGATATTAGAACACAGTTGTGAATATTTTGGAAGTTCTTTTAATGGTAGAAAAGATGGCACAAAAAAATTATTAGGAATTACACACAAATCTCCAATAATTATAGAAGAAAGTAGAAAAATTATATTTTTTCCAACAACATCACCAGAAAGAACAGATTGTATTTGGATAAATTTAGAAAAGATTAACAAATATTATAAATCTTCACAAAAAAAATCTATTATTGAATTTAAAAATGGTGATATTATTGAATTTGAAATATCAATTGGTTCACTTACAAATCAAATATTAAGAGCTTCTAGATTAAAATATATTCTAGAAGAAAGAATTAAAGGAAAAATTTAATAAATAAGACTTTTTTCCTTTTTTTATACCTTTAATTATGGTATAATTATATCAGTGTGTAGGTGTACATAAAAAAATAAAAACTCAAAATTTGGGGGTAAAAGAGGTTTAAAATGAATATTACTAAAATAGAATTATTAAATTTTAGAAATTATAAGAAAAAAATATTTGATAATTTTTCAAATTTAAATATTATTATTGGTAATAATGGAATTGGTAAAACATCTATTATAGAAGCTATTTATATTGGTAGTTTAGCTAAATCTTTTAAAACAAATAATGAGTGGTCTATAATAAAAAAAGATGAGTCTTTTTTTAAAATTAAAATCTTTTGTTATGATTATGGTATTAAAAAGAATTTAGAATTGTTATATGATAAATCTGGTACCAAAACTAAAATAAATTCTTACCCTCAAAAAAGATTAAGTGAATTTATTTCACAATATAGAATAATTATACTTTCTCCTGATGAATTAAAATTAATAAGATCAACTCCATCAGTAAGAAGAAATTATTTAAATATTGAGCTTTCTCAATTAGATAAACAGTATTTAAAAAATTTAAATAATTATAATAATTTAATAAAAAATAAAAATGAATATTTAAAAAGAATAAATACTAATATGTCATCAGATATTGAATATTTAAACATTCTTGACGAAAAAATTATTGAAGAAGGTATTAAAATCTATAACTTCAGAAAATCTTATATAAATAAAATAAATTGTTATATAAATGATATTTACAAAAAGTATGAAAAAAAAGGAAAAATTAAATTACAGTATATTTCTGATTTTGAGAATAATAACAAAGAAAATTTATTAAAAATAATTAAAAAAAATAGAACAAAAGAAATTAAAATAGGAATTGCAACATTTGGAATACATCGAGATGATATAACATTTTTATATAATAATTATGATTCTAGAGAATATTGTTCACAAGGAATTCAAAAATTGATAATTTTAGCTATGAAATTATCAGAAATTAAAATATTTATAAATGATTATGATATTAAACCAATTTTATTACTTGATGATTTATTTAGTGAGTTGGATGAAAAAAATAAAAATAATATTTTTAAGTCTTTAAATAATGAAATTCAAATATTTATAACAACTACAGATTTAAAAAATATTAATAAAAATATGTTGAATAAAGCAAAAATTTATAATTTAGATGAAATAGGAAGGTGATTAAAATGAATAATGATTATGGAGTAAACGATATTCAAGTATTAGAGGGTTTAGAAGCTGTAAGAAAAAGACCAGGTATGTATATTGGGACTACTGATGTTAAAGGATTGCATCATTTAGTATGGGAAATAGTAGATAATTCTATTGATGAAGCTTTAGCTGGTTTTTGTCATAATATAGAAATTATTATTAATAAAGATAATTCTATTACTGTTAAAGATGATGGTAGAGGAATTCCTATTGGTATTCATCCAAAAACAGGAATTTCAACTGTTGAAACTGTTTATACTGTACTTCATGCAGGAGGTAAATTTGGAGGTGGAGGATACAAAGTATCTGGAGGATTACATGGTGTAGGTGCTTCTGTTGTTAATGCATTATCAAAATCGGTTGTGGTTACAGTTTATAAAGATTCTAAAATATATCAAACAAAATTTGAAAATGGAGGAAAAACAGTTCAGAAACTAACTATAATTGGTGAATGTGAGCCTAATAGAACGGGGACAACAGTAACATTTAAACCAGATTCTGAAATATTTGATACTGATATATATGATTACGAAACCTTGAAAGTTAGAACAAGAGAATTAGCTTTTTTAAATAAAGGTCTTCAACTAACATTAAGAGATGATAGAGATGACGAAGATACTCAAGGTGAAAAATTTTTATATGAAGGTGGAATAAGTGAATATGTTAGATTTATTAATCAAGGTAAAACACCTATTCATGATAATATTATTCATTTAGAAGGTGAAAAAAATGGAATATTTTTTGAAGTAGCATTACAATATAATTCTGGATATAATGAGAATATTTATTCTTTTGTCAATAATATTAATACACATGATGGTGGAACACATGAAGATGGGGTAAAAAGAGCATTAGTTAGAGTAATTAATAGTTATGCAAGAAAATCAAATATTTTAAAAGAAAAGGATGAAAATTTGAGGGAAGATGATGTAAAAGAAGGAATTACAATGATTGTATCTTGTAAGCATCCTAATCCTCAATTTGAAGGTCAAACAAAAGGAAGACTTGGTAATTCAGATGTAAAACCAATTGCTGATGTAATATTTGCAGAGGGTTTTGAACAATTTTTATTAGAAAATCCTGACTCTGCTAAAATAATTATAAATAAAGCTATATTAGCTAGAAATGCAAGAATGGCAGCTAAAAAAGCTCGTGAAGCCACAAGAAAAACTGATTTAACTGTTACAAATTTCTTTGGAAAATTATCTGATTGTAAAAGTAAAGATCCAACAGAATCAGAAATATTTATAGTAGAGGGAGATTCAGCAGGTGGTTCTGCTAAAAAAGGTAGAAATTCAATGACTCAAGCAATTTTACCATTAAGAGGAAAAATATTAAACGTAGAAAAAGCTAGATTAGATAGAGCTTTAGGAAATGAAGAAATAAAAACTATAATTAGTGCATTTGGAACAGGTATTGGTGAATATTTTGATTTATCAAAACTAAGATATGACAAAATTATTATTATGACCGATGCTGATGTAGATGGTTCACATATTAGAGTACTATTATTAACATTATTTTATAGATTTTTTAAACCAATTGTTGAGGCTGGACATGTATATGCTGCACAACCACCATTATTTAGAATAATGCATGGTAAAACTAGAAAATATGTTTTAAGTCCACAGGAATTAGATAAATATTTAGAATCATTACCTGAAAATGTTAGACAAAGAGCAGAAATTGCTAGAATGAAGGGTCTTGGAGAAATGGACGCTGAAGAATTAAATGAAACGACTATGGATATTGAAAAGCGAGTTTTAAGAAAAATAACTGTTGATGATTGTATCGCAGCCGATGCTATTTTTGAAAAATTAATGGGTGATGAAGTTGAACCAAGAAGAAAATTTATTGAAGAAAATGCTGGTTATGTTAAAAATCTGGATATATAGGAGGAAGTAAATATGGAAAATGAAAATATTAATGAAGAACTATTAAAAAGAGCACTTAATAGTACAAAAAATTCTAATTTAGAAGAAAATAATAGTTCTAGTAATAATGTTGAAGTAAATGAACAAAAATATAAAAAAGAAAATGAATTTAGTGGATATTTTCATGAAAGAGATAGGTTAGATCATAATGATATAGTAAAAGAAGTAAGTACATCATTCATAGAATATTCAATGAGCGTTATTGCTTCTCGTGCATTACCTGATTTAAGAGATGGTTTGAAACCAGTCCATAGAAGAATTTTATGGTCAATGTATGAATGTGGATATACTCCTGATAAACCACACAGAAAATGTGCAACAACTGTTGGATATGTTATGGGTCATTATCACCCTCATGGTGATTCATCTATTTATGAAGCAATGGTTCGTTTAGCACAAGATTTTAATCAAAGATATATGTTAATAGATGGACATGGTAACTTTGGTAATGTTGAAGGTGATGGTGCAGCAGCAATGAGATATACTGAATCTCGTTTGGCTAAAATTTCCTTAGAATTATTAAAAGATATTAATAAAGATACAGTTGACATGGATGATAATTTTGATGTAACTAAAAAAGAACCAAAAGTATTACCCTCTAGATTTCCTAATATTCTAGTAAATGGTTCAATGGGAATTGCGGTAGGTATGGCTACAAACATTCCACCTCATAATTTATCAGAAGTTATAGATGGATGTGTGGCATATATTGATAACCCAGACATTACAACAGATGAATTAATGCAATATATAAAAGGTCCTGATTTTCCTACTGGTGGTGTTATATTAGGAAATTCAGGTATAAAAAAAGCTTATGAAACAGGTAGAGGATCTATAACAATAAGAAGCAAAGCAACGATTGAAGAACATAATGGGCACAATTGTATAGTTTTTACTGAGGTTCCATATGGTGTTAATACAATGGAATTAAAAAACAAAGTTGCAGAATTGGTTCATACTAAAGTTATTGAAGGTATATCAGATTATCATACTGATTTAAAAGATGGCGTTAAAATTACCATTACATTGAAACGTGATGCAAATCCACAAGTAGTTTTAAACAATTTATATAAACATACTTCATTTCAAATTAATTACGGAATAATATTTTTAATGCTTGATGGTTTAACTCCGAAAACACTGGGTCTAAAATCAATTATTTTAAAATATATTGATCACCAAAGAGAAGTTATTATAAGAAGAACAAGATTCGATTTGAATAAAGATGAAAAAAGAGTACATATTTTAAATGGATATAAAATAGCACAAGATAATATAGATGAAGTAATTAAAATTATTAAAATTGCTGAAACTGATCAAGAAGCAAAATTAAAATTGATAAGTAGATTTGGTTTAGATGAAATTCAATCTGATGCAATATTAGAATTAAAATTAAGAAGATTAACAGGACTAGAAAGAGAAAAAATTGAAACTGAATTAGAAACATTATTAAAAGAAATAGAAGAATTGAAATCAATTTTAGCATCAGAAAAAAAAGTTTTAGAAATAATTAAGAAAGAGATGTTAGAAATTAAGAATAAGTTTGGTGATGATAGAAGAACAACAATTGATATGACAGCCGTAGATTATATTGAAGATGAATCTCTAATTCCTCAAGAAGATGTTATTGTTACTATTACAAACAAAAATTATATAAAAAGAATTCCTAAAGATACATACAAAGCTCAAAATAGAGGAGGAGTCGGAATAAAAGGAATGACTACTACTGATCAAGATTTTGTTGAACAATTAATTTCATTAAATACACACGATTATGTTTTATTCTTTTCAAATAAAGGCAAAGTATATAGATTAAAAGGGTATAATATTCCTGAATATTCTCGAACTGGAAAAGGATTACCATTAATTAATTTAATTCAAATTGAAAAAGATGAGAAAATAAATACTATAATTAAAATAGAAAAAGATAATACATACAAATGTTTGCTTTTCAGTACAAAACATGGATTAATTAAAAAAACTTTAATTAGTGAATTTGATAATATAAGACAATCTGGAAAAATTGCTATAACATTAAAAGATGATGATGAATTAATTTCTGTTAAAAAAACCACAGGAGAAAATCAAATACTTATGTGTTCTTCAAACGGCAGAATGGCAAGATTCAATGAAAGTGAAGTTAGAATAATGGGTCGTACTGCCTCTGGAGTTAAAGGGATTAATTTAGAAAATGACGTATGTGTTGGTACTGAAGTGTCAGAAGATAATAAATTATTATTAGTGGTTACAGAAAAAGGATATGGTAAAAAGACTTCAATTTCTGAATATAGAGAAACAAAACGAGGAAGTAAAGGAGTAAAAACAATTAATATATCCGATAAAAATGGTAAAGTAATAGGATTTAAATCTACAGATAATAATAAAGATCTTATGATTATTACTGAAAATGGTATTATAATAAGAATGGATGTTAACAGTATTTCAGAAATGGGACGTGTCACTAAAGGCGTAAAATTAATTAATTTAAAGAATGATAACAAGGTAGCTTCAATTTCAATTATTGATAAAGAATTAAATAATAAAGAAGATTTTTAATTTTCTTTATTATTTTAAATTATTTCCCGGGAAATATATTCATAAAAATAATATTCAACAATTGATAAATTTTGTAAATTAAGCAATTCCAAATAAAAAAAATAAATGTTTCACGTGAAACATTTATTTTTTTATATTATTATATCATTAGAAAATTTAAACAAAACGTTCTTTAATTTATTATTAATTAAATTTACTAATAATTATTTAGAAATAATGTTTATTTGATTATATAATATAATTTAATTTAATAATTATAATAAAGATTAATATGAATGATAAAATGTTTCACGTGAAACATTTTATTATCTGTGATTAAAATATTAATAATTATTAAAAAAATAATTGAATTAAATATTGTTTGTTGTAAAGTAAATAAAAAATCGTAAAAATGTACACTTGTCAATGATGTGAAACCAAATTTATAAAAAAATAATTCAGTATAATTGAGTTGATTTTTATATTTTCTTCCAGCATTTTTCTATATTTATTAGGTATTTTATAACCTAAAGTTGCCATAGGTATATTATTAGATCTTTTTAGATATAATTTAGCTTGCTATCTTAAATTTTCTAAGGAATAGAACTTTAAATAATTATAAAATCTTTCATTATCATTTCTGTGTGAACGTTCTACTTTACCATTATGTTTAGGCGTTCTGGGTCTTATTTTATGATGATATATATTTTCCTTTATACATAGTTGTTGAAGAGGATGAATTGTTTTCATTTTTCTTGATTCCAAGTGAATTCAGTTCCATTATCAGTTTGGATTTCTTCTGATTTATATTCGTAGAATAAGAAACATTTATAAACAAAATCAACTGTATTTACTGGTGTATGTTCTTCATAATAATATATAAATCTTTCCCTAGATGCTTCATCGATACAAGTGTATTGATAATACTTTTTATCAAAAGGTAAATTATCAATCTTACATTCTTTAGGTACAAACTTAACATCTATCTGCCATTTTTTACCTAGTTCTTTAGTTGTATCGTATTTTTTAGGAATATATTTAGAAGTGTTTTTAATATTAATTTCATTATAATATCCAATTCATTTTAAAACTCTATATAAACTAACAGGATGCCTAGAGTATCCTTTATTTAATTTTGGTTTATATCATAATTCACATAAAGTAATATGGGAATTTCTTCTGATATAATCATTAATCCATTTTAATTCCAATTCGGTATGGGAATTTGGATAAGGAGTTAATGATTTATGTGATTTATCGATAAGTGATTCTTTAGTTCCATCAAACTTTCTATTCCATCTGGAAAGAGAAAATTTAGATATATGATATTTTCTGCAAACATAAGTAGCTTTATTACAATTTTTATAAGATAATACTGCATAATATCTAGTATTTAGTTCATGAGGTAAATAACTCTTACTTTTTCTTTTGTTTATATATAATATTTATAATGATTCAAGTCCTTTTAATATAATTATTTCTTTTTTAACTTAATTATACAACTTGAATCGCTTTTTTATATAGAATTGTTTCACGTCAATTGTATCATTACAAAAGCAAATAAAAATTTATAAAAAAATACTTGAAAATAAATTATGAAATGGTATAATAAATGTGTGCAACAGTTAAATTATGAAACAGGTCAGAATCGGAAGATAGCAGCCTTAAATAAAACAACTGTGTGCACATATTTTTTTAATAATAATACGAAAGGATGTTTGCATGAAAGAAAAAATAATAAATCAATTAAAAAAATTAAATAAAAAAGCATTAAAATATGGTGATGTCCCTGTAGCTTGTATAATTATTAAAAATAATAAAATAATAGCAAAAGAATATAATAAAAAAAACAAAAAGAATAATCCTTTTGCTCATGCCGAGATATTAGCAATAATAAAAGCAGCAAAACAAAATAAAACTTTCAATCTTAACGATTGCGAATTATATGTCACTTTAGAACCTTGTGATATGTGTAAAGCGGTAATAAGCGAAGCTAGAATAAAAAAAGTGTACTATATATTAAAAAAAACAAAATGTATTAATAATACTGTAAAATATGAATTATTAAATGATTATGAAAATAATTATTTTTTAAGAGAAATAAAGGAATTCTTTATTAATAAAAGGTAGAAAATTTGTTAATAAATTGTTATAATATTTATGGAGGCAAAAATGGCATACATATCTTTATATAGAAAATATAGACCCAAAAAGTTTGAAGATGTTGTTGGGCAAGAAGTGGTTGTAAAAATATTAAAAAACAGTATAAAAGAAAATAAAATTGCGCATGCATACATTTTTGCCGGGCCAAGAGGCGTAGGAAAAACCAGTATAGCAAAAATTTTTTCTAAAGCAGTAAATTGTCTTAATCCAATCTACGGTGATTTATGCGAAAATTGTGATGTTTGTTCTAATGATACTGATAATGAAATTGATATTATTGAAATAGATGCAGCTAGTAATAATGGAGTCGACGAAATTAGAGAAATAAGAAACAGTATTAAATTAATGCCAACAAGATTAAAATATAAAGTATACATTATTGATGAAGTTCATATGTTATCAATTAGTGCTTTTAATGCTTTATTAAAAACTCTTGAAGAACCACCATCACATGCAATATTTATACTTGCCACAACGGAAGTTAATAAAATACCAAGTACAGTTATTTCTAGATGTCAAAAATTTGATTTTGAAAAAATTACACCAAAATTAATAGAAAAACAATTAAATAAAATATTAGAATTAGAAAATAAGACAATTAGTGATAAAATTGTTAAATTAATAGCTAAAATATCTGATGGTGGAATGAGAGATGCAATAAATTTATTAGATCAAATATTATCTTTAAATAATTCAAATATTACTACTGATGACGTTTATAAAATAATTGGTGAAATAACAGATGAAGAACTATTTGAAATTTTAAACAGTATTTATAATGGCAATATGGCAAATGTATTATATTATATAGAAAAAATTACTGACAAGGGAATAAATTTTGATGTTGTTTGTAATAAATTGCAATCATTTATAAGGGATATATTAATTTATAAAAATACAGAAAAATATTTTGATAATGAATATGAAATAATATTAGATAAATATTGTAATTATGATGATGAAGTATATTTAAAATTATGTCATGAATTATTTTCATTATCAAATGAATTAAAAAAAACAACAAATCAAAAGAATTTAGTTGAAATATATTTTATTAAAATGGTTTTATTAATATTAAACAATACGAAAAATAATGATTATAATATTACAAAATCTACTGATATTCCAATAAAAAAAGAAACAGATGACATAAAAAAAGCAAAAGAAGAAAATACAAAAAATATAAATTTAATGAAAAAGATAAGAATAAATAATGCACTATTTGGTGCAAATAAAAAAGTGAAAACTGAATTTATAGAAAAATTCAAGAACATAGATGAATATATGTTTACAAAAAAATTTAATTCATTGGCAAGTATACTAAAAAAAGCAAATATAGAGGTCGTTTCAGATAAAAATGTTATTTTTTCATTTGAAAATGACTTTGAACTGATGTTATTTGATAAAAATAATAAACAAATTGATGACTTTGTTTCTAAAATTTGTAATCAAGAGTATAAAACAATTGCTATTACGATAGTAGAATGGAACAAAATTAAAAAAGAATATATTAAAAACATTAATGATGGTATAAAATATGAATATATTGATGAAAAACAAAAAATAAATATTAAAAATAACAAAAATAATAATGATATTGAAAATACTTTAAATAGTATTTTTGGCGAAAAATACATTACTATTGATTGAAAGGGTGATAAAAATGAATATGCAAAATTTAATGTATCAAGCAAAAAAATTACAAACAGAATTAGAAAAAACAACAAAAAATATAGAGAAAACTTTATTTAAATATGAAAATGAAAACATAATTGTTGAAATTAATGGTAAAAATGAATTAAAACAAATAAAAATAATAAATAATGAATTATTAAAAGACAATGAAATATTAGAAGATGTAATAACTGTTGCTATAAACAATGTTCTTGAACAAATAAAAAATGAAAAAGAAAAAAAATTAGGTAAATATACAAATGGTCTAGGAGGATTATTTTAATAATGATATTACCAAAAAGTTTTGAACATTTGATGAATAGTTTGACAATATTACCAGGAGTTGGTGAAAAAACAGCGGAAAGATTTGTATATTCAATATATAACAATGATATTCAAGAAATAGAAAATTTATCAGAAGCATTAATAAACTTTAAAAAAAATATAAAAATATGCGAAACTTGTGGTTGTTTATCTGATGAAAATATATGTAATATATGTTTAAATGAAAAAAGAGATAAAACAACTCTATGTATAGTAGAAGACTCAAAAAGTGTATTTTTTATAGAAAAGACTGGCAAATATAATGGCTTATATCATGTAATCAACGGTTTAATTTCCCCAATAGATGGTATAGGACCAGAAGACTTAAATGTTTCTAATCTTGTAAGTAATAGAATTAATAATGAAATAAAGGAAGTTATTATAGCATTAAATCCAACAATAGAAGGAGAAGTAACATCTTTATATATTCAAAAATTATTAGAAAAATATAATGTAAAAGTTTCAAGATTATCATATGGTATACCGATGGGAACTGATATAGAATATTTAGATCCTATTATGATAACAAAAGCATGGGAAGATAGAAAAGTTATATCTTAATATTTATTACATAGATTATATCAGGTGACATAATGATATATTTATTTATTAAAAAAATAGTATGGGCCTTATGTTTAATGTATTCTATCAATATTTTTATAAGTCCTATAGGCAAAAATTTGCCAATTAATTTGTTTACAATTATAATAGTATATTTTTATAATATTTTTGGGATTGTAATGATTATATTTTTGAAATATTATTATTGAAAGGAAAAAAATGGGTAGTATAATATATAATTTTTTTGAATGTGCAAGTACAAGTAACAAAATTCCACAAGCATTTCTAATAGGAAATGTTGATTTTGAGAGCTTTGAAAAAGAATTAAAAATTATATTAGAAAAATATTTTTTTAAAAAACCTATAAATATATATAATAATCCTGATATTATAATTCTAAGGCAAAATGAATCATTAATTACAAAAAATAATATAAAAGATTTATTATTAAATTTATCAATAACACCACAATTTAATGATATAAAAGTTTATATTATTGAAGATTGTGAAAAACTTACAGAAAATGTATATAATGCTTTATTAAAAACATTAGAAGAACCAGGAAGAGGAATATATGCTTTTTTATTAACTAGTAATATTACAGCAGTTAAGCCAACAATAGCTAGTAGATGTCAAAAATTTTTTATATCATCAAATGTTAAGATAAAATCTAGAGAAGAATATTATAATTTTTCAAAAGAAATAGTACAAAATATTGAAAAAAATGGTATAAACATTATTGCAAATAATTGTGAAATTTATAATCAGATAAAAGATAAAGTTGAATTTACTAATATATTAATAAATATATTAGATATATATAAAAAAATACTTTTAAAAGTAATAAATAATAAGATAAATGATGAGGATTTAAATATTGTATCGAAAAATGATATAAAAAAAATATTAGAAAAAATTTTAATAATTAATGATAACATAAATAGATCTAAAAAGAATTTAAATAAAAATCTATGTATTGATAGGTTTTTAATAGACATGTGGAGATGCAAATAATGAAAAAAATAGGTGTGAAATTTAAAAAAAATGGAAAAGAATATATATTTGATGACAATAATAATAATGTAAAATTAGGAGATTGTGTTATTGTAGAAACAGAGAAGGGACAACAATTTGGAAATGTCACTACAATATTTAATAAAGAAATTGAAGACAAAGAATATTCGAAAATAGTGAAAATAGCTACAAAAGAAGATATAGATCAAAATAATAAAAATATAGTTGAGGCAAGAAATGCTCTAAACAAGGCTACAGAAATTGCAAAAAAAATGAATTTAGATATGAAATTTTTGAATGCTGATTTTACTTTTGATAAATCTCAATTAATATTTCATTTTACATCTGATAATAGAGTTGATTTTAGAGAATTGGCTAAAACACTAGCAGCAATATATAAGGCAAGAATTGAATTAAGACAAGTTGGTGCTAGAGATAAAGCAAAAGTAATTTCAGGAATAGGTCAATGTGGTAGAATAATTTGTTGTTCAAATTTTTTAAAAGATTTAGATACAGTAGGAATAGCTCAAGTGAAAAATCAAAATTTATCACTGAATCCAAATAAAATAAATGGTCAATGTGGAAGATTGTTATGTTGTTTAAAATATGAAGATGATAATTATAATTTTTATAGAGAAAACTTACCAGAAGTAGGTGAAAAAATAAAGATAGGTGACGAAAACGCAACAGTAATATCATTAGATATTTTAAATAGAAAATATACTGCAAATACTGAAAGTAATAACAAAATTGTAGTGGAGGTACCATTTGATATATATGATAAAGGAAAATAAATATGAAACAATAAATGATTTAGTAAATTTTGATAATATAAAAATATATCAGAATAAAAATTATTTTAACTTTAGTTTAGATTCTATATTACTCCCAAATTTTGTTATTTTGAACAGTAATACAAAAAAAATTCTCGATTTATGTACGGGAAATATACCAATTCCTTTAATTTTATCTAGAAAAACAAGTGCAATAATATATGGTGTCGAAATTCAAAAAGAAATATTTGAGTTAGCACAAAAAACATTAAAAATAAACAATCTAGAAGATAAAATAATTTTAATAAATAAAGATGTAAAATTATTAGAAAAAGATTTTGAAACAGACACATTTGATTTAATAACATGTAATCCACCTTATTTTAAAAATAGTACTAATAGTATTAAAAATAGTAATATTGTAAAATCAATTGCAAGACATGAAATATTAATTACTTTAGAAGATATAATTTGCTTGTCAAAAAAATTATTAAAAAATAATGGCTCTTTATCATTAGTACATAGAACCGAAAGATTAATTGATATTATAACATTAATGAGAAAAAATAATATAGAACCAAAAAGAATAAGATTTATTTATCCTAAAAAAGGAAAAGAATCAAATTTAGTTTTAATCGATGGAAGAAAAAATGGTAAACCGGGTCTGAAAATATTAGAACCATTAATAGTACATGAAAACAATGGAAATTATTGTTCGGAAGTATTAAAAATGTTTGGAAGTGATTAAATGAAACAATTAAGTTATGATGTTAATAAAAAAGGAAAATTATATCTAATACCTACCCCAATTGGTAATTTAGAGGATATTACTATTAGGGCATTAAACACATTAAAAAATGTTGATATTATCTTTGCCGAAGATACTAGAGAAGCATATAATTTATTAAAATATTATGATATAAATAAAAAAATAGAGTCATGTCATAAATATAGTGAAATGAAACATAAAGATAAAATAATAAAAATATTAAATGATGGAAAAAATATAGGATATGTATCAGATCGTGGTACACCATTAATAAGTGACCCTGGAAATTATATAGTAAATGAAGCAATAAAACATAATATAAATGTTGTAGCCCTCCCAGGAGCTACTGCGTTAATACCTGCATTAAACATGTCTGGACTAGACAACAGTAAGTTTATATTTTATGGTTTCTTGAATAATAAAAAATCAGTTGCTGAAAAAGAATTAAAGAAATTAAAAAATGCAAATTATACTTTAATATTTTATGAATCTCCATATAGAGTGAAAAATACATTAGAATTAATATATAAAATATTTGGTAATAGAAAACTTGCTTTAGTGCGTGAGATATCTAAATTGCATGAAGAAATTATTAGAGGTTATGTATTAGAAATAATTAATAATTTAGAAGTATTAAAAGGAGAATTTGTGATAGTTGTTGAAAAAAATCAAGAAATTGAAGAACAAGCAATAAATTATAAGAAAATAGTAAATGAACTATGTAAAAAAGGATATACTAAGAAAGATGCAGTAAGAGAGGTATCAACAAAATACAATATTCGTAAAAATAAGTTATATGAAGAATGTAAGGAGAAATAAATGAAGTTAATAGTAGGGTTAGGAAATCCTGGTAAAAATTATGAAAATACTAGACATAATTGCGGTTTTAAAGCAATTGATTATTATGTAACAAATAATAATTTAAAATACAAAAATAAATTTAATTCTGAATATTGTGAGCAAAATATTGAAAATGAAAAAATAATATTAGTTAAACCTAATACATACATGAATAATTCCGGAGACGCTGTAGTTAAATTTGTTAAATACTTCAATATAGATATATCAAATATATTAATCATATATGATGATGTAGATTTTGAAGTTGGAACATTTAAAATAAAAGCAAATGGAAGTTCTGGTGGACATAATGGAATTAATGATATAATTAATAAACTAAAATCAAAAAAAATATCACGCGTTAGAATAGGAATTTCTAAAAATAAAAATGATTTAGTAGATTATGTATTAGAAAAATTTTCACATGAAGATAACAAAAAAATAGATTCAATTTTACCTAAAATATCCTGCATCATTGAAGATTTTGCTAAATACGATATAAATAAATTAATGGAGAAATATAATAGTAAAAAATGAATAGTATTTTATGTAAAAATTTATTTGATTTTGATATAGAAAATAAAAAAAATATTTATATCACCGACAATGAAATATATAATCAATTTTTATTATATATATTTTTTAAGTATAAGAAAAATATATTACTGGTCATGCCAACATTAAATGAAGCAACAGAAAAATATAATAATTTAAAATCATATATAGACGATGTATATTTATTTCCAGAAGATGATTTTATAACAAAATCTGCTGTAGCTGTCTCTCCAGAATTACTATACATGAGAATAAATTTGTTAAATAAGATCAAAGATGAAAAACAAAAAATAGTAATAGTGCATTTAAACAGTTATATAAAAAAGTTACCAAATATTGAAAAATATCAAAATCAAAAGATTTTTATTAAAAAAGGTCAGAGAGTTGATAGAAAAAAACTAATAGAAAAATTATTACAAAATGGTTATAAAAAAGAAAGTATGGTATATAGTATATCAGATTTTTCTGTTAGAGGTTTTGTTATTGACGTTTTTCCAGTAGAGGAAAAAAATCCTATAAGAATTGAACTGTTTGATGATGAAATTGAAAAAATTAAATATTTTGATCCAATAACTCAAAGAACCACTAATGAAATCGAAGAAATATATATATCAAGTTTAAATGAAAATTTAAGTGATAATGATACATCAATTAGAAATTATTTAAATAATAAAATTGTATTTTATCATAATTTTAATCAAATAAAATTACAAGAAAAACTAATACAACCCCAACTAAAATATTTAAATATAGAATCAGATTTATTCACAATTAACAAGCTTATAGAAAATGAAGATATATATTTAGATACAATAAACAATAAAAATAAGGAATTAACAATCGAGTCAAAATCTATTGAAAAATATAATTCAAATAAAGAAAAATTTATAAATGATATTTGTAAAAATAATGGAATACTCTTTTCAATAGATAAAAAATTTATTAATGATATATTTAAATTAAATAAAAATATAAAAATAAATAATTATCATCTCAATACAGGGTTTATATATAATAATAATTATTATTACTCTGAATTTGATTTATATGATGATAAAAAAACAAATAAAATAAAATATAATTCCAGTTTAGGAAATTCTATTGTGTCAATTGATAGTTTAAATATTGGAGACTATGTAGTACATAGAAAAATGGGTATTGGTATTTATAAAGGAATAACAACAATTGAAAAAAATAAGATGAAAAAAGATTACATATTAATACAATATAAAGGCAATGATAAATTATATGTACCTGTAGAAGATATTTCAAAATTATATAAATATTCTTCAAAAGAGGGAATGAAACCAACTATAAATAAGTTAAATAGTATAGAATGGACTAAAACAAAATTAAGAATTAAGGAAAGAATTGAAAATATTACTAGTGATTTATTAAAAATATATAAAGAAAGGGAAAAAGCTAGAATAGAACCTTTAAAAAAAGATGATGAAAATCAATTGATTTTTGAAAGTGAATTTGAATATGATGAAACAGTTGACCAGTTAAAAGCAATAAATGAAATTAAAAAAGACATGGAAAAACCAAAACCTATGGAAAGACTTTTATGTGGTGATGTTGGATATGGTAAAACTGAAGTAATATTTAGAGCTATTTTTAAAGCGGTAGAAAATAATTATCAAGTAGCGTATTTATGTCCAACTACAATACTATCTTATCAACAATATGAAGCAGCAATAAAAAGATTTCGAAATTTTGCTGTTAATATAGACATAATTAATAGACATTTTACGAATAAGCAAGTACAAACTAAACTTAAGTTATTAAAAGAAGGTAAAATTGATATAATTTTTGGAACACATAGATTATTAAGTAGCGATGTTGAATATAATAAATTAGGATTATTAGTAATAGACGAAGAACATAGATTTGGAGTTGAACAAAAAGAAAAAATTAAAAAATTAAAATCAAATATTCACGTTCTTTCAGTTTCTGCAACACCTATTCCAAGATCATTACAAATGTCATTAGTAGGAATAAGGGATATATCATTAATAGAATCAGCACCGCAAAATAGATATCCTGTACAAACTTATGTGATTGAATATAATGAAATGTTAATAAGGGAAGCAATTTTAAAAGAAATGAGCAGAAAAGGACAATCATTTATACTATATAACAATGTTTTAAATATGAATAATCTTGTAGAAAAATATAAAAAAATAATACCAGAAGCAAGAATTTGTTATGCTCATGGAAAAATGACAAAAAATGAAATGCAAGATATAATATATGATTTTACGAATAAAAAATATGATGTTTTAATAAGCACAACAATAATAGAAAATGGAATAGACATTCCAAATGCAAATACTATTATTGTTATAGATAGTGATAAATTTGGATTAAGTCAACTATATCAAATAAGAGGTAGAGTTGGAAGAAGTAATAAAATTGCTTACGCATATTTAATGTATAAAAAAGAAAAAATATTAACAACTGCAGCAAAAAAAAGACTAGATGCAATTAAAGAATTTACTGAATTAGGAAGCGGATATAAAATATCAATGCGAGATTTATCAATAAGAGGAGCGGGGGATTTATTAGGAAAAGAGCAAGCTGGTTTTATTGACTCGATAGGTGTAAATATGTATCTTGACTTAATTAAAGAAGAAGTGGAAGGAAAAAAATATGATGAGGATGATACAAAAGAAAGTAAAGAATCAATATTAAATGTATCAACTCATATAGGCAAAGAATATACAGATGATAGTGAAGTTATAATAAGTTTGCATAAAAAGATTAATGGAATTACAAATAAAAAAGAACTTTTGGAAGTTCTATCAGAAATTAAAGATAGATTTGGTATTACAAATCATGAATTAGAGTTATACGCTCATGAAAAATATATTGAAAAGTTATTAATAGCAGATAATATAAAAATAAGTGAAAATGATAACTTGAAAATTATTTTGAAGATTTCAAAACAATCTTATGAAAACATAAATATTGAGCAATTATTTGTAAAAACTATTAATATTACAACCAAATTTAATTTTACATATAAAAATGACAATATATTTATAACTTTGTTAAAAGCATCATTGGATAAAAATTATTTATATTATATTGAAAATTTATTAGAAATAATTTATGATTTAAAATTTATTGAATAAAAGTATAAAAATATTATTAAAAGTTAATAATAATAACAGGTGATTATATTGAAAACAACTGGTATAGTAAGAAAAATAGATGAACTTGGAAGAATAGTTCTTCCAAAAGAACTAAGGAAAAATTTAAATATACATACTGGGGACGATTTTCAAATAACAGTAGAGGAAGAAAAAATTATTTTAGAAAGATATTCTAGATTAATAAATATAGAAAATGAAATTTTGAAAATAATTAATATATTTAAAAGTATATATAATTATAATATTTATGTAGTTTATAATAATAAATTTATATGTAATAAAAATAATGTATCTATTGACATTCTTAATATAATACAGCAAAGAAAACTATATATAAATGAACAAATATCTGAGATTTTTATTAATAATGAAAAAGTAATAGGTAAAATAGTAATAAATCCGATTGTACTAGATAGTGATCTATTAGGAGCAATCATTATAATTGGAAAAGATGATATTTTAAATATTGAAGTTGTATCTAAAATAATAAAAGAATTAATCAAGAAGAATTTATAAAACTAATTAATGAAAAAATGTCAAAAAATGAAACAATTTGTCTAATAGGTTGAAATTATAAAATATATATTATATTATAAATATGTGATATATATGGAAAAAATTATTAGATTTATTGAAGTACATTCCTTGACTTTTTTTAATTTACTTAATCTTTTATTAATACCTGTTTTATTAAATCTTGATTATAATAGCAATATGATTAGTATTAATTTATTATTTATATTTTCATTTTGGTATTACATAAAAAAATTAATATATTATAAATTATTGGTTGTGAGTTATGATTGATTCACATGCTCATATCACTAATGAATTTTATGATAATATTGAAGAACTAATAAATAAATTAAAACAGAGTGGAATTTTAAAGGTTATCAATTGTGGTGATAGTATAGATTCATCAAAAGAAGTAATTGATATATGTAGTAAATATAAAAAAGTATTAATACCTGTTATAGGTATTCATCCAGATAATATTCGAAATAATAAAAATGAAATGGAAGAATTAGAAAAATTAATAATTAATAATAATGTTTATGGTATAGGAGAAATAGGGTTAGATTATTATCATAATAATGAAAATAAAACTGAACAAAAAAAGTTATTTATTGATCAAATAGATTTAGCAATAAAATATAATTTACCTATTGTAGTACATACTAGAAATTCTATTCAGGATTGTTTTGATATACTTAAAACAAAGAAAATAAAAGGAATTATTCATTGTTACAGTGGAAGTGTCGAGATGGCAAAAGAATTTATAAAATTAGGCTTCTTTTTGGGTATTGGAGGGGTTTTAACATTTAAAAATTCTAATTTATATAAATTAATAGAAAATATAGACATCGAAAATATTGTTATTGAGACAGATAGTCCTTTTTTATCACCAGAACCATTAAGAGGAACGAAAAATATTCCGTCTAATGTTTATTATGTCGCAAAAAAAATAGCTGAGATTAAAAATTTAGATATAAATGAAGTTATAAAAATTACAGCTAATAATGTAAGAAAAATTTTTGACATTTAAATACTACTATTATATAATTTTATTGGAGTAGTATATGAAAAAATATATAAGAAGTAGAATTATTATGATCATTGAAACTATAATATTATTAACAATATTATTTTTAATAAAAAAAGAATCTTTTATTATGACATCATTATCAACAACAAATGAAAATAATACAAAAGTTATTTCAAAAGAAATAATTCAAAAAAGGCAAAATGAATTATATAATGAAAGTATAAATGATAATATAACTAACATAGCTAATATAGCTAATACGAATAAATCACTATATAAATTTATGGGTGAATTAACTGGTTATTCGGGAGATTGTCCATTGTGTAGTGGTTATTTAGCATGCCCTCCAAGAACAAATGTATTAAAAGAAGGAATTTATTATAATGATAAATCTTATGGAAATGTAAGAATAGTTGCTAGTAGTAAAAATTATTCTTGTGGAACAATATTAAGATTCAATGTTAAAAAAATATCACAAGAACCAATAATCGCTATTGTATTAGATAGAGGTGTAAGTGGAAATGTTATCGATTTATTAACAGAGTCAAGTGAAATCGCTACTAAAAATGTTGGTAGAGTTAAAAATTTAGAATTTGAAGTTTTAAGAGAAGGTTGGAAATAATGAAATTTAACTATAAAAAGTCATTAGGTCAAAATTTTTTAATGGATAAAAATAAAATAAAGCAAATAGTAGATGCAATTGATGTCAATGAAAAAGATTTAATTGTAGAAATAGGCCCAGGAGCAGGAGCAATCACAAGAGAAATTATTAAAAAAAATAGTGATGTTATTTGTTTTGAAATAGACACAAGACTTGAAAAAAAATTATCTGAAATTAAGTCATCAAAAATAAATATAGTATATAAAGATTTTTTAAAAATTAATTTATATGATTACATTGATTATTCTAAGTATAATAAAATAGTATTTGTAGGAAATTTACCATATTATATAACGACAGCTATAATTAATAAAATTATAGAATATAATCATGCTGATGAAATAATAATAATGGTACAAAAAGAAGTAGCAGAAAGATTTATGGCAAAACCTAATTCAAAGAAATACAATTCACTATCAATTTTTTTACAATATCAATTTGATATAAAAAAAGTATGTGATGTGAGTAAAAACTGCTTTGAACCAATACCTAAAGTAGATAGTATAGTTATTAAATTTATAAAAAATAATAAATATAAAGTTAATAATGAAGAAGTATTCTATAAATTAATTAAAGACTCATTTAGACAAAAAAGAAAAAATTTAAGAAATAATCTAAAAACATACGATTTAAATAAGATAGAAAAAATATTAAACCAAATAAATAAAGATTTAACATTTAGAGCTGAGAATTTATCCATAGAGGACTTTATTTTAATATCAAACGACATATAAATATTGAATATTCTTAAAAATATGATAAAATATTAGTATAAAATAGGAGTGGTAGTATGGATAATAAGGGATTTACATTAATTGAACTTATTGCTGTTATATTAGTATTAATAATTTTAATTACATATGCAGTACCTAGGATATCAAAAATATTTAAAAATTCAAAAAAGAATACTTTTTTGAATAATGTATCTATGGTATATAGTAAGTCTCAAGAAAAAAGAACTGAGAATAGATTATTTAATAAACCAACAAATTATATATATTCAGAAGATAGTACAAGTCTAAATTTAATTGGAATGAAATTATATTATTGTATATTATTTGAAGATGAAAAAATAACATATTTAAATGTTTTTGATGGTAAATACTATATAGAAGCAACGGAAAACTTCGATAAATTAAAAATATCTCAAGTAAAAGAAAATGAATCTTATAAATTAGAATGTAAAATACCAAATAAAGGATAATAGGGTGATTAAATGTCAGAAAATACTAAGGTAAAATTAGAAACTATTGATAAAATAATTATATTTATAATATGTTTTATATTTTTACTTGCAATACTTTGTACAATTTGGTGGGTAAAATATAAAGCTGATAAAGAATTGAAAGACACAATAGCTAATTATAGTGATATTCAATACTCAAGTTATAAATATAATATAAAAGATGGAAAAATATATTTCTATAAAGATATAAAAGAATCATCAGTATATAAATGTATTAACAACTGTAGTATTGAAGGTTTACAACCTGAACAATTTATTTTTGATAATGATAATTTAGTACTAATTAAAGATAATTTGCAATATATAGTCTATGATATTATCACAAGTAAAACTATAATGAAATTAGATGAATATCCTAAATCATTATCAGTTAAAGAATATGGAATAATAAGTAATAATGGTAAATATGGACTTATAAACAAGCAATGTAAAGTTATAGATAATTTTGAATTTGATGAAATAGCTTCATTAGATAATTATATATTTTTAATTAAAGAAAATAATTTAACCGTATATGATAATAAATTGAAAAAGTTATCACAAAAACAACTAGGAATAAAAGATTTAGAAGATTTTGTATTATTAAATAATAAAAATAAAATAACTGTAGTTATAACGACAAAAAATTCCTCTACAAGTTACATTTATAGATTTGATAAAAAATTAAATAATTTTATTAATTAAAGTGGACGTCATTTGTCCACTTTTAAGATATAAAAAATACTCTAATCAATATAATTAGAGTATTTATTTAGTTTATATTAAATTTTGTAATATAAGTATCAACTACATCTTTAATTTTATTAAATTCTGTTTCTAATTCATCATAATGCTCTTTTACGTAATTAAGATCATTTTCCTTACTTTTTAGTTCGTGTTGATAACTAATATCAGCTAATTTCATAAAACCTAAATATTTACAATCACTTTTCAAAGCGTGGACATATATTGAATAATTAGTCATATCTTCATTATTAAGACATTCTTTAATTTTTTCCCATTTATTAAGTGATTCTGTTTTAAAATCTAATATTGTGATATTATACATTTCCATATCACCAAGAAATTCTAATGATTTGTCTAAATCAACATTATTACTTTTTAAAAATTCTTCCATAGTTTCATTCCCATCCTTATCTGATTCTATTATATCATTTTTTTCTTCATGTTTTTTTTCATATTTTTCGTCATTTTCGTCATTTATAGTTTTACTAGTACCACCAAAATATTTATGAATTATTTTATCAAGTTCTAAAACATTAATAGGTTTTGAAAGATAAGAGTCAAAACCTTCTTTTAAATACATTTCTTTCATACCAGTAATAGCATTTGCGGTAAGTGCTACAATAGGAGGAATATAATAATCATCTAATCTTTTTATAATGTGAAGGGTTTCAATTCCATCCATTTCTGGCATCATATGATCAAGAAAAATAATATCGTAGTGGTTTCCTGATTTGAATTTAAATACACAATCTTTACCGGATTCAGCAGTGTCAATTTTGAAATTGTATTTTTTTAATATTCTCTCTGCAACTTTAATATTTAATTTATTATCATCTACTATTAATGCTGTATAATCAGAACAATTAATATAATCTTCAACTTTTTCTATATTATTAGAATGTTTAACATCACCAATTGGGGTAGGATCAATTACTTTTAATGGTATATCTATATAAAATATTGTTCCTATTTCATATTCACTGGTAAACCAAATCTTACCTCCCATTAAATCTACAAATCTCTTTGTTATAACAAGACCTAAACCAGTACCTTCAATTTCATTTGTAACAGCACTATCTAGTCTAGTAAATTTTTCAAACATTTTATCATAGTCTTCTTTTTTAATACCATACCCAGTATCTGAAATTTTGAAGTGTAACATTATTTCTTCATTAGTTTTATCTTTAAATTCACCCTCACAAGAAATTTGTATTCTTCCTACTTCTGTATATTTAACTGAATTGCTAGCTATATTAAGAAGTACTTGATATAACTTAGTTGAATCTCCATACACTTGAGATGGAATATTTTTATCAATATCAACAAGCAATTTAATAGGACTATTACCTATTCTTGTTTGAATAATATTAGCTAAATCATTTATAAGTTTGGATAAATCATATTCTTTATTATCAAGAACTTCCTTGCCGGATTCAATTTTTGAAATATCTAATATATTATTTATTATATCTAACAAATTGTTACTAGCTGTTGCTATACTTTGAATATCATTTCTAGCGATATTTTCATCAAATACTGGTGTGTTTAACAAAGAGTCACTAAATCCAACAATAGCATTCATAGGAGTTCTAATTTCATGAGACATATTATTTAAAAAGTCTGTTTTGGCTCTATTGGATTTATCAATATCTGATTTTAATAAATCTATTTCTTTTGCAATTTGTATATCTGGATTTTCCATTATGAAATATAAGAAGAAAACATGTGCTGAACAAACTAAAGGATATAGGCTAACATTAGGCACAAAAAATTGTGTTATAGCCATTGCTAACATAGCAATCATAACAAGGGATATAGCAATTTTTCTTCTAATTGGTGCACTTTTATTTAAGAGGAAAGTTTCTATCATAATAGTAGCACCTATTAATATTAAAATAATCATTATAAAATATTCAGGTTTTCCAGCAAAGTATTTAAAATTATTAGAAGTTATGTTTGAAGATGGAATAAATAAATATGCAATAAATATCATAATAGTAATAAATGTAAAAACTCTTGTTTTAACACTTTTTCGCCATAATTCATTTAATGAAGAGGCTTCCAAATCCGAAAGGTATATAACACAATAAACATAATATGTACAAAAACAAGTAGTATAACTTGTCCAATGCAAAGTATAAATTATTTTACTCAAAATGTTATTAACATTAAAAGTTATAAGATAAGTATTAATTATGCCTGTAATCAAAATAAATAGTACTAAATATATCATTATTGTATATATTTTTGCTCTAATGCTTGTATTTTGTCCTTTACTTAAATATGTAATAGCTAGGAATGAAATAAATGCAAGACTGCCAAAGGAAAATAGTAAGCTTGCCATTATATTATTATCTAAATTTAATAATGCTCTTAAATCAATCATATTATTTTTCCTCCTGACTTATTAAATATTTTGCAAGTAATTTATATAAATCTTTATAACGAATTGGTTTTGCTAAATAATCCGTAAAACCTTCTTTTACATAATTATCTTTTGAACCAGTATAGGAGTTAGCTGTTAATGCAATAACTGGTATATTAATACCTGATTCTCTTAAAATATGAACAGTGGCTACACCATCTAATTCTGGCATCATATGGTCTAGAAGTATAATATCGTATTTATTATTTTTAACTAGTTCTATACATTCTTTACCATTCCCAGCAGTTTTGATATTCATATTAAATTGGGATAACAATCTTTCTGCTAGTTTTAAATTAATTTTGTTATCATCAACAATCAATACTTTTTTATCACTAAAGTCATATGATTTTTCTTCATCATTAAAATTACTTTCAATAAATAAGTTACCTATTCTCATATCATCAATAACTTTTTGATCTATGCTGATTATATATCTAGTACCTTTACCTTTTTCATTTTTAAAATCTATAGTACCATCTACAATTTCAATTAATTTTTTTGCAGCAATAAGACCTAATTTAACACTATCTACAGCACTATTTGTTGATGTTCCTTCAGCAAAATCCTCAAAACTTTTATTAAATTCAGCTTCTGTCATTTCATGACCTGTATTTGAAATAACAAAACTTAGTTTAAAGGATTCTCCTACATAAGCACCACCTACATCTAGTGAAACACTACCAAATTTAGTGTGTGTTATTGCATTTAATAATACATTTATTAGAATTTTATATAATTTATTTGAATCTCCATTATACATAGTGGGTATATTAGGATCAACATTTATTTTAAATTCTAAAACATTTTTACTAATTTTAGATGAGATAACACTATTAACTTCCATTAATAAATTTTCTAATTTATAATCTTTAGAATCAATATTTTCTTTACCGGATTCTATTCTTGAAACATCTAAAATATTATTAATTAATTCTAATAGACTAGAACTGGCTTCTTTAATATTTATAGCATCTCTTTTAACGATATCTTCAGATAGATTTTTTTCTTCAAGAAGAGCTTGACTAAAGCCTAATATTGTATTCATTGGAGTTCTAATTTCATGAGAAATATTTGATAAAAATTCGGTTTTTGCTCTATTTGCAATTTCTGCTTCTTTTCTACCTTTTTCAACTTGAGTAAGTAGTCTTTTATCTTGACTTTCGATTGTGAAAAACATTCCCATATGTAAAAAACAAAAAACAAAGTATATATAATTGACTCTATAGTTAAACCAAATAAATTCTATTGCTACTAAAAAAGCAAATAATAATATAAAATAAATAACTGGAAAACGTAAATTTTTTGCTAAAGTATTTTTGAATTTAAACATAATAATTGTAATTGCTATGCATCCCATTCCAGCAATAACATATACAGGGTATAAAGCAGGACCACCAATAACTAGAAAATTAGGATTAACTGCAGAGTGATAAGTAACCTTTAATAAACAAGATGTAATGTAAGTAATAATTACCGCTACTATAATAACAAAAGCAAGAATTCTTCTGCTTTTAATATATTCCATTAAATCATCGTTTTTATTTCTGGTAACTGAGTAAATATAAACCATAAATACAGCGGCCCATATTATATCTAATAAAATATGTATTCTACATAAAATTTCATTTAATATAGGATGAGTATCGGCATTTGCCATTGAAATAACACAAATTATTTCGTAAAAGCCAAGTCCAACTAAAAAAACAACTAAAAATCTAAAAAATAAAGTTGTTAATGTCCCTTCGACATTTGCTCTTTTCTTCCAAAAATATATACACAATATTATAATTGAAAAGGTAAGACCGACTATTCCTAAAGCCATACTAAATATCATAAATACACATCCTTTCGATAATAAAAAAAGTCTTTCTATGTTATTATCTATTATCTATATATATTTTACTATAAATGATAGTAAAAAACAATATAAATATAGTAATAATTATTGTTAAAAAAGAATAGTATTAATAGGTGATTAATCATGAATAGTAGTTTCAATATTGGAGATATAGTAACTAGAAAAAAATATGGTAATGACATATTATTTAAAATTGATAAAATAGTAGGAAACAAAGTATATCTAAAAGGTTTAGAATTAAGATTATACGCCGATGCTTTTATAGATGATATAGTACTTAGCGCAGTTCCTAAAAAAAAAGAAACAGATAGCGTATTAAGAAAATTAGATACGAAAGATTATTTTTATATTCCAGGTACAATTTTACACATCGATAGTGATAAAGAGTATTTAAAAAAATGTATGGAATATTATGAAAATCAAAAAGTGCAAGCTTTTGGATACGTATTTAAAGAAAGTGATATATCTTCAAATATTATAAAATTAATTGATAAACATAATCCAAATATATTAGTAATTACAGGTCATGATGCATATTATAAAAATAAAAAGAATGGAAAGAAATATAAAAATAGTGATTATTATATAGAAAGTGTAAAATTAGTTAGAAAGAAAATAATAAGTCATAGTGACTTAATTATAATTTCAGGAGCTTGTCAAAGTGATTTTAAAGGTTTAATACTTTCTGGTTCAACATATGCATCTAGTCCTAAACACATAAATATTCATGCATTAGACCCAGCAATAATTGCAACATATTTAGCTTTAAGTGAAAAAAACATATTAATTAATTTGGAAGAATTATTAAGTAAAACAAAGTATGGTAAAGATGGTATAGGAGGATTAGATGTATGTGGGATGATGATTAAAGGATATCCCAGAAAGGAACAATATTGAATATAGATCGTATAAAGAAAAAAATAATTGAAATGCAAAACTTTAATTTAAAAATCAAAGTTAATTTAGGAAGAAACAAATATGAGTATTACGAAGGAAAAATAGAAAAAATTCATCAAAACTTATTCACAGTAAATACAAATAAAGGAATAAAGTCATTTACATATGCTGATGTTATAACTAAAATGGTAATATTGAATAAAATTTAAATTTTATTTGATAAATTAATAAATTATTGATATTTTAAACTAAATGTATTATAATTAAATTAGCATTTATTAAGGAGGTACTTTATGGAAATCACATCAGTAAAGATTCGTAAGGTTGAAAGAGAAAATTCTCGTATGAAAGGAATTGCATCAGTAGTAGTTGATAATGCAATAGCTATTCATGATATAAGAATCATTGAAGGAGATAAAGGTCTATTTATCGCTATGCCAAGTAGAAAAACACCAGTTGGTGAATACAAAGATATAGCTCATCCAATCAACCAAGAAGTAAGAACTATGTTTGAAAAGGAAATATTAGATGCTTATGAAAAAGCAGAAGATGTTAAAGTAGAAAGCAAAGATGAATAAAAAATGATTTAAAGACTGTATAAACAGTCTTTTTTCATGCTATTTAACATATTATTTAATAGGGTGAAATAAATGGATAAAAATAAAGATTTAAATGATTCTTTTAGTCATTTAATAACAATTACTGAAAGAAAAAATATTGTGTTATCAGGAATTAAAAAATTAAATAGTTTTGATGATAGTGAATTTTTTGTAGATAGTATAATGGGTCCAATTATAATTAAAGGAGAAAATTTAGAATTATTAAAATTAGACACATTTAGAGGAAATCTATCAATAAAAGGTAAAATAGTATCTGTAAATTATTTAGATGACATAAAAAAATTAAAAACTGAAAGTATAATGTCAAGGTTATTTAAATGATGAGTTTAACTGAGCAAATAATATCATTTGCCTTTTCTTTTATATATGGTTATATAATAGGTATTCTTTTTTTTAAAATATATAAATTAATATATACTAACAAAGTAATATACAGAATATTAAATTCTCTATTATTTATGATTAATATATCATTAATATATTTTTATATTTTTAAACAAATAAATGATGGAATAATTAAAGATTACTTTTTAATAATTACAATTATTACATCTTTTTTTACATATCATAAACAATTTACAAAAAATATGTCAAAATAAGTGTATTTTATTGTATTTAATAATTTATCATTCTATAATTAATATAAGAAAATGGTGGATTATGAAAAAAAAAGGAATAAAAACTAAATTTAGAGTGACATTTTATTCAATATTACTTATAATAACAAGTATAGTCTTTTTGAGTACTATATATTCTACGGTCTGTAAATATATTAAAATAAATAATGAAATTAAAGAAGATAAAAGTTCATATAAAGATAAATTATCGGAAGAAGAAAACTTAAAAAGTGAAATTAATAAACTTCAAGATCCTGAATATGTAGCAAGATATGCTAGGGAAAAATATTTATATTCAAAGGATGATGAAATAATAATTAAAATTGAAGAGTAGGGAAATTATTTTATGGAAGAGGTATATAACTTTATTAATAAACAATTAAATTTAAATGAAATTGATTCTATTGTTATAGGAGTTTCTGGTGGACCTGATTCTATGGCTCTTTTATATATTATGAATCAATTTAAAGAAAAAATTGGTTTTAAAATAATATGTGCTCATGTTAATCATAACAAAAGAAAAGAAAGTGATGATGAACAAAAAAAATTAGAAAAATATTGTAATGATAATAATATAATATTTGAAAGTATAAAAATTGAAAATTGGGGAGATGATAATTTTCATAATGAAGCAAGAACTGTTAGATATAATTTTTTTGAAGAAATTGTAACGATGTATTCAGCAAGATATTTAATGACTGCTCATCAAGGAGATGATTTGATAGAAACAATTTTAATGAGAATTGTCAGAGGTTCGACACTTAAAGGATATAGTGGCTTTAGTAGAATAGTTAATAAAGGAAATTACATCTTAGTTAGGCCTTTAATAACTGTAACAAAGGCAGAATTAGAAGATTTTGATAATAGAAATAATATATGGTATGCAATTGATAGTTCTAATAATGAAGATCATTATACTAGAAATAGATATAGGCATAATATATTACCTTTTTTAAAAAAGGAAGACCCTAATGTACATAAAAAATTTTTAAAATATAGTACAATTTTATTAGAAAACAGTGAATATATTGAAAATGAAGCAAATAAATATTTTAATAAAGTGTTTAATAATGGAAATTTAAACATAGATAAATTTACTCAATTAGAAAAAGTTTTACAAAATAAAATAATATATAGTATATTAGAAAAAATTTACGGAGATGATTTATTTGTAATATGCGATGCACATGTTGAATTAATATTTAATCTTATAAATTCAAACAGATCTAATAGTATAGTACATTTACCAAACAATTTAATAGTAATTAAATCATATAATGAATTAGTATTTACATATGATGATGAACAAACTGATGAATATGAAATTGAAATATCTAATATAGTTAGTTTACCAAATGGTAAAATTATTGAAAAAGTATCTGATAGTAGTGATACATCAAATAATACAATTAGACTATATAGTGGTGACATATCTTTTCCTTTATATGTAAGAAACAAAAGAAATGGTGATAAAATTGAAGTTAAAGGAATGAATGGTACTAAAAAAATAAGTGATATATTTACAGATGAAAAAATTAAAACAAGTGATAGAAACAGTTGGCCAGTTGTATTAGACTCAGAAAATAATATAATTTGGCTACCTGGTTTAAAAAAATCTAAATTTGACAAGAAAATTTCACAAGAGTATGATATAATACTAACGTATCGTTAGAAAGGACGGAATTATGAATATAAAGAAAACAAAAAGAAATATGAATTTGATGCCATATTTATTGCTATTTGCAGTAGTAGTTACTTCATATATATTTTTAAATTCTATTAGCACGAAAGTAAATGAATTAAATTATACTGAATTAACTACTGAAATAAATAGTGGAAAAGTGACAGAATTAAATGTTACACCAAGAAATAGTTCAGGAGTATATGAACTAACAGGTAAAATGGAAGGATATAAAAAAGGAGAAACTTTTAAGGTAACAGTTCCATATACTGATACAGTAATATCATCAATATATGAAGCAGCTGAACAACATAGTTTAAAAGTTACTACTAATACTAATCCTGAAAATAGTACATGGTTAAGTATATTATTTAATATAGTGCCAATTGTTTTATTTGGAGTACTTATGTACATTATGTTTATAAAATTAGGAAATAATGGTAAAGGTACATTCGATTTTGGAAAAAGTAAAGCAAAGTTATCAGAAGATGGTGGTGCTAAAACATTTAAAGATGTAGCAGGATTAAAGGAAGAAAAAGAAGAAGTACAAGAATTAATTGATTTTTTAAAGAATCCTAAAAAGTTTACTAAGATGGGAGCAAGAATTCCAAAAGGAGTATTATTAGTTGGTCCTCCAGGAACAGGTAAAACTTTACTTGCTAAAGCAGTAGCAGGAGAAGCTAAAGTTCCTTTCTTCTATATTAGTGGATCTGACTTTGTAGAATTATTTGTAGGTGTAGGTGCTTCAAGAGTAAGGGATATGTTTAAACAAGCAAAGCAAACAGCACCATGCTTAATATTTATTGATGAAATTGATGCAGTGGGTAGAGAAAGAGGAACTGGTTTAGGCGGAGGACATGACGAAAGAGAACAAACATTAAATCAATTATTATCAGAAATGGATGGTTTTAGTGAAAATGAAGGTATCATAATAATAGCTGCAACAAATAGACCAGATGTATTAGATCCTGCATTATTACGTCCAGGAAGATTTGATAGACAAGTTACTGTTGGAAAACCTGATGTAAAAGAAAGAGAAGAAATATTAAATGTTCATGCAAAAAATAAAATTTTAGCCGATTCAGTAAATCTAAAACATATAGCAGAAAGAACACCAGGATATTCTGGAGCAGACTTAGAAAATTTATTAAATGAAGCAGCTTTACTTGCGGTAAGAAGAAATAAAGAATCAATAACTATGGATGAAATTGATGAAGCAAGTGATAGAGTATTAATGGGACCTGCTAAAACAAGTAGAAAAGTTACTGATTATGAAAAGAAAATTGTTGCTTATCATGAGGCAGGACATGCGGTATCAGGAATTGTTTTACCTAATGGTGAAGAAGTACATAAAATAACTATAATTCCAAGAGGAATGGCTGGTGGATATACTCAAATGTTACCAAAAGAAGAAAGAACACTTGTCTATACTAAAGAAGAATTAGAAGAACAAATTATAACATTATTATCAGGACGTGCTAGTGAACAATATTATTTAAATGAAATATCTACTGGTGCAAGTGATGACTTAAAAAGAGCAACTAAAATAGCTAGAAGTATGGTTACAGAATATGGTATGAGTTCGCTTGGCCCAATGCAATTTGAACATAGAAGCGAAAGTGTATTCTTAGGAAGAGATTATAATCAAACTAAAAATTTCTCAGATCAAGTTGCACTATTAATAGATCAAGAAGTTAAAAAAATAATAGATGAATGTTTCAAAAGAGCACAAGAAATTGTATCAAAAGAGAAAAAATTAGTAGAAGTATTGGCTAATAGATTAATAACTAATGAAACTTTAACTAAAGAAGAAATTGAACAGTTAGTAGAAGAAAATAGTGATTATAAAGTATTATCAAAAAAGGAAGTAACAAAAGAAGAAATTCCAGCTAAAAAAACAAAAAAGACTCAAACAAACAAAGAAAAATAAGATTACTTCAAATAAGTAATCTTATTTTAAAAAAGGAGAAAATATGAAAAATAAAACTTTATTAATAATGGCAGCAGGTATGGGCAGTAGGTTTGGTGGACTTAAACAAATTGAACCAGTTGGTCCAAATAATGAATTTATAATAGATTATTCAATTTATGATGCTATAAGATGTGGGTTTAATAAAGTAGTTTTTATTATTAAAAAAGAGAATTATGGTGTTTTCAAAGAAACAATTGGTAGTAGAATAGAAAGTAAAATTCCTGTTGAATATGTTTTTCAAGATGTAAAAGATATACCTAATGGATTTGTAGTGCCAGAAGAGCGAATTAAACCATTAGGTACAGCACATGCTATATATTCAGCTAGAAAAAATATAAATGAACAATTTATGATTATTAATGCTGATGATTTTTATGGTTATGAAGCATTTTTAGAAGCTAGTAAATATATGGATGAATCAAATGATGAAAACGAAATAGGATTAGTTTGTTATGATGTTATAAATACCGTGACAGACAATGGTTCAGTTAAAAGAGGAGTATGTAATATAGATGATGGATATCTAAAAAATATTGATGAATCTATTATTACAAAATCAGATAATATTGAAGCTGAATCATTAGAAACTGGTATTAGAAAAATTATTGAACCAGATTCAAAAGTTTCTATGAATATGATGATGTTTTATCCAAATATTTTCAAATATATTGAAAATCAAATGATTAAATTTTTTTGTGATAAAAATATATTAAAAGATGAATTTTTAATACCGGATGTCGTTTCACAAGGTATTAAAAATAATGACTATAAAGTAAAAATTATTAATACTAATTCAAAATGGATTGGTGTTACATACAAAGAAGATAAAAAAGACGTAGTTGATTATATAGAAAAACAAATTGAAAAAAAAGTTTATCCAAATAAATTATGGTAGTGAATATATCATTTGTTTAAAAAAATGAATAAAAATGGTATAATGTGCAAGAAAAGAGGGAGTTTATGATATTATTTATAGATACACATGATAGTCTTATAACAATAGCACTTAAAAAAGATTCTAAGATATATGTTAAAACTAAGGAAAGTGAATATAGTCATTCTATTTATGTAATGCCAATGATAGAGGAAATATTTACTGAGAACAATCTTAATATTAAAAATTTAAAACAAATAATTGTTGTTAATGGTCCTGGAAGTTTTACTGGTATTAGAATAGGTCTTTCAATAGCAAAAACTATTGCATATGCTTTAAATATAAAAATTAACACAATATCAAGCTTAACAGCTTATTTAGTAAGTAGTGATATTGATGACAATAAAATGGCAATAATTGAAGATAATAAAGGTTATTATGTTTCAGTATTTACTAAAGATAACAAAGAATTAATAAAGGAATTTTATAGTAATGAAAATGAATATGCTGGAAAATATAAAGAAGTTCAACACAATATAAACGTTGATAAGATAATTTCTTATATTGGTAAAGCTGAAAGTGAAAATCCACATCACGTAAGTGCAAATTATATAAAAAAAATAGAGGTGGAGAAATGATAGAAAAAGAAATATTATCAGATACAGATTCTATTTATAATTATAAATCTAATGAGGGAGATATGATTTTAGGCTATTTAGAAATAAGATTAGTAGATGGTGTAGTTGATATAATGAATTTATATGTAAATGTGGAAAATAGAAAACAAGGAATAGCAACTAAACTTATGGAATATATGTTTGAAAATGAAAGATATAATAAAATAATGTTAGAAGTAAATGAAAATAACTTACAAGCATTAAAACTATATAATAAACTTGGATTTAAAGAAATTAGTTTGAGAGATAGATATTATGGTAATGATAGTGCTATTATAATGGAGAAAGTAAAATGAAAAAAGATATTTATATTTTAGCAATTGAGTCATCATGCGATGAGACTAGTGCAAGTATTATAAAAAATGGCTGTGAAGATATAGCTACTGTTATCAATTCTCAAATTGATGTTCATAGAAAATATGGAGGAGTTGTTCCAGAAGTTGCAAGTAGGTTGCATTTAGAAAATATTACCATGGTAATAAATGAATGTATGGAAAAAGCAAACATGAAGTTTGAAGATTTGGATGCGTTTGCATGTACTTATGCACCTGGTCTTTTAGGAAGTTTGCTGGTTGGAGTAGAAGCTACTAAAGCATTATCATTTGTCTATAACAAACCATTTATCGCTGTAAATCATATGATGGGACATATTTATGCAAATATGATAGGTAACAAATTAGAATATCCATTACTTTCTTTAATAGTTTCTGGTGGACATACTGATTTAATATTAATGAAGGATGAAAATTCTTTTGAATATTTAGGACAAACTCTTGATGATGCCATAGGAGAAGCATATGATAAAGTTGCAAGAATTTTGTCATTACCATATCCTGGTGGACCTAATGTTGAAAAATATGCACTAAAAGGAGAACCTAGTTATAAAATGCCAAAAATATTAAATGATGAATTATATAACTTTAGTTTTAGTGGAATAAAAAGTTATATAAACAATTTAGTACATAATGAATATCAAAGAGGAAATAAAGTACGTGAATATGATGTAGCAAGATCTTTTCAAGATTGTGTAACAAATCATTTGGTTGATAAGACTAAAAAAGCTTTAGTGAATTATAATTTAAAAACACTTATTATTAGTGGTGGAGTTGCTAGTAATACGCATATAAGACAATCTTTAAATGATATGTGTAATTCATTAGGAGTTAAAATGTACATGCCTCCTAAAAAATATTGTACAGATAATGCTGCGATGATTGGAGCAGCTGCATACATTTTATATAAAAATAAGAAATTTGCTCTCCTTTCTACAAATGCAAAAAGTAATGTTAAGTTGTAACATTACTTTTTATTTAAATCATAAATAATAATCATTAAATCCAATTGTTTCTTTTATAATATAATTTTGTTTTTTTGGTACTTAGATTGTTATTCTCTAGCCAAATACTTATATAACTAAATTGCATATATAATTAATATTAATATTATTTTGATTAATTTTTATACAGTTTGTATTTACTATTAAACAACTTATCAACAATCTTAAAAGTTGTTTTTAAATATATTAATTTTGATTAATATTTTATTAACACACAAAAAATCATATTTTTTTTGAAAAATTAATGATTTTTACCCTTTTATTATCATTTTTGTGTATATTTTTTAATTCAACTATAGTTAAATCAGATGAATCATTATTAAAAATATTATATTAAAGTCTATTTTATTAAATAAAGAGACAATTTTATGTTCATAATTGTGTATAGGTTATAGGTTTAATAATACTTAAATTTATAGATTCCTCTAATAACCTAGTGAGCCATCTAAACTATCATCATTTTCGATAAACTCATTAACTAAAATATTCCTATATTCATCTTTTGTATCTCTTAAAACTATATTTTTAATTCCACTATTAATAATTACTCTTTTACACATTGCACATGGCATTGATTTTGAAACATAACTACCATCATTTGCATTTATTCCTACAATATATAAAGTAGCACCTATCATATCTTTTCTAGGTGCAGATATAATAGCGTTTTGTTCGGCATGTACGCTTCTACATAATTCATATCTTTCACCTCTAGGAATATTTAATTTTTCTCTCATGCAATAACCTAAGTCATTACAATTTTTTCTTCCTCTAGGTGCGCCATTGTATCCAGTTGATATTATCTCATCATTTTTAACAATAACCGCTCCCCATTTTCTTCTTATACAAGTAGCTCTTTCTAAAGTTGTTTCAGCTATATCTAAGTAATAATTATTTTTATCTATTCTTTTCATACTTCAACCTCATTATAATTTTAGCATTTATTTTTTATTTTTGAAACTAATTATAAAAATTTGTCATAACTATTTACTTAAAAATATATTATTAACTAGAGGAAATTATGAATAATAAAATTATAGTAGGACTTAGTAATAAAGAAGTAGTACAAAATAGATTAAAGTATGGAAGTAATAAGTTAAATCATAAAAAGAAAAATAGTTTTATAAAGTTAGTTTTAGAATCTTTTAGTGATCCAATTATTAAAATACTTTTATTAGCACTGGCAATCAAGATTATTTTTTTATTTAGAGATTCTAATATATATGAAACGCTTGGTATAGTTATTGCTATATTTTTAGCAACGTTTGTTTCTGCATTATCTGAATATGGTAGTGAAAAAGCTTTTGAAAAATTATGTGAAGAAAATTCAATTATTAAAGTAAAGGTATTAAGAAACTCTAAAAAAATAACTATTAATATTGATGAATTAGTATATGGAGATATAGTGTATTTAGAGTCAGGAGATAAAATACCAGCAGATGGAAAAATAATTCAAGGTGAAATATATGTTGATGAAAGTACATTGACTGGTGAGTCATATGAAAAATGCAAGAATATTAATGATAATGATGTATATATGGGTTCGATTGTTAATGATAAAAAAGCAATTATGGAGGTTACACGTGTTGGTGAGAAAACATATTATGGAAAGATTGCTAATGACATTCAAGAAAAGACAATAGAAAGCCCATTAAAGACAAGATTAAGAGACCTTGCTAAGGACATTAGTAAGTTTGGTTATATAGCTGCTTTATTAGTGTTGATATCATATATGTTTAATGTACTGGTTATTGCTAATGGATTTGATATAAATAAAATATTAACATTTAAAAATTTTTTTCCACATCTTATTTACGCAGTAACTTTAAGTGTAGCAGTAATTGTGATGGCGGTACCAGAAGGATTACCTATGATGATAACATTAGTATTATCATCTAATATGAAAAGAATGATTAATAAAAATGTTCTAGTTAGAAAATTAGTTGGTATAGAAACATCTGGGTCTTTAAACATTTTATTCACAGATAAAACAGGAACTTTAACAGAAGGAAAACTATCAGTAACATCATTTATAACTCCAGAATTAAAAGAATATGATAATATTGATAAAATTAATAAAAATGTTTTATTGAAAGACATAGTAAATATTTCTTTAGTTTATAATAATTCTTCTTTTTATAATAATGACAAAATAGAAGGTGGAAATTCTACAGAAAGAGCGATTTTATCCTTTTGTAAAACAGATAGTAAAAATAAATATAAAATACTTAAATCTAAAGAATTTAATAGTAAAGATAAATATTCATCTATTACGACTAATTATAAAAATAATATGACTTTTTTTAAAGGTGCATATGAAATAATATTATCAAAATGTACAAAGTATATAACGAATAATGCGGAACAAAGGGTGTTAATTAATAAAGGAAAAATACAAAATTATATAGACAATGAAATGAATAAAGGGAAACGAGTTCTTGCGCTAGCAATGTCAAATACTGATAAATTTGAATCTTTAACATTAATTGGATTTATATTTTTAAAAGATAATATAAGAAAAGAAACTATTGGTGCGATTGAAACAATCAAAAACGCTGGCATTCAAGTAGTTATGATTACAGGAGATGCTAAGCAAACAGCAGTTGCAGTAGCAAAAGAAACTAAAATAATAGATAATACAAATGATATAGTTTTAACTAGCGAAGAGTTTAATAAAATGACAGATGAATATTTGATGAGTATATTACCTAGATTGAAGGTATTATCAAGAGCTTTACCACAAGATAAAAATAGACTTGTTAAAATATCACAGGAAAAAGGATTAATTGTAGGTATGACTGGTGATGGTGTTAATGATGCTTCTGCTTTAAAAAAATCTGATGTTGGATTTTCTATGGGAAGTGGAACAGAAGTTGCAAAGGAAACAAGCGATATAGTAATTTTAGATGATAATATAGCATCAATAACAACTGCTATATTATATGGTAGAACAATATTTAAAAGCATTAGAAAATTTATAATATTTCAATTAACTGTTAATGTTTCTGCAGTTTTATTATCTGTAATAGGACCATTTATAGGTATTTTATCTCCTGTAACAGTTGTTCAAATGCTTTGGATAAATATGGTTATGGATACATTAGCTGGCCTTGCATTTGCTTTTGAACCTGCTTATAAAGAATATATGAAAGAAAAACCTAAAAATAGAAATGAAAAGATAATTAATAAATATATGAAAAATCAAATCATTTTAAACAGTATTTATTCTTGTGCAATTTCTATATTTTTTTTAAAATCTAGTATAATAAGATCAATATATAGGTATGATCCTAGTGACAAATACTTAATGACGGCATTTTTTGGATTATTTATCTTTTTAGCAATCTTTAATGCAGTTAATGCAAGAACATATAGAATTAATACATTTGCTAATTTATTAAAAAATAGAGTATTCATATTTATAATACTATTTATAGCAATAGTTCAAATTATACTTATATATTTTGGTGGTGATATTTTTAGAACGACTGGTTTAACAATATACGAATTTGAAATAATGTTATTTTTAGCATTTACAGTAATACCTTTTGATTTTATAAGGAAAATAGTATTAAAAAAAAGAAACATAGTAAGAGAAATTTAACTATGTTTCTTATATTTTAAGTATTTACAAAGTTCTCTATTCAAAAGAAGCATTTCATTTTTTCTTTTATTGAAGTAATCGACCATATTTTCAATTTCATTATCGGTATATGGTAAAGATAAATCATTAAAATATTGTGAATGAATTAAATATTGATTAAAAGTATCTGGATAATTTCTTAATGGATTGCTTGAACTTGAATATATAGGTTCATTTAATCCAGTGTGTAATTTTGGTACAATTGAATAACCACTATTTAAATATATGTTATTTATAATATCATTTATTAAGTCACATTTTCTTATATTTAATTCATTAATTAATTTTGATAAATATTCTGGATCTTGATATTTATAAATATAAGTACATTTGCTTTCGTATGCAATCAAAGCTATAAGTCTATTAAATAGTATTGAAAATTCGCTTATAATAATTTCACTTTTGCATAGTTTAAAATCAGAACCTTTCTTTTTCCAGTATCTTTCTTTAGCTTTATTATTTATATTAATATTATTTGCAATGTCATATAACCCAAAAATAGTTCTTGAAAATTCATTTGGTAAATTTTTATATTCTAGTAATTGTTCTGTTTCAGATAAATTAAAATTTTTAAGTACTTTTACATTATTTTTTGTTAGATAATAATCAACTAACTCATAAGATGAATTGAACACAGCATATATACTAATAGTTTGATGGTTTTCATTTTGGTTTAATGACATATTATTTTCTAATTGTTTATCAAAAATAGGTAATCTAATACCATTGTTTATATATAAAGTTTTAAAATTTTGTCTTGCTTGTAAATCTATAATATTTCTTGGTTCTATAACACTTGCAACATCTGCTATATGAATACCAACTATAAATTTATTACCGTCTTTTTTAAAACTTAATCCATCATCACTTATTCTTGTATTAAAGTCATCTATTGTAATAATTTCATCATTAAATGAATTTGGCATTATAAAAGTACTATTAAAGCTTGGTAAAGTTTTCTCTATATAATATTTTTCTAATATTTCATTATCATCTAGACTAATCATCCTTCCATTAATTATTGAATACAATTCTCTATAAAATAAATTGTATTCATAGATTTCGTCTAGTTTTAATATATAATAATCCTTATGTATTTTATTTGTGTATAATATTTTTAATAAACTTATAAAATAATAAGTATTATTATCATCGTTTTTTATTGAATTTAATGTTTCGTTAAATACCATATTAAAAAGTTCACAATTATTATATTCTAATGTTTCTTTATTTATTTTAATTATTTTTGATATGATAGCATCATATTCTTTTCTTTCTATTAATTTTTTAATTAATTTAATTATATCTTTTGTACTAATTTCTTTATCTAGAATTATAGAGTCTAATTTGTCCATAGCATTTAGTAAGTTTTGATTTTTATTTTCTTTCAAAAATTTAATTATCATTTTTTTAGATGTTGTAATTCTTTTTTTATTAACTATAATTTCTTCATTATCGAAATTATTAGATAAAAATAGAATACAAATAAGATTTATTGTATTTATTGCAATATTGATAGAAAAATCGTTGTTTTTTAATTTTGGTAAATACGAAAATAAAAATTTGAAACAGATTTTGATTAATTGTTTATCATTAATATTATGATCTTTTTCATATATTGAAATATTATAATCTGAAAAGTTACCATTTTTTGCAAAATTATAAAAATCGTATTTAACCATAATTCACCCCATTCATACACAAATAATAGCATTCTAAATAGATAAATTCAAGTATATATGGTATAATTATGTTATGAAGGAGTAGAAATGAAATATAAATATAAGAAAATCTTTTTATTATTATTTACACTTTTATATATTATTTTAACTATAATAGAATTAATTAAGTATTTAAAGTTTGATAGTGAGTTATTTGGGCTTGTATATAACATTATAAATATTTTCATAATTTTTTTATTAATTCCGTTATTATATAATTATAAAAAGAACTACTCTAAGGCTAGAATTAGTAAATTAATATTAATTATAATAATAGGGATATTTAATAGTTATATATTAAAAACTATAGTTATTAATAGTATGAATTATATTGACACATCTAATTTATATATAAAAGACATTTATGTAATTAAAAACATTATTAAAATAATTATGTTTATATTATTAATGATATTTACATATATTGAGTCAAAAACTACTAAAATTGTACTTAAAAAAGCAAAATAAGATGTTTCTCTTGATTTATGTGGTAAAGTGTGGTATAATATGCTCACTTAGTGGTAAGTACAGTTAAAGTAAAATGATTTGACAAATTTCATGAAATGTGGTATAATACAGTCACTTTTCAAAAGGGGGAAAAATTATGAACAAAGAATTATTAAGTATAATGGAAAGCGTAAGAAACAATTATAAAAAAATGCATGAAGGTTTAATTGAAGAGTATAATAAAGCAGTAGCTGAAAATTCACCTAAAGAAGTGATAGCTACATATGTAAATTCTGCTAATGATATTAGAGAAAGATACATAGAAGTAAATAATGATATTAAAGAATATCTAGAAGCCTATAAAAGTGGAAATGAAAATGAAATGCATCAATTAGAGTTATTCTTTATGATGGATTATGCTCCTGAATTAATTAAAAAATCAAATGATTTAGATGACGAAATAGACAATAATATCACTGATACAGTAAATAATGACTCAGCAAGTGAAATAGATGATTTAGTAGATGATAGTGAAGAATATGTAAAACCAAAGAATAGTAAAGCTGTTAAGATAGGTGCTGGTATTCTTGGTGGAACTGCATTATTAGCTGCTGGATACGGTCTTGCAAGTTGTACTTCTAAGAATGCTGATGCATCTTCATTAGAACAAACACAAGATAAAAATAATGAAAGTGGAGTATTTAATGATGCTAGTGATGCAGAACAAGTTAACGAAAGAGTTGATTGGTATTTTGAAAATTACTTTGATAAAGAATATGCTAATGAAAATCAAGTGGTAAAAGATTCTATTACTAAAGAGAATTTAGCTGATATAATTCAAGTTGCTAATGGAGTTGCTCCAGAAGGATTTGAAGTAAATGAGTTAGTTAATTATAACAATAGAATGACTCAAATGTTTTCTGCTTATTTGTCTACTGAAGAACGTACTAAAAGTGGTAACATAGGATTTATTCCAACACAATATTTATTTGAAGATGGAAGCCATGAACAAAAATGTGCTGCTGAAGTAGATGAAGTTATGGAAAAGATTATAAATGCAATTAATACTAACAATAAAGAAGATTATAAAAAATATGCAATTGAATTTGGTGAATTAATGAGAGATCAATATTATCTAGTTGATAGTACATCTGAACATTATAATACAAGAAGTATTGCATCATATCCAGCTAGAATTCAATTATATGGTATGGCATATGCATTCTATACTGAAACTATTATGGAGTATGGAATTAGTAATGGAATAGACATATGTATACCATTCTGTATAGATCATTCAACTGGTAAGACTGTTGAAATACCTTTATCAAAATTAATGGCAACACTTGATTTTGTACCAATGAGTCAATGGGATGCTGTTATACAAAGATCTGGGTTAACAGTTGAACAAATTAAAGCTTTAGGAAATCAAAGTACTGAAGATACAATGCCTGTAATATTTACAAGAGATGCTAAAAATCATTTTAAAGAAAATAGTTTAACATTATCTAAATAATAAAAAGGGGGAAAGATTATGTATAGTAATGATAGAAAAACTGGATTTAGTGTTCTAGATCTATTAGTAAAAATTATATTTGCTGCTTTGTTTGTTTTTTTACTAATTTGGTTATTCAAAAAGAATGTACCAAATATGACAGCTTTTTATAGTAATGTATTTAGAGAAAATATTAAATACATGCAAGAAGCTGGTGAAAGTTATTTCACAGATGAAAAAATGCCTAAAGAAGTAGGTCAAACAGAAAAAATAACTTTATCTGATATGTATGATAAAAAATTAATTTTACCTTTTGTTGATGAAGATGGTAACTCTTGTAATCAATATGATTCATATGTTAGTATTACTAAACAAGAAGGTTATTATGAACTTAAAACAAATTTAGTTTGTAATAAAGAATCTGATTATACTATTAAAGTATTAGGATGTTATACATATTGTGAAGATAACAACTGTTCAAAAACATGTAGAAAAGAACAAATAGTTGAATATCAATTTAAGAAATTAACTACCAAAACAAACACTACTTATAGTTGTCCAAGTGGTTATAAAAGAAATGGCAAATATTGTTATAGAACAGTATTAGTTGATACTGAATCTGCTGAAAGAATAAAAACAACAACTAAGACTGAAACAATAAATGCTAAAATTACAATTATAAGTGGTTCTAAGACAAAAATACCTACTATAGTTACAGAAGAACCAAGTATAACTGAAAATGTGTATGTAGAGCCTGTTGTTAAAACAACTGATAGCAAAAAAGAAATAGTTTATGTAAGTCCTAATAAGAAATGGATTCCAGCTCAAACTAAAACTGAGCAATCATGTAAAAAAACATATAAGAAAAAAACACATAGTTGTAATTGTACAACTTATAGAGATTCTGATGGTAGAAGTCATACTACATGTAATACCTGTACAGAAACAATTCCTGTAGAAATTTGTGAAGATAAAACTGTTACTGTTTCTGAAGGATATTATTCATATAGTTGTCCTTCAAATGCAACAAATCACTCAGGAAGTGGTTCAAGCTTAAAATGTTGGTATTATAAAACAACTAAAGGAAGTAAATCATATAGTTGTCCTTCAAATGCAACAAATCACTCAGGAAGTGGTTCAAGTTTAAAATGTTGGTATGTAAAGACAACCCCAGGTAAAAAGAATTACAAATGTAGTAGTGAAGCAAATTATTCTGAAGGATCTGGTTCAAGCTTAAAATGTTACAAAGTTACTGATGGTTCATTCAATTATAGTTGTCCAAATGGATATACTTTAAAAGGTACTAAATGTACTAAAACTATTACAGGAACATTTACTGAATTAAAATGTAACAAAGGTTACAAATTGGAAGGTAAAGTATGTAAAAAGTATGAAAGTGAAAAAGTTAAAGCTACTGTTAAAAAAACAACTAAGAAAGGTTATGTTTATAAATGGAGTAGAAAATCAACATTATCTGGATGGACTAAAACTGGTAAGACTAGAGTAGTAGAAGGAAAAGAAATTTGTGAATAAAAAGAGAAATTTTCTCTTTTTTCTTGTTTTTTTCTAAAATATAGAATAAAATTATGTTAGAGGTGGATTAAATGAATGAATGTTCAAAGTGTGGCAAGAAATTAAGAAAAACTGATAAAGTTTGCCCAAACTGTGGAAAAAAGGTTAAAATGGTAAAAGATGCATCTAAGAATGTCAAAGAGGTTAAGATAGTAGCTAAAGATACTAAGAAAGAAGAAGCAAAGAAAATTAAAAAAGTTGACAGTGTAAAACAAAATAAAAAAAATAACAAAGTCATTAATGTTTTGTTGTGGATTTTAGGATTTGTAATACCTGTTGTTGGTTTAATTTTATTCTTTGTGTATCATAAAACTAAAAAGGATTACGCTAAAAATGCTGGAGTAGGTGCATTAGTTTCAACTTGTATTTGGGCATTTTTTGGATTGACTTTATTAATTGATGTGAAGGGTAACGATATTGAAATTGTAGAATCTAGTTATCAAATATATAATGCGGATATTAATGAATGGGTAGAAGCTACTGAGAGTGAAGATACTGTTATAACTGTTATTGGACTTACTTATTGTCAATATTGTCAAAAATATAATCCTATAATTAATAAAATCGCTGAGGATAAAGAATATAAATTATACTGGTTTGATGCAGATAATTATGATGAGGAAAGTTTAAATACATTAACTAGTACATATGAAATATCATATGAAGGAAGTAGTCCATATACGCTTGTAACTAAAGGTGGAGAAGTTATTGGTGAACATGTTGAAGGATATATGGATGAAAATGATACAAAGTCATTCTTAAGTAATCTTGGATTATAAGAACAAAAAACTAGGTAACTAGTTTTTTTCTTTTATATATAGTATAATTATTTTGGTGAATGATATGAAAAAAGCATTGATTATAGTCTTAAATATTTTAATATTAGTTGTATTGTTAAAATATTTTTTATCAAGCTATAATATATCTTATAATATAAAGGAATATACTATTAAAACTACATATAATAAAAAATATTATTATTTTGAAATAAAAGATAAGAAAAATAATATATATAGTTTTGATATTTATGATAATAGAAAATTATATAAGATTAAAATATCTAAGATTGAGAAAATAGTAGGAGAAGATTTTGAATGTATTTATCCTGTTGTAAATGATTTTAAGACTTATCCTTTGTGTTATAAAGAAAATATATTAGTAGATTATAACTTAATAGACTCACCTTTACTTTCTAAATATAAGAATGTTGAAAAAAATAATGAAAAGGATAATGATTTTATCTATTTTAATAGTTTAGACTCTAATACATATGTTGCTTTATGGAATTATAAAGGTTATACTATTATGAATGGTAAATCTTATAATAAAATAGAATTATTTAAAAATGATAAATATAACAATGATCTTTCATATCAATTAAATAATAATATATATATGCCTAATTATGATATGGAGCATGAGTTTAATGAGCTGGTTGTACTAAATATAGAAACGTTAATCAACAAGACAATAAAACTTGAATATAATATAGATTATGACTCATATATAGTAGGTAGTATAAAGCAAAAGATATATCTTTTTGACAATAAACATTCTATTTTATATGAAATAGATACTAAAAAAGAAAAAATTAAAATAATAGGTAGTAACCAAAAAGGATATGTGATGTATAAAAATGATAAATTTATATCATGTAGTAAGACATTATATACTGTAAAAAAGATTAAATATAATGATATTTCTAGTAATTCAAATTATAAGTATTTATTTGGTGATGGTACTTATAAACAATATGAAAGTAATTCTAAGGTAAAAACTAAAATATTTGATAATGAAATTAATATATTAAAACAATATAAAGATGAAATATATTATTTAGATAAAGATACATTATATTTATATAATCCTTTAAATGGAAGTAAAAAAGTTTTCTATAATTATGAATTAGAATTTAATAGTAATAATACAATATTCATATATATTAAATAACCATTTTTATTACAAAACATATAATACACTAGGTGATAAATATGTTTAATGAAAAGAAGGAGTTAGAAAGCCCATATTATACTTTATATGAAATTAAAAAGGGAGATTCTTTATATAAAATATCTAAAGAGTTTAATGTTAATACTAAGTTATTAGCTGAATTAAATGGATTAAATATTGATGATTATATATATCCAGAACAAATATTGTTAATACCTAAGAAGGATGTTAGTTATTATATAACAAAAGATGGAGATACATTATATACTGTAAGCAACATTTTTGATACAAAAGAATTAAACATAGTGTCTCAAAATAAAACAATATATTTACTTCCAGGACAAATGATATTCTTTAAGAAATAGACTAAACTACTAGTCTTTTTTTTTAACTCATGTTATAATTTTTATAATAGGAGTTGGTAAGTGTGATCATTAAAAGACCATATGCTTTTCTAATTAAAAAGTTTAGGTTTATACATGCTATTCTTTTTGCTACGCTTCTTTTTATAGCAATTAAGACATTTGATATATATAATTTTTTTAATGATTATGCAGTTAATCATGTGTATTTAAGTTCCGGAGATTTAGCATCTTCATATATAAATGCCTTTACCTTTATTATAATAATTGTTGCTATTTTAGTTAGTTTATTGATTTATTATATTTTATCCATAAAAAATAAAAGAAGAAATGTATATTTATTTTTATGTATTTATTATATATTAATGTTTATATTTTTTATATTTATATTTAATATATTTCAAAAATTAAATGCTAGTTCATTTGATGTTAAAACTGTAAGAGCAATAAGAGATGTTATGTTTATGGCACTAGTACCTCAAATAATTTTCTTATTTATAATATTTTCTAGGGCTTTAGGATTTAATATTAAAAATTTTGATTTTAAAAGAGACTTAGAAGAAATGCAAATTGATAAAAGTGATTATGAAGAGGTTGAAGTAACTTTAGGAAACAATAATTATAAATTTGCAAGAATGTTTAGGAAGTCCTTAAGATTATTAAAATATTTTATTTTGGAAAATAAGTTTATAGTTATAGTAATTTCATGCATAACATTATTAATAATATCTTTGATAATATTTTTAAACATTAGAGTATATAACGTAAATTATAATGAACAACAAGAATTATTGGCACATAAGTTATGGTATACAGTTATTGAAAGTTATATTACAAATACTAATATGAGCGGTATGGTTATTGATGAAAACAAAACATATATAATAATTAAATTAAAAATTGATAACAAGTTATCTACTAAACAAACAATAAATAGAAATACATTTAGATTAGAGTTAAACAATAATAGTATTCTTCCTAAATTTACATTATCAGATAATTTTTTAGATTTGGGCGAGCCTTTTTTATCATTTACTATAAATTCTGGAGAGGTTGTAGAAAGAACTGTTATATTTGAAATTAATAATGATAATATTCAAGATGAGTATATTTTTAAGATTAAAAATTATGATGATAATTCATTTGGAAATTTAGACAATGAATATAAAGATATAATTATAAAACCAAAAAGTTTAATGAAGTCAGTTGATACTGGAAAATATCAAATACCATCTGAGATTAAACTAACAAATACAGTTCTTAACAATAGTACTTTATTAATAAGTGATTATAAAATATCTGAAATATTTAAAGAAAAATATGATTATTGTTTGAATGGTAAGTGTTATAAAAATACTTATGTGGTTAAACCTATATCATATGGAAATAATACTATTCTAAAAGTAGAATCGAATATAACACTAGATAAAGATGTATATATGAATAAATATATTAAAAATATTAGTGATTTTTATAAATATTATGGGGTTATAAGATATAGAACTTATGGTGTAACAAAAGAAGTAGCATCGAATATAATACAAGTAGAATATGACACAGATAAGTATTCATATATAGAAGTTCCAAAAGAAGTGGAAAATGCCAATAAAATAGAAATTATTTTAACAATTAGAGGTATAAAATACACAATAGTCTTGAAATAATACATATAATTTGATAAAATTATATGTACGTGGAGCCATAGCCAAGTGGTAAGGCAAAGGTCTGCAACACCTCTATCGTCGGTTCAAATCCGACTGGCTCCTCCAATGGGAAATCTGTTCTAACTTTTATAGTTTGAACTTAACATAGAAAAGTATCAATTTTTAAATGAAGTTGATATTTTTTTTGTTTAAGAAAAGACAAATTTTATGATTAATATTATTACTAAATCATTAGAGTTTGAAGAAAAATTGAGTTTATATGTGATTTTTGAAATACTAACAAAAGATAATTAATGGAAACATTTAAAAATAATAAAAATATTAAAGAATTAGAATTATTACAAAACCAAATAAATAAAGAAAGATTATTGATTGAAAATAAATAAAAATGGCAACTAAATCGTTGTCATTTTTATGTGTTTATTTCATGTTATATAATTATATTTTTATAACAAATTCCATTTTTTTTAAGTAGATCCACCAACATATTTTCTTTTTTAATAATTTCTAACTTAAGATTGTTAATTATTTTTTATCTTCTAATTTAATTGAATTTTCCACAATTTGTTTCCTCTTATTAATATACAATTAAAATAAATATTATAATTACTAATTGTATTCCCATTCTTTTTTTCATCATATAATTACTCCTAATCCATATACTTATTTAATATAAAAGCATATCCTCTTGAAATTTTTTCTTCTTCAATAAGTTTTATAATTTCTTCTTTAGAAAACCACTTAACTTGAATAACTTCTTCTTCTTGAAATTTTAAATCACTCAAATTAATAATATCTTTTGATATAAAAACATTAAAAATATATTTTCCATAAGGAAATTTTATTGTATCGATTTTAGCATAATTAATATTTGTTATATTTAATTCCTCTTTTAATTCCCTTTCTAATCCTTCTTCAATTGTTTCACCAGATAATTTATGACCTCCTGGGATTGACCACTTAAAATTATTTCTTTCAGTAGATTGTTCTAACAAATACATATTATTATTTTTAATTAGTATATATGAAGCCATTATATTAGTTCCTTCTGGTATTTCATCTATTCTTCTTATAATTGTCTTATTTAAACAATTAAAATTATCATCATATAAATCTAATATTTCCTGCTTCATAAAACCTCCACGATATTAATTCTATTATAGCATAAATTTGAAATTTTAACATATATTAGAATTATCATATAAATAATCATAAACAAATTATTATATAGAAAATAATTGAACTAAATTAATATAAAAGTATTAACATTATTATTAATATATGATAGTATTAATTTAATTAGTAAGTATTACTTATTATATAGTTTTGGTCTAAAGGTTGTTCAACTACAACTTCACAGGCTCCAATAATAAAAGTAGCTAACAGAAATGTTAGTTTTTTTTGTTAAATTTACATATTTATAACAGCTAAGATATAACTTTTTTTAAATGATGTGATAAAATAATTATGGTGATAACATGAAAGTAGCGGTTTTTTCAGATATACATGGTAATTATCAAGCATTAATGGCAATATTAAAACATATAAAAAAAAATAATATTGATAAAATAATATATTTAGGTGATGCCGTTAGTATAGGGCCAGATTCTATGCAATGTCTCAAATGCCTAAATAATGAAATTGATGTTTTCATCTTAGGAAACCATGAACATTATATTATTGATGGTTCACAAATTGATAAAGATATGTCTATAGGTGAAGTATCTCATAATGATTGGCTTATTAAAACACTTGATGAACAAGATATTAATATGCTTAAAAAATATAAAAATAGTTATGAACTTTCTATTAACAATAAGAAATTCTTATTTGTTCATTTCTTTTTGAAAAATGAAATATATCCATATGAACATTTAAGTATTTATAAAAGCGATAAATATGAACAAATTATTAATAATATAGATGCTGATTATATATTTTATGGTCATTTTCATCCTGGTAGATATGATGAAATAAATAATAAAAAATTATATTGTATAGGAAGCAGTGGTTGTGTTTATGATGATAAAACTTTTTACTATGTGATTGATAGTAAACAAGGTATTAACATAGAAAAGATAGAACTTAAATACAATAGAAAAGCTTTTGTTAATAGAATTAACAATATTAACTATCCTGAGATAAATGAAATTAAAAAAAGTTTTTTTGGAATATATTAGTCATTATTATGTATAATATTAATATGAATAGGAAGAAAATTATTTATATAATTATACCTATAATAATAGGAAGTATAATTGGATGTATAATTAAAAATCATGTTTTTTATATTAAGTCAAGTATAGCTCCTGCTGATATAGTATTTCCAATTATTTGGACTATTTTATATGGTGTTTTAGGTTATACTTATTATATTCTTGATATCAATTTTAATGTATCGTATGTTAAAAAAATATTTTTGATACAACTATTAATTAACTATATATGGCCTATTTTATTTTTTAAATTTGGATTATTTTTAATATCATTTTTATGGATTATATTGCTTGATATAGTTGTTCTTATTATGTTGTTTAATTTATATAAAATAAATTTAAAAATATTATATATTAATATACCTTATTTTTTATGGTTATTATTTGCGACAGTTTTAAATTTTATGACTTATATTATAAACTAAAAAACACTTGTTATAAGTGTTTTTAAATATCAATTTTTATAGTTATATCACTTGTTGGATAGCATATACATGGATGTAAATAATTATTTTTAATATCAGTATTTCTTCTATTATCTAATTCTTCATCTATTTTAATATTTCCCCATATAAGTAATGTTCTACAATACCCACATTTACCATTTCTACATTTACTTCTTGCTTTAATATTGTTTTTTTCGAGTGCTGATAAAATTGTTTCATTCTCTAAACATTTAATGTTATATTCATTATCATGAGTAAATACTTTTATATTATATTCATTAATTTTTTCTTCTTCTTTGATTATTTGTTCGACATTGTTTTCATCTTCTTTAGTTTCTTCTGTAATGTTTTGGGCTTCATTTTCAGTATTTGTTATATTTACTTCTTCATTAATTATATCATCTTCCTCTACTATAGAATTTACTATTTCATACCTAAAATCTTTTGCATCTAAATTAATAGAAGATAATTCTTTTTTAATATCATTAATAAATTCTCTATTACCACATGAAAATACTGTAAATTTGCTGGTTACATAACTTTTTATAAGAGATATGTCAATTTTTTGGTTTTTACTTTTATCAACTATAACAACTTTTATATTTGGATTTTTAGCTAATTCATTAAGTTCATTTTTATAAATAACAGAATCAATATTTTTTACTACATAAAAAACAGTTAATAATTTATCTATATTTTTTTCATATATACCTCGTGCGAAGGATATCATTGGACAAATTCCAATATCATGACATATTCCAACTATTTGTTTTTTATCTCTGATAATTGATAAATTAAAGTCTCCACTTGCATTTAAACAATTAATAGTATCATTTATTTTTAAATTATCATATATATAATTTGATATAATACCATTATCTCTTTTTTTAACAGATATTCTATAAACATTATTGATAGCGTCATTTGGTGAACTAGAAAGAAAATATGGTCTTGAAAAATGCATATTATTTATATCAAATAATAATGTAATATATTGACCTGCTTTAAATATTGGTAATGTATTTCCGTTTAAATTGGCTAAATAGTATGTTTTAATATCATTAGTTTCTTCTATAATATTTTTAATTACTAGTTGTAAATTATCTGGATATGTTTTATTAGCAATTATATTCATTTGATAATTATTATTTATTTTAGATTCCGAAGTTCTATCAATTATTTTTTGTCTATTTGATTTAATATTTTTGAATTTTTTAAAATCATTATTAGGTGGAAAAGATGATATTTTTAGTTCTTTCATATTATTCTCCTTTCTCAATATCTTTTAATGTATCTATTGCTACTTCGTAACCATTTTTATAAGTTGATTCGAAACTATGTCCATAGTATGATGTTGAACCACAAATTTTAAGACCATTTATTAGACTTTCTTCATTTTTATTTAATATTCTTGATAAAATAGAATCATTATTAGATTCCAAATATCCATATATGCATCCATCATTTGCATTATTATATTTTGAATAAGAAATAGGAGTATTAAAATTAAATTCTTCAATAAATTCTTTTATATTAATTTCTAAAGCATTTTCTATTTCATCAATTATTTTATTTTGGATTTTCTCTTCTAATTTTAAATAATTTGTATCATTGAAAATTTTATCATAGCAATCTCCTGAATAATAAAGTGTTGCGTTTAATATACATGTTCCTTCCTTTGAAGCTTCTGGATTTATTACATTAAGACATGTTATTATCATAGTATAATTATCAATTTTTTTAATATTTTCAAGTTCAATATTACTATCAAGTGAATTGTATATATAATACATATAGTTTTTAATTCCTATTTCATTTGCTGTTTTGTTTAGCCCTAAACTTAAATTAAATACTCTTAAGCCTAGTTTTCTTGTATTAGTGAGCTTAATCATATTTTTAGGAATCAAATTATAATCTATTAATTTACCACATATATTGTTTAGTGATGTATTACATATTAAATGATTAGTATAAATTGTTTTTCCGCTTTTAGTTAATACACTTTTAACTTGATTATTTTCTATATTAATTTTAATGATTTCTTCATTAAACCATATATCAGCTCCAGAATCTCTTATTAATTTTTCTATAGTTGATGAGATTTCAAAACTTCTATTTTTTGGGATTACTGCACCAAAGGCAATAAATTTATAAAACTCTGATATATAATGAGCAGAGTTTAAGTTCATTGATGAGGTTCCGAAATTTATCCAATATGAAGTTATTATTTGTTCTAATAGAGTCGGTAGTTTTAATTTTTTTAATATTGTATCAAGTGGATATGATGCTATATTTACAAAATTAGGATATGTTTTCTTTAAATAATCATAATCTATTTCTTTTATTTCATATATGTAATTCATTGCAGCATATATTTCTTTTGATAGTTCAAAAAATTCAGATAATTTATCTTTAGAATTAGGTTCGTATTCTTCCATTTTTTTGATAAATTCATCTAAACCTAATGGTATAATATATTCTTCTTTAGGATTACCTATCTTAATTAACTTATATCCTTCAGTTAATTTTATCCATTCAATTTTATCATTGATTTCAAATTCATCAAATATTTTTCTAACAATACCTTTATTATCATCATTTCCCATTCCAGTTAATTTATGTAAAGAATTTTCAAATTCAAATTGTCCTTTTATTGTACTAGTAGCTATACCACCTGGTATACTATTATTATCTATTAATAAAACTTTTTTACCTTCTTTTGATGATTTTAATGCCGCAATTAAACCAGCATTCCCAGCACCAAGAACAACAATATCATAATTCGTATTCATAATTATACTCCTTTATTATAACTATTTTAATTATAACATTTTTTATTTAATAAAAAAAGAAAACCAATCATTATTGATTGGTTTTACGTTTAATTTCATTATTATATATAAATTCTAATGTGATGTGAGTAATATTTAATTTTTTTAAGTAATCTTTAATATTATTTTTTAAATTGATTAGATTTTCTTCATCTAAAGTTTCTTTTAAAAATATATGAGTTGTAAAATATATATTTTTTTCATCTAGGGCCCATATATTAGTATTATTAAATTCTTTTATCATATTGTTTTCTTTAAGTAAATCAGTTTGGATACTATCAATATTTAAATTATTTGGTACTTTTTCCATAATGGTAATAAATATTATATATATATATCTATAAACTTGATATAAAATAAATAAAGCAATAAGTAAAGAAACTATTGGATCTATAATTGAATTACTTAATACTCTTATCAAGATACTTCCAAATAATACTATAATCCAACCAAATATATCAATAATGTTATTTTTATTTTCTTCTTTTGTTTTATATGCTACATAAGCATTAATTAAAATACCAAAAATTGAAAATATAATCATAGCGTCATAATTGACATCTAATGGATTTTTAATTCTATTTATAGAAAAATAAATTATAGCAATAAAACATAAAAATAATATTATAGCAGTGAAAAAATTTCCAATTACTTTATATCTTACATAACCAAAACTATAGTTATTATTTGACTTTCTTTTACTTTTTTTGTTAAATAAATTTTCAATACATAATGATATAGAATCTCCAATATCATGTATTGCACCCGAAATTAAAGATATACTATTTGTTAAAATTCCTCCTATTATTTCCAAAATAGAAAAAATTAAATTAATAATTATTGTTATTTTATTATTATCAATTTTAATATTTGATAATGTTTGTTCATTAATCTTTTTCATATTACACCTCTAATATAATTCTAACATATTTTAATTATTTGTACATACGTATAATGTTGAAGATATTATATATTTTTAGTATAATTATTTTGGGTGATATTATGAAAATTATTAATTTATTGGATGTAAATTTTAAGTTAGAATTAACTATATTATTTATTGTAATTATATTATTAGTTTTAGCAATA